>JBBQFG010000080.1:0-19796 GCA_038321765.1 Elainellales cyanobacterium
CCCCCCACCAAAAACACCACCCCCCCCACCCCCCCCCGACCCCGCCCCCGCTTCTCCTCCAACCGCCCCGTCCCCAATACCACATTGGGGAGGGCGGTTCCCCATGCCATTTCGCGCTCCGCGCGCCCCCCCCCCACTTCAAAAAATCCTTACATCAACACCACTACCATTTTTCCAATGCGAATCATGACTTATGCACTAGACCTCTTGCCTGAATGCTTTTCGTGAGCGTGAATTGTTTTTTAGCTTCGCCGGGAAACAATTCACGCATGGGGTCTAATAAATAGCCGTTCGCGCCTAGCCTTTACGCTGTTGGGACTCTACGCCGTTGGGTGTAGCTCTGCCCAATACGCCTGAAGGTCTTGAATTGAAAATACCGTCTGAAACTGAAGCCCCTCTTGCTGGTACAGGGCTGCTCCGCCCTGAAGCCGATCTACAAGAGCAATTACTTGCTTGACAGTGTAACCAGCTTGACGCAAGTGTTCCACAGCCTTTAGAGCAGACTGTCCAGTTGTAACTACGTCTTCTAAAACCACAACCGAGCTGTCGGGCGGCAGCGTTGGCCCTTCAATATACGCCTGAGTACCGTGCCCTTTAGCTTCCTTGCGAATAATGAGTGCAGCTAGCGATCGCCCTTCGTAGGCACCCACCACACTCGTAGCAGTAACTAGCGGATCTGCACCCAAGGTTAACCCCGCCACTGCCACTGTGTCGGCAGGCAAGAGCGATAGCAGCAGGCGACCAACGGCCACCCCACCCCACGGATGCAGTGTCACCTGCTTACCATTGATGTAATACGTACTGTGTTGTCCCGAAGACAAGACGAAATCTCCCTCTTTGTAAGCCACCTGGCAAAACAAATCGAGCAAATTTTGGCGCACTGTAACCAGATCTAGTGTGGCAATAGACGCAAACGATGCAGCGGAAACAGCAGACTGACTGGTCATGGTTCAACATTAAAAATGCCAAACCCAATCATACTTCTGATTCTCAACCTTTTGGGTCTTATAGCAATCCTAACCGGGTTGTGAGTGGGGCAGGCTGCTTCACTCACAACCCATCTCACAAATTATTTAGGATTGCTATAGCGGTTCTTTGCCGGGTGAGGTACAGTGGATCCCGGCAAAACCCTTGCTGAATAAGGCTTTTAAAAATCAACTTGTACTTCACTGAACCAGGAACCGCTATATGTGTTTAATTACGCTTGTCCACGTTTGTTAAGAGCCTCGCTTTATAATCCTCCCAACAATTACGACCCAGTTCTTTCGCAATTGAGAATCGGTATACAGCACTTTTCAAGTGCATGAGGTACAGACTTTTGATGAAAAGCCTCACGGAGCGCGGCTTTTCATCAAAAGTCTGGTTTTATCCAAGCGCAAAGCGCTGTATCCAGGGTGCAGGGGTCGAACCTGCCTGGGGCGAATTATGAGTTCGCTGCCTAATCCGCTCGGCCAACCCTGGTTCCTTCATCAACAGTTTGGCTTATATTCTATCTTGAGGCAAGCTATCTTGAAGCAGTTATCGAGTTGGTTTCCACAATGTTGTTTGTTTTTGAAAAGATTTACTGCGGGAACCGTTTCAAAAAATGGTAGTCCTAAATTGGTAAGGATTTTTTGATGGGCGGGCGAAGCCCGCCCATCAAAAAATCCTTACCAATTTAGGACTACCCAAAAAATAAACATTCTGAAAAATAACAGCGTTATCTTGGAGAGATGCGGCCACTGGTAACTTGCCAGAGCCAAAACTTGCCAGAGCCAACATGTTGTAGGGAGAAACCTGGGCGTTGATGGAGGGCGATCGCTCCTCAATTGAACCCCAGCTTGTTAGCTCCTACGCTTCCCTGTAGGCTTCGCTCGATTCGATTACGAATTCTATGTTGACAGGATCGCTCCAAATTCGTCTCCAGGTTGAGCAATGCCTCTTTCTAGCTGGTATTCTTGGAAGCCTTATACTTTGTATTGAGTTATTTTCTTACCCGTAGCATATGAAAGTAAACCCGACCGTTGCCCTCACTCTCCTCTTACTGGCTCTGATGGGAGGAGCAGGCGTTCTCAGTGCTGCTTGGGGTTATGCATTAGGGCGAGAAGCGCTGAAAGGAATTACCCAGCCAGACGTGCGGCCAGTGCCACCAGGTAGCGAAGATGCCCAAAGCCAGCCACGACACCAAGAAATGATGATTGTGCCTGAGACTAAAATTTTAGAAGAAGTAAAAGGCCGGATTAGCGGCAATGGTGCGATCGCTCAGCCTGAGAACGCCCAATCAAGTACGATGCAGCCCATTCAATCAGGTGCTGTAGTTCCACCTGTATATCAACCCAACGCTGTTCAACCCAGTGTCTCCCCTGCCCCACCCAGCAATCTACAGCCTGAGAATCTGTCACCAGGTGATTTGCCACCCGACACCCTGCCATCTTCCCCACTCTCGCCGGATGAGTTGTCTCCCAGTGGTTTTAATCCGCTCCCAGCCAGACCTCATACCGTGGGTCTACGACTTCCTGAAGGTGTTTCTGGGCATAGTATGGCTGGTTCTATGAGCGATCGCCTATTGGCTAATCACAGACAGATCGACGTTGCAACTTCTAAGCATGGAGTTGAGCGTGTCATCTCCTTCCCATTTAACCGCCACGGATGATTCCCTTGACTCCAATTGGATTAGCAGCCAACACTCCCCTTCCATTAACGGGTTCGGACATTCTGCTGCGGGTTTTATCAGTGTTTCTGCTGATTGCGATCAATGCATTCTTTGTCACGGCTGAATTTTCTATCGTTTCAGTTCGGCAGTCTCGAATTAATCAGCTCGCCCTAGCGGGAGATGTGCAAGCACAAACGGTGCAAGACCTGCATCGTAGTATTGAAAGGCTCTTGTCTACAGCGCAATTGGGAATCACGCTGTCTAGCTTGGCACTGGGCTGGATTGGGGAAAACACTGTCGCCGTTATCTTACAGTCGTGGCTGCGAACTTTGCCGCTGTCAGTCCAAATTCAAAGCGTATTGCCCCACTCCTTGGCAGTGTTAAGCGCATTTTTAGTCATTGCTTACCTACAAATTGTATTGGGAGAACTGTGCCCCAAAGCAGTGGCGCTGATCTATCCTGAGCAGCTAGCCCGATTTTTAGGCCCACCCAGTTTGGCGATCGCCCGTATCTTTAACCCGTTCATTTGGGTGTTAAACCAATCGACCCGTTGGCTGTTGAAAAGCGTCGGCATTCGCTACAGCGGATCGAGTTGGTACAACCGAGTCAGTCCCGAAGAGCTGCAACTGATTATTCAAAACTCGATTAGCTCCACAGGATTAGAGGCAGAAGAACGGGAACTGTTGACTAACGTACTGGAATTTGCCGACGTTTCAGTCCGCGAAGTCATGGTTCCCCGGATCAGCATTGAAGCCATTCCCAAAGAGGCGACGTTTCAAACGTTACTTCACGAAGTTTCTAGCTCTGGTCATTCCCGCTACCCCGTAGTAGAAAATTCGCTGGATGAGATCGTGGGGATCATTTACTTCAAAGAGCTAGCAGCCCCAATCGCCCAAGGGCTACTGACCTTAGAAAGTCCCATTGCTCCCTGGGTTCGCCCCGCACAACTAGTACCCGAACATTTGCAGCTCAATGAGCTTTTGCATTTAATGCAGCGATCGGGTCAGTCCTTTGTGATGGTAGTGGATGAGTTTGGCGGAACGGCTGGGTTAGTTACCCTCAAAGATCTAGCATCGGAGATTATTGGCTATTCAGATGAGCCTGAGAATCAGCAAGACGAGCCGATGGTGAAGGTCTTAGATAACCGGACGGTAATAGTACAAGCTCAAATGAATCTAGAAGAGGTGAATGACTGGCTGGGTTTAGATTTTCCTCTGGAAGAGTCTTATCAAACTTTGGGGGGGTTTCTGATTCATCAGGTACAACGAATTCCCGCTCAGGGTGAAACCATTGCTTATCAGGATCTGGAATTAACGGTTACATCAGCCGTTGGCCCCCGATTGCACCAAATCCAGATTGAACGACCCGCCCCGTCAGACGGCAAAGTCCACACTGGTGAAAATCACGTTGGCTTTGCCGTGCTAGAACGAAACGCTCAGATCAAACGAGACCAGGGCTATTACATCTCATGAAGTACTGGCTAATGAAATCGGAACCCGATGTCTACAGTATTGACGACTTAGAGCGCGATCGCGAAACAATTTGGGACGGTGTGCGAAACTATCAAGCACGGAACTTTCTGCGCTCAATGCAGCCTGGAGAGCTAATTTTTTTCTATCACTCCAACACCACTCCACCCGGCATTATTGGGCTAATGGAAGTGGCAAAACCAGACATCGTAGACCCAACTCAATTTGATCCGCAGAGCAAGTACTACGATCCCAAATCGCCTCCCGACAATCCTCGATGGCAAACCGTGTCAGTCAAATTTGTCGAGCAGTTTCCAACCCTAGTGACCTTAGACACACTGCGACAAACGTTCACCCCCGATGAACTACTCGTCGTACGCCCAGGAAATCGCCTATCTGTCCTTCCTGTCTCCGTAGACACCGCTGCCAAAATTCTGAAGCTGGCCAAATAGTAAAGGGAATACTGGCGATCGCGTTCTCTGATGCTAGGGTGGAGATCATTCTTGCACTTCATATCTTACTTTCCTGCACCATGTCTTCTCCTCCTATTCAGTGGTATCCCGGTCACATCGCGAAAGCGGAGCGGAACCTGCTGGAACAATTGAAGAAAGTGGATGTAGTTCTAGAGGTGCGAGATGCGCGCATCCCGTTAGCGACCCAGCATCCGCAAGTGCCGCAGTGGATCGGCAGCAAAGATCGGGTACTGGTGATGAACCGAGTCGATATGATCCCCAGTTCTGTGCATCAGAGTTGGAAAGAGTGGTTTTTGGCGCAGGATCAGATTCCGTATTTTACCAACGCTAACCACGGCAAAGGTATGGACGTTGTGATGAAGGCAGCCCAGGCTGCCGGGGTGCAGATCAATCAACGGCGCAGCGATCGCGGCATGTTGCCCCGTCCGGTGCGTGCGGTCGTCATTGGCTTTCCAAACGTGGGCAAGTCTGCGTTAATTAACCGCCTGTTGAATCGGCGTGTAGTCGAAAGTGCCCGCCGCGCTGGGGTGACACGGCAGTTGCGCTGGGTGCGAATTTCTGATCAATTAGAGTTGCTAGATGCTCCGGGTGTACTGCCTTCAAAGCTGCGGGATCAAGCAGCGGCACTGAAACTAGCCATTTGTGACGATATTGGAGAAGCCGCCTACGACAACCAGCGCGTTGCGTCGGCCTTTATCGATTTATGGAAACAGCTTCAAGACGAAGCCCCCGAAGCGGTGGGTGACGGACTGCGATCGCGCTATGATCTCGACCCAACAGATTTAACAGGCGAAAGTTACCTAGAAGTACTCGCGGCCAAACGCTACAAAGAGGATCGCGAACGGGCAGCATGCCAAATTTTAAACGATTTTCGGAAGGGGCTATTGGGAGCGATCGCCCTAGAAGTTCCGCCTGCGTCAGCCGGATAACGGTATGGCGATCGCTTGCGCCTACTGCCGCGCTTCAAGATACCAAGCAGGTTTTAACGTATTCCAAACTAGTGTTACGAATGATTAATTTCATCTTCGAATGATTAACTTCATCTGTAGAAGTTTGGGAATTTACGTATTTCAGATTGCATAGTGTTATAGATAGTCATAGCGTGAAAACATTAGTTCAGAGTTAATTTAATGTCTAGGTTGTTGAATAAATAGCGCTCTCCTTCAGCCACCTTCCTACTGATTAATTCATTGAACGTATGTCATTGAACGTATGACAAAAACTGCGATCTCCTCAGAACTTTCCCGCGACAATATTTGCAGCATTTGATCCCATCTCCTACATCGTTTATGAGAATGTCTTGCCAATCAAACGGTCTATAGCTCGCTTTCTAGTTACGGGAATCTTGGCTATTGCTGCTCTTGACTTGTACTTAAGAAGATGCCTCATGTATTTCTAATTTCTAAATCGAGTTCAAAGGATTCTTAAGCCGTTTGGGATGTTCCCACACCCCTTTGATTAATCCCCGTGATTGCCCCCGTCTGTTTGTTCGACACCTTAACTTCTTCGGATTCATTTGCATGACATCTTCTTCCCAGTCTGATTCGGTAAACTCGCAAGAGTTTGACCATCTGGCAACGAGTTCAGCTTTTACTCCAGGTCTGTCGGAACCTGATTCTACAACTGCTCAACACGATCCCCAACAGTCGAAGACAGGTGTATTTGTGACGGTTCATGGGCATTTCTATCAGCCGCCGCGTGAGAATCCTTACCTCAATGCAGTTGAACGACAGCCCAGCGCTAGCCCATTTCATGATTGGAATGAGCGGATTCACCACGAATGCTATCGCCCCAATGCCTTTGCTCGTGTGCTTAACGACCGGGGAGAATTGGTGGGGATCGTCAATAATTATGAGTATTTAAGCTTCAATATTGGGCCAACGCTGATGAGTTGGCTAGAGCAATATGACCCAGAGGTGTATCAGCGCATTGTGGAAGCAGACCGAAAAAGCTGCGATCGCCTCAATGGGTATGGAAATGCGATCGCCCAAGTCTATAACCACATCATTCTGCCGCTGGCAAATGAGCGTGACAAGCGCACCCAAATTCGCTGGGGCAAGGCAGATTTTGAGTCTCGCTTTGGACGTGCTCCCGAAGGCATGTGGCTGGCTGAAACGGCCATAGACTACGATACTGTCAAAATACTGATAGACGAAGGTATCCGCTTTATTATTTTGGCTCCCTCTCAAGCCCAGCGGTGTCGCCCCTGCCCCACCACCGAAAACCCTGATCCCCAATGGACTGAGGTAGGCGGTGGACAGATTGACCCAGTGCAGCCCTATCGCTGCTATTTGAAAGGAGAGCAGGTGTTGGGGGTTTGGTGTGATGAACCCCGCAATTCTGCGCCAGAGCAGACTTCTTACCCGTACCTCGACATCTTTTTCTACGATGGGCCTATTTCTCGTGACATGGGCTTCAACGATGTGCTAGGCAGTTCTCAACATTTTGCTGCACGCATTGAGCAAGCGGTGCGCGGCGATCATCGGCAGGCACAGCTCATTTCAGTGGCCACCGATGGCGAAACCTTTGGGCACCACAAGAGCGGTACCGAAAAGGCATTGGCCTATGCCTTTACCGATGAATTTCCCCGGCATGGCTGGGCGGTAACCAACTTTGCCCATTATCTCAGCTTTAACCCACCCACCTGGGAAGTGGACTTGAAGCCAGTTACCGCCTGGAGTTGTTCTCACGGAGTCGATCGCTGGCAGGATGACTGTGGCTGTGGCGGCGGTGGGTTATGGAACCAAAAGTGGCGTAGACCCCTGAGGGATACGCTGAACTGGCTGCGAGATCAACTGATCCGCATTTATGAGGAGCAAGGCAGCAAGCTATTTAAAGACCCGTGGCAGGCGCGAGATGGCTATGTAGATGTGATCGGCGATCGCTCTCTCACCACGATCAACCGCTTTTTAGCAGCCCATCAGACCCACAAGCTAACCAACAGTGAACGGGTTGATGCCCTACGGCTGCTCGAAATGCAGCGCCACACCCTGCTGATGTACACAAGCTGTGGCTGGTTCTTTGAAGAAGTGTCACGACCTGAAGGAACACAAATTCTACGCTATGCTGCCCGCGCCCTTGAACTGGCCGAAGACCTGACTGGCGTACAGCTTGAAAAAGCCTTCGTACGGCGACTAGCAACGATCCCCAGCAACGTAGAGATATTTTCCAACGGTGCAGAGGTATTTCGTCAACTCGTAGACTCTGCCCGCGTTAGCTTCGAGCAGGTAGCGGCTCATTATGCCATCAGCTCCCTGTTTAATTCCTATTCTTCTGAACAGCGCGTGTACTGCTATACGGCACAGCGGTTAGATTATCAGCTTCAGCGCATAGGGGCATTAACCCTAGCAGTTGGACACATCCAACTCACATCGGAAATTACACGAGAATCGGTCAACTTAGTGTATGCCGTGCTGCATCTAGGCGGATGGGATTTCCACTGCTGTGTTCAGCCCTTCACCAGTCGCCGTGTCTACCTACAACTGAAGGAAAGCATTGTTGAATCACTGAAGCTCGCCAGCGCAGCTCAGGTAATTTTAGCCATGAGCCGAGCCTTTGGGGATCAATCCTATGGTCTCCAAAACCTATTCGCTGAAGATCGCCATCGGATTATGCGGCTCTTGAGTCAAGAAACCCTAACTCGACTCGACCAGCTTTACAGTCAGGTCTATCGAGATAACTACGGTGTGTTGATGGCCTTTCAGCGAGACAGCTTGGAGGTGCCTCATGAGCTACAGGTAGCGGCAGAGGTGGCTCTAGGGCATCGTGTTATTACGTCACTTCAGGCACTTGAACGCGAAACCAGTGATTTTCCGCCAGTCCATCCGCAGCTCTGCACTAGCTATCTGGCAGAACTGGAGGCGATCGCCACGGAAGCGAATCATCTCCACTGCCAGATTCGACAACCCCAGATTAAACAAACGCTAGAGCGACTGATCTTGCGATCGCTTTGGCACCTGTTACACAACATCGACCCCACCACCTTAGAAACAGACGTGTGTTGGATTGCCCGGTTAATTGCCGTTGGTCACCATCTCCACTTGCCTCTGCAGCTCGACCGCGCCCAAGAACTCTATTTCCGCAGCCTACACCACCAAATTCTGCCACAGCATTTTCTACCCCACTTTCAGTGCCACATAGAGAGTTCTCTACAGCATAAAAATGCAAAGACTTCTCAGAACCCCTTATCCTTAAGCATTGCCAACCTTCACCATTTACTCAACCTGGGTCAAATTCTACAGGTAGATGTGGCTGTCTGGTTAGATCGCCTTCAGGTTGCTAAAAGCAGCTCTACGTCTCTGAGGGCGCAATCCTAAATATATCCAAAAGCGAATCGGGTGCCCGGCTTAACCGAACACCCGACTCGCTTGGCTTAAATAGATTCTCGAAACCTTAGATGTGTCCTTGAATCACTAAGGCTGCATACTCTGAGTATGTAAGGGCGAACGATGGGGCTCGAACCCACGAATGGCGGAATCACAATCCACTGCCTTAACCACTTGGCTACGCTCGCCATGACATCTGCCAATATAGCACAATCTTCTTAGCAAGACTAGCCCTCCAAATTAGGGGTAGTGGTATTGATGTAAGGATTCGACCCTGTTGCTGATTGTTTAAAGCGCGATTTCAAACTCAGTAAGGGAACAGCGTTGAAATTAAGATACCGGCTCAAGCAGAAGGCTTATCATGGATTCCCGCGCAGGCGGGAATGACACCGGGATGATTTTTGTTTGCTGATCCCTAACTAGTCAACGTCTGACAGATTCGGTTGCAATTCAGCTCTCCTAAAACATTTCATCTATGCCAGGAACGAAATTCCCAGCGTTGGTTTCATAGTTAGAAATGCCAAAATCTCACGGAGGTGTCAAAGATCCGCGCACGTCACGTTTCCATGGCTCACTCAAAAGAGTTTATAAAGCTCCTATGAAATACAAGAAAATCTCCCTTTATTTGTCAGTCCTAGCATTTATTGGTCTAGGAGTTGCCATGGCACTCACCAACCCATCTCAGCCAGCCTATAACCGATATGCCACCAAGCGGCTAACGCGCTATCTCAACGAGAATGTTTGCCCTCAAGCTCCAAATATCTTGGGTAATGATTTGCAAGATCAGTGTGTTGAGTTGCTAAAAGAAAATCAGGCCGACATTCAAAAATTAATCAGGCAAAATACAACGCAAAGCAATTTTCTGTTTCTCAGTCTTTACAAGACACACCTTTCAGCACATGAGCTGCTGCCTCGCGAGATTCGACAATTTATTTCACCTCAATTGCTTCCAACTTACACATTTGAAACAGTAGGTGTATTTCAAGGCTTTCATACCTACAAAGCCCGACGGCAGTAAGCAGTCAGGAGGAGGTTGGGTTCCCAAAATTTATCTTCAGATTAAGTAATATCGCTTACATTTATGCAGATTTTTTCGTGAAAGGAATTTTAGAAATCGCGTTGAGCATGGCTTCTAAAACTTCTCTCTCAGTCGGCAGTTAGTATCGGTGTTACCTTTGTCGTCCAGAACACATCGCCTGTAAGAATTCACCACAGTGGTCTAGAGTGCCCCCAAACCTGATAGATTTACGTGAGTATCGGCATGAAAGATTGAGCACCATGAGAGTCTTAGTTATTGGCGGCGACGGATACTGTGGGTGGGCAACTGCGCTTCACCTGTCGAGTCGGGGTTACGAGGTAGGGATTTTAGATAGCCTGGTACGGCGACATTGGGATAGCGAATTGTGTATTGACACATTAACTCCTATCGCTCCGATCCAGACTCGCCTACAGCGCTGGAAAGACTTGACCGGAAAAACGATTGAGCTATTTGTGGGCGACTTGTGCAACCATGCCTTTTTGGAAAAGGCAATGCTCCAGTTTAAGCCCGATTCTGTAGTGCATTTTGGCGAACAGCGGTCTGCTCCTTTCTCCATGATTGACCGGGAACACGCCGTGTTGACCCAGGTGAATAACGTGGTAGGCACGCTCAACTTGCTCTATGTCATGCACGATCACTTCCCTGACTGCCACTTGGTAAAGCTGGGCACGATGGGCGAGTACGGCACCCCCAATATTGACATTGAGGAAGGCTACATCACAATTGAGCACAATGGGCGCAAAGATACGCTGCCCTATCCTAAGCAACCTGGTTCGTACTACCACCTCAGCAAGGTACACGATTCTCACAATATCCACTTTGCCTGCCGTATTTGGGGTTTACGTGCCACTGACCTCAACCAGGGCATCGTGTACGGGGTGTTGACGGAAGAGACAGGGATGGATGAGCTGCTGATCAATCGGCTCGACTATGACGGGGTATTTGGCACAGCGCTAAACCGTTTCTGTATCCAAGCGGCGATCGCCCACCCACTAACCGTGTATGGAAAAGGCGGACAAACGCGAGGCTTCTTAGATATCCGTGATACGGTGCGCTGTGTGGAATTGGCGATCGCCACTCCTGCCGCTCCGGGCGAGTTCCGTGTTTTCAACCAGTTCACCGAGCTATTCAGCGTGAGTGATATTGCCAACATGGTACAAAAAGCAGGATCGGCACTGGGCTTAAAGGTGGATATCAACCACATCGAAAACCCCCGCATTGAAAAAGAAGAGCATTACTTCAATGCCAAGAACACCAACCTGCTCAGCCTTGGATTGGAGCCGCATTTTCTGTCTGACTCGTTGATCGACTCGCTGCTCAACTTTGCCATGAAGTATAAGCACCGAGTTGATGCAACTGAAATTCTACCCAAGGTCAAGTGGAACGGATAAAGAGTAATTAAGACTGTTCGGCAGTACCGAACAGTCTTAATTACTCTTGCTAGCTACTTTATTCTGTTGCCCTCATTCTGTCGCTGCTTATGCGTGTTGCCCTCTTTACCGAAACTTTTTTACCCAAGGTTGATGGCATTGTGACGCGCCTCAGCCACACAGTTGATCATCTACACCGACTGGGACATCAGGTATTGGTGTTTTCGCCAGACGGCGGGCTAAAGGAATATAAAGGGGCAAAGATCAATGGCATTCCGGGGTTTCCGCTGCCGTTGTATCCTGAGCTGAAGCTAGCGCTGCCTGGGCCGTCAATTCGGCGGGAGCTGGAGCTATTTCAGCCAGATTTGATTCATATTGTGAATCCGGCGGTGTTGGGAGTAGGAGGGCTGTACTATGCCAAGTCGCTAGGGATTCCACTGGTAGCGTCGTACCACACGCACTTGCCAAAGTATCTGGAACACTATGGCTTGGGCATGTTGGAAGGGCTGCTGTGGGAATTGTTGAAGGCCATGCATAACCAGGCAGTGGTGAATCTGGTGACCTCGACGGCTATGCAGGATGCGCTAACGGAGCACGGCGTGGAGCGAGTCAAGGTTTGGCAGAAGGGAGTTGATACAGAATCGTTTGACCCCAGCTTGGCCAGTGCTGAGATGCGATCGCACCTGACCCAAGGGCACCCTGATTCTCCCTTGCTGCTCTATGTGGGTCGGCTGTCGGCAGAGAAAGAAATCGACCGAATTAAGCCCGTTCTAGAAGCAATTCCGGGGGCACGATTGGCGCTCGTGGGCGATGGCCCCTATCGTGCCGATCTGGAACGAATTTTTGCCGATACTCCGACTTTATTTGCGGGCTACATGACGGGCAAAGTTCTGGGAGCGGCGTTTGCCTCTGCCGATGCCTTTGTGTTTCCGTCTCGCACTGAAACGTTGGGGCTAGTATTGCTGGAAGCGATGGCGGCGGGCTGTCCCGTTATTGCCGCTAACGCAGGTGGAATTCCCGATATCGTCACCGACGGGGTTAATGGCTATTTGTTTGATCCCTACGCTGAGAATGGGGCGATCGCCGCTACCCAACGTCTGCTCGCCAGCGCCACGGAACGCGAAACCCTGCGCCACAATGCCCGCGCCGAAGCCGAACGGTGGGGCTGGGCAGCCGCTACCCAACAGCTTCAGGGGTTTTATCAAGCGGTGCTATCAGAACAAGCACTGGCCTCTGCCGCCTAGCGAGGCGTTGCCAATAAACCTCTTGCGTGAATCCTTCCCGGCTTCGCCAGGAAGGATTCACGACCTCAAAAAGGCATCCATGCAAGAGGTCTAATGTATTAGCTTTTACAGCGGGCAATAGTGGGATTTTCGCCCCCAGCAACGCCGAACATCCCACTATTGCGTATGAGATGAAAATTAATGAATCTGTACTGTCTCCAACAGATTTTACCGAGATACAGGGGATAATGCTCTCTGTTGTGTCGGTATGGCGCGATCGCTAACATTTGCGCTGTTCAGTTAAGGGAAGCCACCATGAAAGTCCAAGATTTAAACGGGAAAACCATCGCCTTTGCCGGATCGGGCGGGTTAGATAGCTGCACGATTACCCGGTGGCTGACAAACCAGGGCGTGCAGGTCGTCTGCTTCACTGCTGACCTGGGTCAACCCGATGAGGAAGACATGGACGCGGTGCGGCAGCGGATGATCCAGGCGGGCGCGGTGGATTTCGTGTTGCTGCCCGTGCGAGAGGCGATCGCCGAAGACGGAATTAAGGTGATTCAGTCACAGGCGTGCTACGAAGGGCGCTACTGGAACACCACCGGAATTGCTCGCTGCTCCCTCACCAAGGCGATGATTTTAGAAATGAAACAGCGGGGGCTGAGCATTTTTAGCCACGGAGCCACTGGGCGCGGCAACGACCAGGTGCGCTTCCAATTGATCACCAATATGCTAGCGCCTGATTTTGAGGTATACGCCCCCTGGCGCGACGAAAATTTCCTGGCGCGCTTTCCTGGCCGCAGCGAAATGATCGACTTCTGTCAGGAAAGTGGGTTAGCAGTGACAGCCACCAAAGACAAGCCCTACTCCACCGATTCCAATTTGCTGGGGCTGACCCACGAATCGGGGATGCTGGAGTCGCTGACCACCCCGGCACAGTTCGTCAAGCCCATCATGGGCTGCTATCCCCAAGACGCTTCCGACACGACTGAAGAGTTTACCATCCGGTTTGAAAAGGGACGACCCGTGGCCATTAACGGTGAGGCTGTGGGAGCTGTAGATGCCTTCTTGAAAGCCAACGCGATCGCCGGAGTCCACGGTATCGGCATCGGCACACACCTGGTCGAAAATCGCTTCGTCGGCATTAAATCGCGCGGCATTTACGAAAGCCCCGGCGTAGAAGTGATCGGCACCTGCTATGCCTTCCTGCTACAACTAATTCTCGATCGCCGTGCCCGCGAATTTTTTGACCAGCTTTCACTCCTAGTCGCTAAGCAAATTTACCAGGGCTACTGGTTTGATGTCGCCACTCAAATGGCGCTTCAGGCCATCCAGCGCACGGCAGAGCTAGCCACTGGCACGATTACAGTCTCTCTTTACAAAGGCAACATCCTGTATGTGGCCGCCACCGACGTACCCCATATCCTCTATTCCGAAGAAAATGCCTCTATGGAAGGCATTGGCGACTACAACCACGCCGACTCAGAGGGGCTGCTACGGGTATTTGGCGTTAGTGCCCGTGTGTTGGCTACCAGTGGACAAGTGGAGCTGTAACGCTTCTTTTCGGTTGAATATCTAGCGTCTCCTGAGCGAAGCCGAAGGAGACGCTTGTTCCCGCTGGCTGAGCGAAGCCGAAGGAGACGCTTGTTCTCGCTGGCTTCGGCTTCGCTCAGCCAGCGAGAACCTGGGGACGATTGTGGTTATTGAAACCCCTCCATTGCTACCCCTTCGTGGCGCAGCAGCCAGCGTTTGCGCTCTAGCCCTCCGGCATAGCCTGTGAGTCGCTGGTTTGCGCCTACCACCCGATGACAGGGGAGGGCGATCGCCACTGGATTTTGAGAATTTGCCATCCCTACAGCCCGCACCGCCTTAGGGTTTCCCAGTCGGACAGCCAACTCGCCATAGGTAGTGACCGTACCCGATGGAATCGATCGTAGCGCCAGCCAGACTTGCTGTTGAAACGGTGTACCACCAGTGGCGACGGGGATATTGTCGAGGCTGTGGAGATCGCCCGCTAAGTAAGACCGGAGGCGATCGCTAAACCCGTTGGGATTGGCTGTTTCCACCAGTCGCACAGTCGAATAGCGCTTTTTCAGCAGCGTTATCATCCGCGACTCATAGTCGGCAAAATCCAGCGCACACAGCGTTTCACCATCTGCCACCAATAAAAATTGCCCCAATTCAAAATCAACCCGGTCGATCAACAAGTCGGTCATCTTTGTTTGTCCTTTTTGAGTTCTCTACCCTGCTTGCTCCATCGACCATAGCTGCATGGCCGCGTAAGCCCGCCAGGGTCGCCATGCCTGAGCATGATCTAGCAATTGCGCCTTAGTCATGGGGTGTCCCAGGATGGCGATCGCCCGCAGCAGCCCCAAATCGCCCGTGGGAAATGCGTCCGGTTCGCGGAGTGCGCGCATGGCAATGTAGTGTGCTGTCCATTCGCCAATTCCTGGCAGTTGGCAGAGGGTGTGAATAGACTCGTCTAGCGTTTGCACCTGAGTGAGCAAGTGCGGCGTTTGCACAACCGCAGCGGCAAGGGCAGAAATCGCCTTTGCCCTGGCTTTGGGCAGCCCCAACCCGGTTAAATCAGCTTCGGCTAAGACTTCAGGGCGGGGAAACACAAATCGCAGGTCGGGTGCGTGAGATGGGGCGATCGCCAACGGTTCCCCATAGGCCGTCACCAGCCGTCCTGCCAACGTCGTAGCGGCAGCAACACTGACTTGCTGTCCTAAAATTGCTCGCACCGCTAGCTCAAATTCATCCCAGGCACCGGGAACGCGCAGCCCCGGTCGATGTGCAACTAAAGGCCGCAGGATCGGATCGTGCTGCAACTGCTCAGCTATGGCGGCTACGGGCGTACCTAGATCAAACAGCCGCCGCAGTCGCTCCACAATTTGCGCCAGTTTCGCCACCTGAGGAAACCAGATCTGTGCCTGAAGACACTGCGCTCCAGGAATAGGATTTACCTCAATGATCCCCTGCTGCCCATCCCAGGCGATCGCCCGCCGATAGCCCGATAAACTCACCTGCTCCACACCGGGGATCGCTCGTGGAGCCAAAAACCGCACCAGTGCATTCCAGTCATAGGGAGCGCTAAAGGGCAGCTTTAGGGTAATGGGGGCGATTGCTGGATGCTGAGTTAAGTTCTGGCCTGAGTTTTGGCCTGAGTCCTGGCCTGAGTTCTGCACCAGATTTTGAGCAGGCTTCTGAACTGACTTTTCAACTAACTGGCGACGTAGCTCGCTGGGCGATCGCCCGTATGTCTTTTGCATCACGTCGTTGAAGCGGCGGATGCTGGCAAACCCCGCAGCCATTGCAATATCAGTCATCGACAGCGTCGTTTCATCCAAAAGCTGTTTGGCAAATAGCAGCCGTCGCGTTTGAGCCACCACCAGCGGCGATGTGCCCACATGTTGGGTAAACAGTTGACGCAGATGGCGATCGCCCACCCCCAGCCGTGTCGCCATTTCCGCCACCGAACCCTCGTCCAGTGCCCCCGCCGCAATTAGCCGCAGCGCCCGTGCCACAGTTGTTCCTGTACCCAAATGAGCCAACAAGTGCGGAGCCAATTCAGGCCGACACCGCAAACAAGGGCGAAACCCTGCCCCTTGAGCCGCAGCGACATTCGGAAAAAAGGTACAATTTTGACGTTGGGGGGTGTTCGCTGGACAAATAGGACGACAAAAAATCCCCGTCGTGTACACCGCAACAAAAAACTGTCCATCAAACCGAGTATCTTTAGCTTGCAGCGCCCGGTAACACACATCTGGGTCTAGCATTAGCGTCATTACAGCCATCTAAAGCGCAGCCTCGTTTCAATCGTCTCCATAGCGTAGGGTGCATGGTTTAACCCAGACTAGTCATTTTCGGAACTCATCTTCTGATCCGGATTTTTGGTGAGCCGGATTTTTGGTAGTTCTAGACAGATTCTGCTCACATTTTGCCTTGCAGGATAGGTAGCAGACCGATACAGTCATAATGAGTAGATGTACGCTTTATGATCGCGTTAGGAGTTGGGTAACTTTAAACCAAAGTTGGACGGTCTTCCCTGTTACTCAGAGTGCCATGACAGCCCCATCTTCGCATCTGCCCCCTCGAAATTCGTCCCATAATTTGGCCTCTACAGAGTCGGAGGCAACCGCGACGGGTGTCCACGTCGAAGTGCTATCGGCGGATGGAGTAGCTATTGATGTTTTATCCTGTGTAGTGGATGACTCTATCTCTACCACGCCTGCCACTGCGAAAGCGATCGCCTATACGCAAGCGGCTGCCGGGATCAACATTACTGCTGATCCCGGTAGTGCGCTGACGACTGCGAAGGGTTCTTTCTCAGAATTTTTGGCACCCCTCACCCAAGACACCTTTAAGCAAGTCGTCACAGATGTCGAAAAAAAGCTTCAGGTGGTCAACCAAACCCTGTCCATGCTCGACAACGTGCTGGATTCCCAGGGCTTCGACGCGATTTTGGACGAAATGCTGCGTTCCATCACCCTAAAAACGGGGGAACTGCTAAATGCCGATCGCACGACGATTTTTTTACTAGATGAGGACAAAGACGAACTCTGGTCAATTGTCGCCAAAGATGAGCGCGGCAACAACCTGGAACTTCGTATCCCCATCACCGTAGGAATTGCTGGAGAAGTGGCTACGACCAGGCGAGTGGTGAACATTCCCTACGATTTCTACGGCGATCCCCGCTCTCAAGCCGCACAAAAAATTGACAAGCAGAACAACTACCGCACCTACACCATGGTGGCCATGCCTTTAGTCACCGAGGAAGGCAATTTGCTCGGTGTAGTGCAGTTAATTAATAAGCTCAAGCCGACCTGCGATTTACAGGCAGAGTTAGACGAACGTATTGATCTAAGCGGTTTCACCACTCACGATGAGCAAGTCTTTGAAGAGTTTGCCCCGTCAATTCGGCTAATTTTAGAATCGTCTCGCTCGTTCTACAAAGCCACGCAGCAGCAGCGCGCCGCCTCAGCCCTAATGAAGGCAACCCAATCGCTGAGCCAAAGCAGTTTAGATTTAGAAGAAACCCTGAGCCGCGTTATGAGCGAGGCGCAGGAGTTGATGCAGGCCGATCGCAGTACCCTCTGGCTGTTAGACCGCGATCGCCATCAGCTATGGACCAAGATCCCCATTAACGGCGTTCTCCAAGAGTTACGCTTGCCGATGGATGCAGGCTTTGCCGGACAGGTCGCTACGAGTGGAGAGCCGCTGCTGATTCCTTACGATCTCTACAATCGCCCTAATTCTGACACGGCTAAAGAAACGGATAAAAAGACGGGATATCGCACGTGCAGCATGTTGTGTATGCCCGTTTTCAATGCCGATGGCGAGCTGATTGCAGTAACGCAACTGGTCAACAAACGGCGGCATGGCGATTATCCGCCCTACGACCCGGCCAACTACCCCGACGCGCCCGAAGTGTGGCGCGCCAGCTTTAACCGCAACGATCAAGAGTTCATGCACGCGTTTAATATTCAGGCCGGGGTAGCTCTGCAAAACGCTAAGCTGTTCGCGACGGTAAAGCAGCAAGAGCAGATGCAGCGAGATATCTTGCGATCGCTATCGAATGGCGTGATCTCTGCCGATAAAGATGGACGAATTATTGCCACTAACGAAAGCGCCTGTGAACTGCTTGGTTTAGCGGAAGGCACCTCGCTGCAAGGCAGACACGTAAGTGAGCTAATTCGGCTAGAAAAGGGCGATTTTCCCAAATGGTTTAACACGGCGCTGGTGGGCAAAGATGAAAAAGGTCGGCAGCAGTACTATCCTGACCAAATCTTGCAGCCTCTGCACGGCGTAGAGCAGCACAGTATCAACCTGTCGATTAACACGATCGCCAACGCCACAGACAACAGCCAGGTATCGGGTGTGCTGGTGGTGATGGACGATGTCAGCGATGAGAAGCGGATGAAAAGCATGATGTATCGGTACATGACCCAGGAGTTAGCCGAGCAGTTGCTCGAAAACCCAGATGCCGCCAGGATGGGGGGCGATCGCAAAGAAGTCTCCGTGCTGTTCTCCGATATTCGGGGCTATACCAACCTAACCGAAAGGCTCTCTGCCGAAGAAGTCGTCGAGCTACTGAACCAATATTTTGAGTGCATGGTAGACGTAGTCTTTAGCTACAAAGGCACGCTTGACAAGTACATTGGCGATGCCATCATGGCTGTCTTCGGTTCGCCGTTGCCGCTGGATGACCACCAGTGGATGGCGCTACAAACCGCAGTCGAAATGCGGCATCGACTGACCGCATTTAACAGCGATCGCCTCACTAAAAACCAGGCTCCGATTCGTATCGGCATTGGCGTTAACTCTGACGTGGTGATTAGCGGCAATATCGGCTCTAGTCGGCGGATGGAATTCACGGCGATTGGCGATGGGGTTAACCTGAGTTCACGGCTGGAAAGCGCCAGCAAGCAGTATGGCACCGACATTATCATCAGCGAGAACACTTACAAACCCTGCGCCGATCGGATCTGGGCGCGCGAACTCGATCGCATCCGCGTTAAGGGCAAAAATCAGCCCGTTAGTATTTATGAGTTAGTGGGGCTGCATACCGAAACCGTTCCCGATGATAAAAAGCGGGTAATTGCTCTGTACCAAGAAGGTCGCGAACACTATCTGAACCGTCGCTTTACCAAAGCCCTGGCTTCCTTTGCCACTATTCTCGAAGATATCGACAACACCGACAAAGCCTCTGAACTGCACCTGAAGCGGATTAACCACTGGCTCAGTAACCCCCCCAGCGACGAAACCTGGGAGGAAGGCGTGTGGACATTGACCGATAAATAAGTAGATGGGCGTAATTAAATATAAAACCTTAAAAGTCTGCGCCGCCCGCGCAGCGGGCGGCGCAGACTATTCCGAGGCGACCCACCACAGTTGGGCGTCCACGAAGCGGTCGGCAGCGACGAACTCCACCAACTTGCTCATCGCGCCGCCCCCAGATCCGCCAGCACCGCCGCAAACGCCCGGTTCGGGTGCGCGTAGGGGAGCGCAGCGCACACCTCGCGCGTCGCGCTTTCGCCATCCACCCCCAGGTGCCGCATCGAGTACACCGCAGCGACCGTCGGCGTCCGCGACTGGGCCGCTACGCAGTGCAGCAGGACAGTCTTGCCCTCCGCGCGCAACCTCGAAACAGCGTCGGCCGACTCCTCGAGCAAGAACTCAAGGTGCGGGTTGCGCCATTTCTCCGGCTCGTCCAGGAGCCACACCTCGAGGCGGTCACCCGCCGCCACGGCGTCGGGCACCTG
>JBBQFG010000081.1:0-19755 GCA_038321765.1 Elainellales cyanobacterium
GGCGATCGCGTTTGATTTTCTCCTGTATTCCTTTATTCTCCCTGTTTCTCTAAATAGACTGCCATTTCTTCTACGTTGATGTCGAGGGCGCTAAAGTGGGGACTGGTGGAGGCAAACAGTTCGTCGCCGATGACGGCATCGTAGTCGTTGGGCGATCGCTCCCTTGACTCGTCCGTAGCAGCCACTCGCAAGATCAACGTGCCGTAGTACTTGCTCAGACCAGTATTCTCCAGTACCACACTACCGCCGTAGTCCCAGTCAAAGCCATAAAGCTGAAATGCACCGAGTTTTTGCTGCAATTCGGCAAATGAGGTGCCAATGCCGATGCCTTCGGGAGTTCTCCATGCGGAGCCAAAGTTAATCGCCCCAGCCACGGCGGTACGATTTTCGTTTGTCCAAATCACTGTGAAGGTGTTGGCACTACCCGCGTTAACCACCGTTCCTGGTTCTGTTTCACCTTCGCCCATGCTCACGTCTTCGTTTTCTAAGTTGGCTGCTCCAAAGAGTTGCTCTAGTTCTGGTCGAGTTGTGGTGCTCGTGACGGGGCCAATGCGATCGCCCGGAATCACAACGGTATCGCTGAGATCGGCTTGAATGGTGTTCTGAGCAGTCGTTTGTGGGGTAGCGCTAGCCGGAGGAGAGGCGATCGCCCCGGAAGCAGTCCCGGTCGAGGCACTGGGTAAAGGAGAAGACGCAGTGTCTGTGTCCACTGGTGAGCATCCGATCGCCAGCAATAGTGGGAGAAGCGTTAGAGTGACCGCAACGTTACGCATTTCTAATATCCGTTTATTCATAATTATCTGGCCAATTTTAATGGATCTGGCTCTGAAGATTCTGATGTTCGGCAGAGACGTTTGGCTTAATACTTTGACTCTAGTAGATCAAGACGGCGATCGCCCTCCTCCAGTTTCCTAAACTATACCCAGCAGGTTATTGGGTAACGTATCGCGGAAGGGTGATTGTTTGTGCGCTCAGCGTACGAACAATCACCCTAATAGAACCCATTTGAGATCTTTCCGTTTATTGCGAATATTCTGTAGGGGCGAAGCATTTGCACTCGAATTTAGGCTGCGTTTCCAGAATATTGATGCAAATGCTTCGCCCCTACCGCTAAAAATTACTTTGCCCTGTTAGCCTGGAGATTAATCTCCGGGTAGGATGGCAACGAAGGAAAAGATATCAAATGGGTTCTATAAGCAACTTCTGATTCATTCCAAGCAGACTAAAATTCAGAAATGCTCGATCCAGCCAGCCATTTGCGAGGACTCTAGACCGTGAGCGATGTCCTGACGAATATTTATAACGCGATTGACCCGTTTGAGCCGCTACCCGCAGGCGACCCTGCCTACGTAGACTGTCAGGCAGAGCGGGGCGATGCGAATGTGTTGGTCGATTTGGGCAGAGAGCTATTGCGGGCAAATCGCGATACCTGTCAGCTCTATACAGGCCATCGGGGTGCGGGGAAATCGACCGAGCTACTGCGGCTCAAGGCAGACCTGGAAACCAAAGGCTGCTTTGTAGTCTACTTTGCCGCCGTGGGTGAAAATGGCGACATTGACCCAGAAGACGCGCAATACACCGATATTCTGCTGGCCTGCACTCGACATTTGCTAACGGATTTGAAAATGGCCGACCCCAAACCCCTGCTAGGCTGGCTGCGCGATCGCTGGCAAACGCTGCAAGAGCTAGGTCTGACCGAAATCTCTGTCGATGGACTGAATGCCGAAGTTGGACTCAAGGAATTTGCCAAACTCAGCACCAGCATTCGAGCAGTTCCCAGCCTGCGGCAGAAAATTCGCAATCAGGTAGAGCCGCATACAATAACGCTGCTAGATGCGCTGAATGAGTTCATTGCCGATGCCAAACAGAAGCTGCCGCCCGATCAGCCGCGCCTGGTTGTTATTGCCGACAACCTCGATCGGATTGTGCCCATTCGTCAAGACGATGGCCGCAGTAACCACGATGAAATCTTTCTCGATCGCAGCGGTCAACTAAAGGGGCTAGACTGCCACCTAATTTACACCATCCCCATTTCCATGGTGTATTCCAATCGAGCCAACGACCTCAAAGATACCTACGGCAACCCTCAACTGTTGCCCATGATTATGGTGAAAACGCCTGATGGAGAAATCCACCCACCGGGGTTCAGTAAAGTCCGCACGGTGATTGCCAATCGAGTCCGCCGATTTGCGCCCACGGCCACTCTAGAAACCGACATTTTTGCCAGTGCAGAGATCGTAGAACGCCTCTGTTTGGCCAGCGGTGGCCATGTCCGCGAACTGTTGCTGCTGATCAAAGAAGCAATCAACTACACCGATGAACTACCGATTTCGGCTCGCTCGGTGCAGCGGGCGATCGGCGAAGCGCGAGACACCTACCGACGCACCGTAGAACACGACCAATGGCAAACCCTAGCGAAAGTTGCCCACTGCCAAAACATCGAAAACGATGAAGCCCACCGCAGTCTGCTCTTTCGCCGCTGTGTAATGGAATATCGCTTTTTTGACGAAGAGGGAAATATTCAATGTTGGTATGATGTGCATCCCCTGATTCGAGGCATCAAAGAATTTCAGACCGCCTACGAACAACTTACGGCAAAATGAAGGGAAACAGTCTGGCTGGCTGCTGGCTTCGACTGCGCTCAGCCAGCAGCCAGCAGCCAGCAGCCAGCAGCCAGCAGCATCCCCTTCGACTTCGCTCAGGGGACGCTTAGGCTGAATCTCTCAGTTCACCCTCACCCTAGCCCTCTCCCAAAGGGAGAAGGAACCGGATCTGGCTCCCTTCTCGCTGGGGAGAAGGGCTGGGGATGAGGGCAACAGCCCCCCACACCCCCGCTCGACATGTCAGAAGCCATCGATTGGGATAGCGATCTCCCAACAGACCCCGACGAAGAATATCGAGCACTGGTGCGTGCCCTGCGACGTACTCAGGGATTTGGCCTGCTGTTTGTGCGCTGCTCTCCGGCAGAAGGTACGCGACTAATTCAGCGCGTGCAAACCGACCTGCCGCAAAAAACCGCCGCCGTCCTCAGCTTCGACCAACCCATCACCGACGGCAACCTCTACAGCCGCGTCGAAGAGTACCTGGAGCACACCAATCATCCCAACATTCTATTTATCCAGGGTCTAGAGCATTCCATTTACGACTATGAAGACACCAAACGCCGCCAAGACAACTGGCAAAGCCCAGATCTCTACTCCTACAGTTGGAAAGGCGTTCCCCGCGTTTTAATGAACCTGAACCAGCAGCGCGAACGCTTCCGCGACACGTTCAACACCTGCTTTGTATTCCTCATTCCCAACTTCGTACTCAGCTACTTGGTCAACCGCGCCCCAGACTTTTTTGACTGGCGCTCTGGCATCTTTCAACTGCCGATGGATGCTGAACGTCTACAGCAGGAATCTCAACGAGTCTATTCTGAACGATTTAATCTAGAAGACTATGAAGCGTTAACTTCCAACGAACGCAGACAAAAGATTCTTGAAGTTCAAGCTCTAATCGACGAAGATCATCAAACTCTAGACCGTAGGGCAGAACTCTACTTTGAGCAAGGATTACTCTTTGCTACTGCTGGAAAATTAGAAGAGGCGATCGCCGCCTTCGACCAAGCCTTAGCCATCAAGCCCGACAAACACGAAGCGTTTTACGGCAAAGGGGTTGTGCTGGGTAACTTGGGACGCTACGAGGCGGCGATCGCCGCCTACGACCAGGCCTTAGCCATCAAGCCAGACTTGCACGACGCGTTTTACAACAAAGGGATTGCGCTGGGTAACTTGGGTCGCTATGAGGAGGCGATCGCCGCCTTTGACCAAGCAGTAGCCATCAAGCCAGACGAGCACGACACGTTTTACAACAAAGGGATTGCGCTGGGTAACTTGGGACGCTATGAGGAGGCGATCGCCGCCTACGACCAAGCCTTAGCCATCAAGCCCGACAATCACGACACGTTTACCAACAAAGGGAATGCGCTGGGTTACTTGGGACGCTATGAGGAGGCGATCGCCGCCTACGACCAGGCATTAGCCATCCAGCCCGACAAACACGACGCATTTTACAACAAAGCTTGCTGCTACGGATTGCAGGAAGATGTTGTAAAAGCCGTAGAGTCTTTGAAACATGCCATTAAGCTAAACCCAAAATATCGGGAGTATGCCAAAACCGATTCAGATTTTGATGGGGTGCGGGATGATGAGCGGTTTCGGGCGGTGATAGATACTGTGTCCACATAAATTATCTTTGCTGACGATTCCGAGTTCAGAACTTGGTTGACTGACGAATCTCTTGGATACCTGCTGCACCGCCAGGAAATCAATTTCCTGGCTCATCGCTAAAGTCCTCTAAAGAGGACTAAATCAGGGTCTGAGTCCATTTCAATGGACTTTCACGATTAGCCCAAAATTTATTTTAGGGCGGATTAACAACGGAGCAATAAGACTTTCAGGACTTTTGTCAGTCAATCAGATTCAGAACCTTATCGCCCAACCTTTTTGCTTGAAACTTCGGGTTCAGAACCTAATTATTCGACCTTTTTACTCGACGCTTTGGGTTCAGAAGGCGATCGCTCAACCTTTTTGCTCGAAGTTCCGAGTTCAGAACCTAATTATTCGACCTTTTTGCTCGAAACTTGGAGTTCTGAGGGCGATCGCTCAACTTTTTTGCTCGAAACTTTGAGTTCTGAGGGCGATCGCTCAACCTTTTTGCTCGAAACCGCTGGCTGAGCGCAGCCGAAGCCAGACATCCCCTTCGACTTCGCTCAGGGGACGGGTTATGTCATCTCACCCCCCACCCCCCGCTGGCTGAGCGCAGCCGAAGCCAGATCTCCCCCTTTGACTTCGCTCAGGGGACGTTTAACGATTGACTGGGTAAAACCAAGCAGTCCCGTGCCGACCAGCAGCAGGTTAGGTCAAGATCACGCGTCTCCTCGCGATCGCCTAATTGGGTCATGGTCAGATTGCCAATCGCGGTTTTAAGCTGAAATTCTACAAGCTGACCCACGTAGGTTGAACTGATGACGCTGGCGGCTATTTGGTTGTCGCTTGGGTTGTTGGTCTGGTGATCGACTGCGATCGCCTCTCCGCGTCGGATGCGTTCTGGGCGAATCATCAGGGTAACGGCCTCGTCAATTTCTGGAGTGATGTGAGGGGCGATCGCCTTGATGGGCAATCCGTTGACGTTGACGACGACTCCATCCGCGTGAATCGCTAACACCTGCCCGGTGAGAAAGTTTGCTTTGCCAATAAACCGCGCCACAAAAGGAGAGGCAGGGCGATCGTAAATGTCTTTGGGGCTGCCCACTTGCTCCACGCGGCCATTCGACATCACCGCAATGCGATCGCTCAAGGCCAGCGCTTCTTCTTGGTCGTGGGTAACGTAGATAAACGTAATGTTGGTTTGGCGCTGCAAGTCGCGTAACTCTTGCCGCACCTCTTCGCGAATTTTGGCATCAAGTGCCGATAGCGGTTCGTCTAACAGCAGCACTTTAGGACGGCTAATCAACGCACGAGCCAGCGCCACCCGCTGCTGTTGCCCACCCGATAGCTGCGCCGGATGGCGATCGCCCAAGCCCTCAATCCGAAACATCCGCAGCGATTCCTGCACTTGGGGCGCAATATCGGCACGAGCTACCTTGGCAATCTGCAACGGATAGGCAATATTCTCCATCACTGTCATATGGGGAAACAGCGCATAGCTTTGAAACACTGTATGCACATTGCGGCGGTAAGGCGGCAGCGTCGTCACCTCTTCTCCACCAATGTAAACCTGCCCATATTCGGGAATCTCAAACCCCCCAATTAGCCGCAGCGTCGTTGTTTTGCCCGATCCGCTAGAACCCAGCAGCGAATAAAACTCTCCCGCCCGCACATCCAGCGTCACATCCCGCACGGCATAGACTTCACTACCCGCATCCCCGTAGATTTTGCTGACTCCGTCTAGACAAACAATGCGATCGCCATCCATGTGTCCCCCCTCCCCACAATGTCTGTACCCCTACTGCTACCGGGTAGTCCTAAGTTGGTAAGGATTTTTTGATGGGCGGGCTTCGCCCATCAAAAAATCCTTATACAGCCATAGTCATAAAGTTTAGGACATGCCAGCGTCATTCCCGCGCAGGCGGGAATCCACTCCCGCACCTATCGAGCAGATGGATTCCCGCCTGCGCGGGAATGACAGGGAGGCGTCCTATTGATCATAGCTACCGCTATATCAATACCACTACCTTCCTACCGTATATGGTGCGGCATTTCTGTTATTCCCCATTCTTTCCAACCCACTGACTCACCAACACCAACGCCGTACTCGCCGTTAGAACTAACGTGGCGATCGCTGCAATTTCTGGCGTAATATTCGTTCGCAGTCGTCCCCAAATTTCTATGGGTAGCGTATTGTCGCGTCCGGTCAGAAAAATTGTCACCACCACTTCGTCAAACGACAGCGTAAACGCCAGTAGTGCTCCAGCAATCACGGCGCTGCGAATGTAGGGAAACAGCACATCTCGAAATACTTGCACAGGCGTTGCACCCAGGTCATAGGCGGCTTCTTCCAAGCTGCGAGGAAACTGTCCCAGGCGCGTCAGAATTGATCCCAGTGCCACAGGCAACCCAAACATGGCGTGGCCAAAAATCACCGTCCACAGCGATAAATCTAGCCCCAAGCTAGAAAAGTAAGCCAGCATTGCCACCCCCGTCACCACTCCTGGCAGCAAAATTGGCAGGTTAAGCGCAATCCGAAACGCATTTCTGCCAAAAAAGCGGTAGCGGTAGATGGCAAACCCCGCCAGCAATCCAAAAACTGTGGCAAAAATCGTGGCCATCGTCGCCACTTGCAGCGAGTTCCACAGCGAAACCCGAATGGCAGTGTCGGCGATCGCAGCCCCATACCACCGAGTCGTAAACCGTTTGAAGGGCAGAGACAAAATGCTGGAGTCGTTGAAGCTCATCACCACCAAAACGGCGATCGGCAAATACAGAAAGGCAAACACCACAGTAGTCCACAGTGCCAAGAGCCAGGGCTTAGGGGACTTGCGGGGGAATGTAGAAGCAGTTGTTAGAGGCACGGGCGAATTGGAACCTGTCATGGCATCGCTAGGGCATGTGAACAAAAGCAACTCAATCTCATGCCTCTACAATAAGGGGAAGAACACGGCGATAGAGCTATTGCCGTTACGCTATCGGAACTAGGTGGCCAGACAATTCAGACCTCTCAGGTTTTGCCAGGTCTAGACTTGGCCATTGTCGAAGAAACATTGTGGCGATCGCATTCCGAAGATGACGGCGCGATTAGCCGCTGGTTGTTAGGCCTCTTTAGCGATGGCGAATAGTTTTAGTGATGGCGAATAGTTTAGCGATGGCGAATAGCATCGTAAACATCCACGTACTCTTGCCCTGGCTGGTTCCAGGAATAGTCACAGGCCATGCCCTGAAGCATTAGCGTTTCAAACTCATCGGGATAATACTTCCACAGCCCGATCGCCCGATCCATCGCGGACTCTAACGCGGTTTGGTCAGTGTGGTAAAAGACATAGCCGTTGCGTTCTTCGGGAGGATGCGCCTCGTCATAGTCGCGGTCAAACACCGTGTTAACCAATCCCCCTACACCGCGCACAATTGGCACCGTGCCGTACTTCAGCCCAATCATTTGGGTTAAACCGCAGGGTTCAAAGCTGCTGGGCACCACAATCATGTCGGCTCCCGCATAAATCAGGTGAGACAACTCTTCATTGAACCCCAGTTCCAAATGCACATCGGGATTGTCATTCAAAAAGCCCTTCTCATGCTGAAACCAGCTATTAATATTGGACTCTGTGGCAGAACCCAGCAGCACAAACTGGGCACCTCGCTGAAGCGCATAGTAAATAGCGTGGTGCACTAAATGCACTCCTTTTTGCTCATCTAAGCGCCCAATAAAGCAAACAATAGGCTTGTCGGCATCGTCTTGTAACAGCAGGCGATCGCGCAGTGCTTTTTTATTCTTGGCCTTATCTGGCAGTGTTTCTGGGGTGTAGCAATGGGGAATGTAGCGATCAACGTCTGGATTCCAAATGTTATAGTCAATCCCGTTCAAAATACCGCTAAATTTGCTCTGATGCAGGTGCAGTGTGTGGCCTAGCCCATAGCCTTCGCCCCCGTAGTGGGCTTCCCAGGCGTGGTTGGGCGATACGGTATTGACGTGGTTTGAGTAGACAATGCCGCCCTTCATAAAGTTGATCACAAAGGGGTTGAAGTTATCTTGCAGGCGATCGGGGGTGAAATAATAAGGCGCGTTGTATAGACCCGTGGCCTCCAAAATGTCGGTGCCGCCAACGCCTTGGTGCTTGAAGTTGTGAATGGTAAACAGCACGCGCTGGTGTTCCATGCCGTGCCACTTATAAATTTCGTACAGCATGACGGGTAACAATCCCGTTTGCCAATCGTGGCAGTGGATCACGTCAGGGCGCTTGTTGCTGACCAGCAAGAACTCAGCGGCAGCCTTAGAAAAGAAGGCAAACCGCAGGTTGTCGTCGTGCGCGCCGTAGTAAAAGCCCCGATTGAAGAAGTTTTCATCAGAATTGGGCTGGATGAAGAAACAGAGGCGACCGTGCACCCACCCGCAAAATACTGAACAATTAATTGCGCCGCCATTCCAGGGAACCATCAAATTTAGGTAAGCATCGTGCAGCCCCCAAATGTGGTCGTACCGCATGCAGTCGTACATGGGCAGAATGATTTCTACGGTGTGACCCCGTGTTTCTAGCTCGCGACTCAACCCGTAGACGACATCGCCCAATCCCCCCGCTTTAATTACAGGAGCACATTCAGAGGCGATTTGCACGATGTACATTTTATTCTCCATCTATAAAAATGAGTAAAAATTAGTCTTTTAATCGCTTGACTAGGACTTACGCAGTTAAATGATGTTGCGGGCGCAGAGTGTCCACAACATCATTTGGTGGTGGTGTTGATGTAAGGATTTTTTGATGGGCAGGCTTCGCCCATCAAAAAATCCTTACCAATTTAGGACTACCCATCATTTAACTGCGTAAGTTGTATCACCGTTACAAACGTTTGAGGGTTTGCTGTCGGTGTTCTGACTCTTACTATAAATTTTCCGGCAATGTTGTTCCTCTTACTTCGGTGCGATAGGCTGACGCTAATGCCCGGTTTAGTAAAGAGGCGATCGCCTCTTCTACCCCCTTTTGAAGGAACCGCCTGATGACTGCCACCGCTGCTGCGAACCTGCCCATGCTGGACGAGATCCGCTCTGGCTTGCCCAATATTTGTGGTTGGGAAGCAGAGATTCACTCCGTCGTCAATCATACCGAACCTGTGTTTCTGCCTGTCACTAATCTGCGGCTCGACCAGATTTCTGCTGGGTTCGCCTGTGCTCTCCACATGCACCAACCGACGATTCCAGCGGGTGCTCAGGGCGAGCTAATCTGCAATCTACAACACATGTTTGAGCATCCCAGCGAGGGCGACAACCACAATGCCGGGGTGTTTGCTTGGTGCTATTCGCGCATGGGCGACTTTATTCCTGAACTGGTCAGCAATGGCTGCAACCCTCGCATCATGCTCGATTATTCAGGTAATCTGCTCTGGGGGCTGCGCCAGATGGGGCGTGACGATGTGCTCAACAACCTCAAGCGCATTACCTGTGACCCGGCTCTGTATCCCTATACCGAGTGGCTAGGTACCATGTGGAGCCATGCGGTCGTGCCCTCTACTCCAATTCCCGATCTCAAGCTCCATATTCAGGCTTGGCAGCATCACTTTGCCAGCATCTTTGGCTACGAAGCGCTGCGGCGGGTGAAGGGGTTTTCGCCGCCCGAAATGCATATGCCCAACCATCCTGACACGTTGTATGAGTACGTTAAAGCACTAAAGGAATGCGGCTATCGCTGGCTGATGGTGCAGGAGCATTCTTTGGAGCAACTGGACGGTTCGCCGCTCTCTCACGACCAGAAATACATCCCGAATACACTGGTGGCGCATAACTCTAGCGGCGAAACGATTCGCATTACTGTGCTGATCAAAACCCAGGGATCAGATACCAAACTGGTTGCCCAAATGCAGCCCTATCACGAAGCCAAGGGACGAGGTAAGCAGAATGTGGGCGATCGCACCATCCCTAGCTGCGTCACCCAAATTGCCGATGGCGAAAACGGCGGCGTGATGATGAACGAGTTTCCCCGCGATTTTTCGCCGCTGTGGTACGGCATCAAAGAACACGGGCGCAGTGCCGCTGGTGTCACGGGGGTAAATGGAACAGAATATATTGAATTGCTAGAGGCATCGGGGGTGAACCCAGCCGACTATCCCCAGGTGCAGGCGGTGAATCAGCACCAGATCTGGCAGCAGGTTGATTCCCAGACGGCGACAACCGAGCGGGTAGAGGGAGCGATCGCCGAGCTTAAGGCCACTAACCCTCAGTTCCATATGGATGGAGCCTCTTGGACTAACGATCTGAGCTGGGTCGCTGGCTATGACAACGTGCTAGAGCCAATGAACCAGCTCAGCGCTGCGTTCCATCAAACTTTTGATGCCCAGGTGCAGCAAGACCCCACCACCACCCAACGATCTGACTATCAAGCGGCGCTGCTACACAATCTGCTGTTGCAGACCAGTTGTTTCCGCTACTGGGGGCAGGGTACCTGGACAGAGTATGCTCGCGAAATCTACCGTCGGGGCGCAGCACTGATGTAAAAGCGGTAGTGGTATCGATGTAAGGATTTTTTGATGAGCGGGCTTCGCCTGCCCATCAAAAAATCCTTACCAATTGAGGACTACTGTAAAAACAACGTAGTAGAGCTATTTTTCTGTTGAAAATGCTTATTTTCACGCGTAGTCGCTCTGGTGAGTCCAGTTCTTTAAGGCGATCGCCTTAAAGAACTGGACTCAAAACGCTTCTAATTGGATAGGGTTCTTAAAATTTGTGGAACCTTCAGAAATCAAAATATTTCATCTCTGAGGATTCATGCTTCCCTCACACAATCGCCTAACCTGCATTGTTAGATTCATGGAGATTACGTTAGGAACGATTGAATGGCTAGTATTGTCGGCACCCCTTCAGATGATGTCCTCTTTGGCACACCAGGCTCCGACTCCATTGATGGCGATTTAGGCACAGACATCATTTCTGGTGGCCAAGGTGATGACACCTACGTGATCCGTAACAGCAACACTCAGGTTTATGAATTGCCTGAACAGGGCAACGATGCTGTGATCTCGTTTGTAGATTTTACACTGACCGAAAATATCGAGAGCTTTAGTCTACGGGGTGGCATTACGGGCAACGGTAGCAATACCGATAACTTCATTCAAGCTAACGAATTTGACAACAAACTCAATGGGTTTGAGGGAGATGATGTCATTTATGGCTTTGAAGGGAATGATGAAATCTTTGGCGGGTCGGGTAACGATCGCCTCTTTGGCAGCTTTGGGAAAGACATCCTAGAGGGCGGAGATGGCTCAGATTCGCTGTACGGGCAGGAGGGCAACGATACCCTAAGGGGCGATCGCAGGAATGATCGCCTGTTTGGCAGCTTTGGGAAAGACATCCTAGAGGGCGGAGATGGTTCGGATTCGCTGTACGGGCAGAAGGGCAACGATACCCTAAGGGGCGATCGCGGGAATGATCGCCTGTTTGGCAGCTTTGGAAAAGACATCCTAGAGGGCGGAGATGGCTCGGATTCGCTGTACGGGCAGGATGGCTCGGATTTGCTGTACGGGCAGGAGGGCAACGATACTCTAAGGGGCGGTCGCGGGAACGATCGCCTCTTTGGCGAAGACGGTAAAGACACGCTGATTGGCTACGGTGGAGTTGGTAATGAGCGAGATACTCTAACAGGTGGTGCGGGCAGCGATCTATTTGTAGTTGGGGCAAAGGGCGACGGTGGTGTTTTCTATTTAGGTTCTGGGTACGCCACTATTACCGACTTCTCAGGCCGTGACAACGACCGAATTCAAATCAGCGGCAAAGCTAACCGATACAGCATTGTTACCACCAAAAACTACCTCGGTAACTCTACCAATGATTCCGCTATCTTCAGAGGAAATGATCTAATCGCCATTGTGCAAGATAATGCAGGTATCACCACACGCGATTTAATTGCGTCCCGTACCTAAGAATGTCTTACACGTTTGCGCCGCTCCCCTTACCTGACGATTCACCCAATCACTCCACCAACGACCTTCATAGCGATCGCTCAAACGACTTGCCTGAGACAGGTTTAGCCGACCCCATAGATCTGCTGGATAACGATGCCTACGCCCCGATACCGCCTGCGCCAGAGGGGTTTCGGTCAGGGTTTGTGGGCATTGTGGGTCGCCCTAACGTGGGCAAATCCACGCTGATGAACCAGCTAGTGGGTCAGAAAATCGCCATTACCTCTCCCATTTCTCAAACAACTCGCAATCGACTGCGGGGAATTTTAACTACTTCCGAAGCGCAGATCATTTTTGTAGATACCCCCGGCATCCACAAGCCTCACCACGAACTCGGTAAGGTGTTGGTCAAAAATGCCCGAATTGCGATCGATTCAGTCGATCTGATCTTGTTTGTGGTTGATGGGTCTGTAGAAGCAGGTGGGGGCGATCGCTTTGTGGCAGAACTGCTGAGCCATACCACAACTCCGGTGCTGCTAGGTATCAACAAAGCCGACCAGCAACCCGCCGACCGTGAGGACATTGACCCCAGCTACCAGGCGCTAGCCACCGCTCAAGGGTGGCCAATGGCTAAATTCTCAGCGCTGACGGGCGACGGGTTAGACGATCTCCAGACGCACCTGATTGCCCAACTAGAGCCGGGTCCTTACTATTACCCGCCCAGCCTAGTGACTGACCAACCCGAACGCTTCATTATGGGCGAGCTGATTCGAGAACAAATTTTGACGCTGACCCGCGATGAAGTGCCCCATTCGGTGGCGATCGCCATTGAACGCGTCGATGAAGACCCAGAGATTACCCGCATTCTGGCTACCATCAACGTGGAACGCGATTCTCAAAAAGGGATTGTGATTGGCAAAGGCGGGGCTATGTTGAAAGCCATTGGCAGCGCCGCTCGTCAGCAGATTCAAAAGCTGGTGATGGGTCACGTCTATTTAGAACTGTTTGTCAAAGTGCAGCCCAAGTGGCGGCAGTCACGCACTCGGCTGGCAGAGTTGGGCTATCGCGTCGAAGAATAGACCTTTTATGTGCTGCTGTCCGGTAAAGGTGGACAGCAGCACGCTCAATAAATGTAACTGTCTCACAATGCCTGCTGGCTGAGCGCAGTCTCACCCGGTCTGCTGGCTGAGCGCAGTCTCACAATGTCTGCTGGCTGAGCGCAGTCGAAGCCAGATCTCCCTTGCACCGTTCCCTTCGACTTCGCTCAGGGAACGCTGACCCAAAAACTACCAACACATTTGTTCTTTAAAATTGGTACGATATCGCAATCAGTATCGGAGTTGTTCTCTCAGCGGGGCGAACTCTAATAATTGACTGCATAATAATAAGCATTGCAGAGCTAGTTTAGCGCGATAGTGTAAAACGAAAGAGTTGACGAGCATCAGCTAACGCTTCTGACTGCTGGTGCGACTGCAACAGTCGATTATCTGAGTTTTTAATTAGTCGGCCTGTTATCCTAAGTTTTCTGCATCGCATTCCGCAGCACCTTTTTGTACCTCGATCGCGCGATCTCTAATGACAGCATGATTCAACCTAAGCGCAGCATGACTCAATCCAAGCGCAGCACGGCTTCATCGTCTTCTGAGCTTGAACAATCACACCATCTCCTCACTCAGGTCTATCAAAAGCTGACCCCTCTGGAGCAGGTGACGGTTCAGATGTTTTCAATCATCTATGAACCGATCAGCCGATCGCTCTTCGTCAACTGCTGGAATTCTCTGGGGGAGAAAGATCGGGGGGGTAAGTCGTTTACAATTCCGACCATCAAGGAGCACATCGATCGCCTGCTTCAACTGGGTGTGTTGCTTCAACCGGGTGGGTTAGGGCCTCAATGCAACCCGTTACTGGCAGAGATTGCTACCCGCGATACGGTGCGAGCCAAAACGTTTGAGCGGTTTGTTAAAGCAGTTGAGAAGGGATTTCCGGCACCTAGACGCTGGAAAGGTGGCCCTATTTCGTTTACCACCGATCGCCAACTGATCCGTGAGATTCGCCTAGGAATTTACCGCAACGACATTCAACTGATTCGCAAACAGTTAGAAGACTATTACAAATACAGCTATCAAAAAGACAAAATGTCACTCGATAGCATTTATCTGCGCGTCTGCAATAACCCGTTCGATGCCGAGTGGTTTCGCACCCTTTCTCCAGAGCTATATGAGGATGCCCTCGTTAGCATCTTGAACCACTCAATGCTGGAGCTGACTCCTGCCGACCCTGCCGTTGCTTTGCTAAAAGCCGATGCCGCAAACAACAGTGGTACAGAATTGTCCCTATTCTCTGTGATCTACGTTGAGCAGTGCCTGTTGCGGGGCAATTTGCCCGAAGCCCAGCGTGCGCTAGAGCAGATTCCTAAAGCTCAACAAAGCCGAGTTGCAGCCCTGTGGGGATCGTTGGCTTTTCTGCGGGGAGAAAATGCTGAGGCGATCGCCCATTTCTCTGCTGCACTCCAAGCGTTTAAAAAAGCCAGCGGTAAGCGTAAGGTCTACTTTCAAGCCATGAGTGGCCTATTTTTTATTCTGGCCTTGCTCAAAGACGGCTCCGCTGAACGGCTACAAGACGCTGCGGACTATGCCAGCATTGCCCGTCAATCCAAACACTGGCTGAGTCAAACCTATACCGCACTGGAACATCTAATCAAAGTTCAGCAGGGCGATCTGGCTAAAAAGGCTCTGGTGATCAGTATGCCGATCGCCCCGCATCTGGCTGGAAATAGCTTTGAAACCCTGTTTTGCTGTCTTTGCCTTTATTGGGTGGATACCGCTCAAGCTAAGCAGCACTTACCCAAACTATTAGAACCGTTCTATGTCGATGCCAAGGCGGCGGGGTATCTGGGCATGGCCAAGACCGCTGCGGAGCTATTGCTCAAGCTCAAACCGCTTAGCCTTCACGCTGCCGAAGCGTCTACGTTATTAGCAGACAGCGGGATGCGATCGCTTGTTGATTTAATTCAGCCGCAAGAGCCGTGGGAGCTGTGCTTAAATGCGCTGACCAATCTCCGCAAAGAGTCAGGCCAGAGCACCGCAAAATCTGAATCAATCCAGCGGTTGGTCTGGTTTCTCACCTTCTATCCCAAGGTTGGCTGTCTGCTACAGCCGCGAGAGCAATCGCAGGGTGTCAAAGGTGGGTGGAGCAAAGGTCGCCCGATCGCGCTCAAACGGCTGAAAACAAGCGCCAGTGATCTGGCTTACCTCACGCCTCAAGACCTGCGGGTGTGTGCTCACATTCAAGCCGATCCCTACGGCTGGGGAAATCAGTCAGACTACCGCTTTAGTGAGAAGGCGATCGCCGCCTTAATTGGGCATCCCTCTGTGTTTTGGGAAGACTCGCCCACCACGCGAGTAGATGTGGTGAAAGGGGAACCAGAACTGCTGGTCAAAAAGGGAAAAGAGGATCAGCTCACCCTGCAATTCTCACCCGAATTGAAGGACGGCCAAGAACTGCTGACGATTAAAGAAAGCCCAACCCGGCTTAAGGTGATTGAAGTCACCCCAGAACATCGTCGCATTGCCGATATTTTGGGGTCGCAAAATCGGTTGGAAGTCCCCGCTGCGGCGACGGAACGGGTGCTCTCAGCCATTCACGCTATTTCTGGCGTGGTGACGGTGCATTCCGATATTGGCGGTGGGGTAGCCGTGGAAGAGGTGGCATCTGACCCCAAGCCTCACCTGCATCTGCTACCCGCCAACACTGGATTAAAAGTGGCTGTGTTGACCCGTCCCTTTGCCCAGGGTGGGCCATACTACCGTCCGGGGGCGGGCGGTGAAACCGTGATTGCCGAAATTGAGGGCAAGCGATTGCAAACGACCCGCAATCTGCGCGACGAGAAAAAGCTGGCTAATGCGGCGATCGCCGCCTGTCCCATCCTGTCTCAGCAAGAGCAGCAAGAGAATGAATGGCTGATTGAAGAGCCAGAAGATTGCCTGGAGTTTTTGCTGCAAGCGCAGGCACTAGGAGATGCTGTCGTCATTGAACATCCCGAAGGGGAACGATTCCGCGTCAACCACCAGGCCAGTCTGAAGGATTTCAAACTCAACATCAAGCGGCAAAACGACTGGTTTGCCACCGAGGGCGGGTTAGAGATCAGCGACCAGGTGGTGCTGGATATGAAACAGCTCATGCAGCTACTAGACAAAACTCCCAGCCGATTTATTCCCCTGGGCGACGGTCAATTTTTGGCTCTGACTCAAGAGTTCCGTAAACGGTTGGATGACCTGCGCGCTTTTTCAGAAAAGTCTGGCAAAGGCTTGCGGCTGCATCCCCTAGCCGCTCTAGCGGTCGAAGACTGGATGGAAGAGGTCGGGGATCTCAAAACTGATAAGCATTGGAAGGCTCACCTCCAGCGCCTGCGGGAGAGTCAAACCTTTGAGCCACACTTGCCTTCAACTCTGCAAGCCGACCTGCGTGACTATCAGCTCGACGGCTTTCGCTGGCTAGCGCGGCTGGCGCACTGGGGAGTAGGAGCTTGCCTCGCCGACGATATGGGGTTGGGCAAAACTCTGCAAGCCCTGGCGCTGATTTTGACCCGTGCCCCGGAGGGCGCAACCCTGATTGTGGCACCCACGTCGGTGGGCACCAACTGGATCAGCGAGGCACAGAAATTTGCCCCCACGCTTAATCCCATTCAGTTTGGCAGCGGCAATCGCCAAAAAGTGCTGGACGGGCTACAGCCGTTCGATCTGGTTGTCTGCACCTATGGCTTGTTGCAGCAAGAAGAAGTGGCCGAGATGCTGGCGCAGGTGCAGTGGCAAACCATCGTATTAGATGAAGCCCAGTCGATCAAAAACTTTGCTACGAAGCGATCGCAAGCCGCCATGAACCTCCAGGGCGGATTCAAGCTGCTGACTACGGGCACCCCGATCGAAAACCATTTGGGTGAACTGTGGAACCTGTTTCGCTTTATCAATCCAGGGCTATTGGGATCATTGGAAAGCTTTAATCAGCGTTTTGCCAACCCGATTGAGCGCTATGGCGACAAACAAGCCCGCAACCAGTTGAAAAAACTGATTCAGCCTTTCCTCCTGCGGCGCACCAAAAATCAGGTGTTGCAAGAGCTACCCTCGCGCACAGAAATTGTGCTGCAAGTGGATTTGAGCCAAGAAGAATTGGCGTTTTATGAGGCGCTGCGGCGAGAGGCCCTGGCCAAATTGTCGGAAAGTGATGCCACCGCTGGCGCAAAACATTTGCAGGTACTGGCAGAAATTATGCGACTGCGGCGCGCCTGTTGCAATACTCAACTGGTTAGACCTGAGATCGCCCTGCCCAGTTCTAAACTCAACCTGTTTGGCGAGGTGCTGACCGAGCTAGTCGAAAACAAGCATAAAGCGCTGGTCTTCAGCCAGTTTGTGGATCACCTGCGCCTAATTCGAGAGTATCTGGACAACCATAAGATTACCTACCAGTACCTCGACGGCAGCACTCCCGCCGCCGAGCGCCAGAGGCGTGTCAATGCGTTTCAAGCTGGCGAAGGCGATGTGTTTTTGATTAGCCTCAAGGCAGGCGGAACGGGATTAAACCTGACGGCAGCCGACTATGTGATTCATATGGACCCGTGGTGGAATCCAGCCGTCGAAGACCAGGCCAGCGATCGCGCCCACCGCATTGGTCAGCAGCGCCCAGTTACCATCTATCGCCTGGTAGCAAAAAATACCATCGAAGAAAAAATTGTTGAACTGCACCAACAAAAGCGCGATCTGGCCGACAGCTTGTTAGAAGGAACTGAGATTAGCGGCAAGATTTCTACCGAAGCACTGTTGAAGCTGATTGCTGAGAGCTAGATCTTCTTTAGCGACTCCTCACAGAGCGACTCCTCACAGAGCGATTCCTCACAGAGCGACTCCTCACAGAGCGACTCCTCACAGAGCGACTCCTCACAGAGCAAAAATCCCCCGCGTCGCGGGGGATTTTTGATCCACAACCTTAACGTTGCGTATCGGGATTACTTGCCCAGGTTAATGCCAAGCGGTAGAAGCCACTTGGCGATCGCCCCCACCAACGACTGCTTTTCAACCCAGACCGAAACTGAGCCACCGTTACAGCGAAACTCACCCCAGCCGTCCGCATTGGTATGAATGGGTTCTTTGATGTGTTCGGTAATGTCGTAGAACATGGCGTTGGGTTTGCCGACTTCCATCCACTTGCTACCACCGGGGCCATCGCTGAGAATTACCGCCATCGCTTCTCCATGCTCGGCATCGCCAAGGCGCGTCCAGCCAATAATATCGGGGTGGTCAAAGTAGGTATATTGGGGGCCGTAGGCAAAGTTCTTGCGGGCAAACAACAGGCGATCGATCATCCACTTATGGGAGTCCATCCAGATTTCATACTCGTTGCCATCACGCCCTTTGTCTTTGTAGTGGGCACCGTAGTAATCGGCATAAAACACATTGGGATAGCCCTCAGCTCGCAGCAAAATGATCGCATAGGCTAAGGGCTTAAACCACGCCTCTACAACCGATTCCAGCGCTTGCAGCGGTTGCGTATCGTGGTTCTCCACAAACGTCACTGCTAGATAAGGCACCTGCTGCATCAAGGTGTTATCCAAAATGGTACGCATGTCGTAGTGTCCTCCGCCTTTGCTGGCACTATAGAAGTTGTAGTGCAGCGGCACGTCAAACAGCGCCATCCGCCCGCTGGTGTTGCCAATGTACCAGTGCAGCGTCGCCAGGTTTTGCGTCCAATATTCACCCACGGCAAACAGGTCGCGCTGGGCATAGTGTTCAACGTGGTCGAGCCATTCGTTAAAGAAGTCACCCTGGATATGCTTAATGGCATCCATGCGGAACCCATCTATCCCCACCGTATCCATGATCCACTCGCCCCAATACTTCAACTCACCGCGCACCTGCTCGTTATCCATATCCAGGTCGCAGCCCATTAGATAGTCATAGTTGCCTTGGCTCAGGTCTACCTTGTTGGCGAAGGCTTTGTCTTTGAAGCGGTAAATTTGGGCAGCCCCAGGTTTGTAGGCGTTGTAGTCTACGGCATCGAAGTGCCACCAATGCCATTTCATGCTGGAGTAGGTGTCGCCGCGACCGGGAAAGTCAAATTTTGTCCAGGCTTTAATCGTTTCTACCCCACCAATGGCGCGGTTGCGATCGCCCCCATCAACCGGAATGGCCTCTACATCTTCTTCTGCATCGGCACCCATTTTGTGATTAAACACCAGATCGGCGTAGATCTGAATGCCTGCATCGCGCGCGGTTTTAACAGCCGCTAAGTATTCATCTTTTGTGCCGTATTTGGTAGGAATAGTGCCCTTTTGGTTAAACTCACCTAGATCAAATAGGTCATAAACGCCATACCCGACATCGTAGCCGCCCCCGTTGGCCTTGTAGGCAGGCGGCAGCCACAGGGCGGTAAAACCCGCATCGGCCAGGTTTTTTACTTCATCTTTTAGCGTGTTCCAATGGGTGCCTCCAGTTGGCAGATACCAGTGGAAATACTGCATCATCGTGCCGTTGAAATGGGTGCCAGGGTTGCGCTTAGCCAATTCACCCGCATGTTCCTCCAGCCATTCTGATACAGATTGTTTGGCTTCGTCGAGCAGTTGGGGGCTAACTTTCTTGCTGAGGGCTTGGAATCGCTCTTGTAATTGTTGAAAGGGGCTAGTCAT
>JBBQFG010000082.1:0-19746 GCA_038321765.1 Elainellales cyanobacterium
TCGCGACATCTGGCACTTGACCAGTCGGCTGAATCGCAAGCTGTTAGCTCATACTCTTTGTCGATGGCTTAATCGTCATAGTCCTGAACCATTGCAGTTCCAATCCTTGGTGTCAGACAACTTTTAGTTGTACATCGCGTATATCTCTAAGAAAATGTTAGGATCATTCGACCGAATCTGTTTCCGAGATGATGGTTGATTCATCACTTTAATGTCGTGCGGTAACCATTAGTCGCTTTACCATAAGCGCTTAATTTCACCCTCAAAAGAATTCTAATTTGCGCTTCAGCAAGGAGAAGTTATGAAGTCATTCATTCGACGGAGTGCAGCACTAACCAGTTTGATCGGCGGGCTATGGCTCGGATTGCCTGCGGTAGAAAATACCCGGGTTCTAGCCTTGACCGAACCACAGGTCGTTGAGCGTCTTCGCCCCGTTCCCGTCTTTGCAATTACCGACGCGAACGGAACGCCGCTGGTAGCTACCCCAGAACAGGGGCAACCAGATTCTTCCTCTGTTACTGGTGTGTTCATTAGCCAACAAGATGCTCAACAGTTTCTCGATACTCTCAAGACTCAGCAACCTCAACTGGCTGGTAATGTTCGTGTTACACCCGTTTCTCTGGCCGAGATTTATCAACTAGCGGTTGCCAACTCGGACAATAATTCGGCGCTGCAGTTCTATTTTGTACCGATGGATCAGCAGGTACAGTCGGCCATCACTGTGTTAGAGCGCAATGGACAAAATGGGGAGGAGTTTGAGGGTGTCCCTCTCTTTTTTGCAGAGTCTACCCAAGAGGGGGGATACTTAACAATTCAGCAGGGTGATCAGCGGGTAATTCCCATATTCTTCTCTCAAGAAGATTTGCAGGGAATGTTGGCTCGCATTACGCAGCAAGAACCCACATTAGCTAGTCAAATGCGCGTTCAGGTAACTAGCTTAGAAAATTTGATTAGTATTTTGCAACAAGAAGATAGTGAAGATCTAAATCGAATTATTCTAGTACCACCCCGCGAAACGCTGGACTATATTCGGACACTTCAGCCCGCAGCCGGTGGACAACCTCGTTCAGGTCAGTCGCCTGCGGGCAGACCATCTCCTTCTGCTCAGCCTCCTGCCGCTCGACCATCGACGGGTCAGTAAACCTCTTGAAGTTTGTTGTGAGTGGGGGCATCCCTATTCACAACAATCCAGAACGTTTAATTTCCCTCGGTTTCCACGTATAGCGGTAGCCATGATCAATAGGACGCCTCCCTGTCATTCCCGCGCAGGCGGGAATCCATCTGCTCGATAGGTGCCAGCGTCATTCCCGCCTGCGCGGGAATGACGCTGGCATGTCCTAAACTTTATGACTATGGTTATAGGTGAGCATCGTCAACCGTAATCTTGAAAGCCTTCACTGCTCGCTGAGCGAGCAGTGAAGGCTTTTATTTTTGATTGCTATTGAATAAGTAGGTGGGCTTAAGTAAATATAAGATTCTAAAACCCTGCGCCGCCCGCTGTGCGGGCGGCGCAGGGTTTTAGGACTTGGTTTTTATTTAGGTTGAACTACTTACCAATGAATTCTGTTCTTGAAGATCGCTTACCACCAAAGCAATTTAAATCGGTGTAAGTTGAACTAGTTAGTCGTAAACGGATATTCATCATGGGCGATGAGGTTACGTCAGGAGCGGCTTTGTGGCAATGGCGGCGGCGGGCTTGTCAGGAGGCGATCGCGGCTGCTATTGCGGTTGCAGAAGTAGACTGGCTATTGCAGGCGGTGAGCGCCTTAGAGCCGTTACAACTGAAGTTAGAAACGTTTAAGGATCAAGTCGCCATTCCACTTACCTACTCTCTGGATGAACTGACGGCACGTTGGCAGCAACGGATTGAAGGTAGGGTACCTATTCAATACTTGGCTGGCATTGGGCACTGGCGACAGTTTACGCTAGCGGTTTCTCCAGCAGTACTTATTCCCCGACCTGAAACAGAATTATTGATTGATTTAGCCATCGCGGCTGCTAATCAGACGGATTTGCCTCAAGGTCACTGGGCCGATTTAGGAACAGGGAGTGGCGCGATCGCTTTGGGATTGGCGGATGTTTTTTCGACTGCAACGATTCATGCTGTAGACTACAGCGACCCTGCTCTGGCGATCGCGCGCCAAAATGCTCAGTCTACTGGATTTGCAAATCGAATCCAATTTTATTCGGGATCTTGGTTTCAGCCGCTAACTCAACTCCAGGGCAGGTTGAGTGGCATTGTGTCTAACCCGCCGTATATTCCCACAAACCTTCTTCCAGAACTACAGATCGAAGTGAGCGGTCACGAGCCCCATCTAGCGCTAGATGGGGGGGCTGACGGGCTGGACTGCGTGCGGCATCTGGTTGTGACTGCCCCCACCTACCTTAAGGCTGGCGGGCTGTGGCTAGTAGAACTGATGGTGGGTCAGGCGATCGCCGTAGCAGAGTTGCTGGAGGCTCAAGGTCACTATCAAAACATTCAGATTCATTCAGACTTAGCAGGGCTTGAACGATTTGTCTCGGCAATACGGAGATAAGTAGGTGGGCTTAATTAAATATAAGATTCTAAAACCCTGCGCCGCCCACTGTGCGGGCGGCGCAGACTTTTAGAATTTGGTTTTTATTTAGGTTGAACTACTTAGTAGCTTTCTTGCACTATCGGAAAACGCTGATCTTGTGTGTGCATCAGGCACACGCAAGATCAAACGTTAACAGGCACCAAACGGAATCACCGTATTTTCAGCAATTACATAGGCGATCGCCCCTTGCCCTAGCACTACCTCATGACCACCTGTAAATTCACCGAACGAGGGCAAGGTTAACGTACTTTGTCTTGCATCAAAATAAAAACACGGTAAGCGCAACGTATCCAACTTGCTACTAATTCGAAAACAGGGATGAACATGCCCACAGATATTTAAAGTATTAGGCTGAGGAGATGGTTCATGACTCAAAATCAGATTCTGAATCTGCACAACTGTGGAATGGCACTCAATTTTACAATCTGCCAACAGTGACGTGAGGTGGCGATCGTGGTTGCCCACAATCAGTTGAATGTGACTAGATGTGGCACGACAGAATTCAGACCAGCTCTCAATCACTTCATTAACCAGCCCCAATCGAGAATGAAATAAGTCACCCAGAATGATTAAGGTTTTGGGGTTGAACGTTGAGCAGAGCGATCGCAGCCGCTCTAAGGTTTGCCAGTTCACCTGGTTTGTAATGGGAACTCCCAACGCCTGAAACGTTTCAGGTTTGCCCAGATGAATGTCTGCCACCAGTAAACTCTGCAAGCGCTCGATATAGATTGCTTTTTCTGGCAATAAGTAAAGCGTATAGCCCAGATGGTTGATTTCATACATCACAACAATTCTCCTCCTTTTCGACCATCCTGGTACTGTTGAACGCGATGTGAAACCTTCTCAAACCTCTTGTGGGATGGGCATCTTGCCCGCCTAGACCAGTCAGGCAAGACGCCTTCTCGACGAGAAACTTGGGGTTTCAGATTTTTGGTTGCACATTGCGTGTTTAATCAGTTTTGGGTAGTGGTATCGATGTAAGGATTTTTTGATGGTCTTGCCTCAGGACTTCTGGATTAAGAGTAAGAGGGGGTACTTCACTCACTCTTAACCGACCTGAAACTGAAAACTTTTGATTTGCAACCTGAGAACTAATGATGAAAGAGTGGATGTGGCCGACATTTGGTGCATTTTTAGTATGGGGTTTTTGGGGCTTTTTACCCAAGCTCACTACCCGGTATATTGACCCTAAAAGCGCGATCGTCTATGAAGTCTTTGGAGCAATGCTGCTAGGAGCGATCGCCCTCTTTCAGCTTGACTTTCAACTCGACGTAAATGTCAAAGGTATTGCCTTAGCACTGACGACAGGAATGTTAGGCTTCATGGGAGCTTTTTTCTTTCTTAGCGCTGTTTCCAAAGGCTCTGTAACGTTTGTAGTCGCACTCTCTGCCCTCTACCCTATCGTGAGTATTTTTTTAGCAACCGTTGTTTTACATGAAACCGTTACTCTCAGACAAGGTGCGGGAATTCTTCTGGCTCTTGTATCAGTTGTTCTTGTTGTAGTGTAGTTGGGCAATAAAAAACTGCCAAACCCCTCAAGGGGTTTGGCAGTTACTATGTCGGGTACTATGTCGGGATATCTAAACTCCATCCATAATGCTGGAGTACCTGAACTTTAGGGTGCTTAAGAAGCTAGCCGTTGTTGTTGCCAGACTGTGCTGGGAACTTTGGCGATGTGGTTTTGAGCGTCTGCTTCACCGTTAAGTTTCTCAATTTGAGACATTACTTGCTTCAGATGGCTCAGAAGCTCGTCAATCTGCTTGGGAGTTTCAGTTTTGTTGTCAGTGATGGGGGCGATCGCAGGCTGATTCGATTGAGACAAACCCATACGAGCTGGTGCAGGAGCCATTGCCATGACGGCTTGTGCTTTAACTTGGTTGGTTAAGATAACGCTAGAGGCCTTAGCCATAGCAATCTCTGCACGAGGCTCAGGAGTGCTCAGAACTGCGACGGGTTGCTCGACCTCAGTTTCACCTGGACAATGCTCGCAAACCGCTATAAGAATCAGAGGAATGTAATTGGGGCTGACCTGAAAAATGAACCCCATGGACAAGCGAGCTGGGGAACAGGCGATCGCGCCACAGACTGGCGACTAGCTGCTGAGCGTGCTGGTAACGCCGTTTTAGCGGTTAACCCCAACTGGCTGATTCTGGTGGAAGGGGTTGAACGCAACGTGCCGGGGCAACGCCTACCGAGTCACTGGTGGGGTGGCAACTTAGAAGGGGTACGGAACTATCCAGTTCGTCTTTCTACTCCCAGAAAGCTAGTATATTCGCCTCACGAATACGGAGCAGGTGTCTATGACCAGCCTTGGTTTTCAGAGTCAACTTTCCCCCAGAACCTAGACGCTCGTTGGGAAGCAGAGTTCAACTACATTGCAACATAGGGGATTGCACCAATTTTCATTGGAGAGTTTGGCGGACGATTGGTAGACGACCGATCCAAAGAGGGAATCTGGCAACGGCGCTTTGTGGGCTTTATCAATCAGAAAAAGCTTAATTTTTCTTAGTGGAGTTGGAATCCCAATAGTGGAGACACAGGTGGAATTTTGACTGATGACTGGCAAACGATTGTTACCGCTAAGCAGCAGTTGTTGAATCAGTTGTTGCCTGTACCAGGTATCGGCTCATCCTCTAATCCTAGTCCTAGTCCTAGCCCATCACCGAGTCCTAGTCCTAGCCCATCACCGAGTCCTAGTCCGAGTCCTAGTCCATCACCGAGTCCATCGCCCAAGCCGTCTCCTAGCCCATCACCGAGTCCATCACCCAGCCCATCACCCAGCCCATCACCCAGCCCATCGCCACCCTCTACCTCAGGGTTGAGGACAGAGCTGTCCATGCAATCAGATTGGCAAACAGGATTCTGCTCTGGCATTAGGGTGATTAATGCAGGTGGAACAGCGGTTCGCAATTGGCGTGTGTTGTTGTGATATGAATCAGGCAACGATTAATCAAAGTTGGAGTGGTACTTTTACTCGTCAGGGTTCGCGGCATACAGCAACACCACCTAACTGGGCACAGACCCTACAACCGAATCAGTCAATTGATATGGGGTTCTGTGCTACAAAGCAAGGGTCTGATTATCGACCTCGAAATGTAGTAACTGCTACTTCATAGCTGTAGGGGTTACCACATAGCATTCTTCTATTTCAAGGCTCTCATGTCAGTGAGAGCCTTAGATCAACTAAATTAATCCTTTCACCGGGACATAGGAGCTTTGCCCTATGTCCTGTTTTATAGATTTCTAAGGGAATTTTCCATTTTTTCCCTCGAAGCATCTCTCAACAGCTAGCATAAGTAAAATTCAATCTGGATGTAGATTCGTGGAGAAAGTTGCCGCCCCTCAAAATCGCACCCTAAAGCTCACGGATGAGGAGCGATCGCACTATCTTACACAGTTGCTAAAACTCACGGGCTCGGTCGAACCGTTAGAAATTCTCAATCGCACAATTTGTCAAGACTTATTTGAGGTGCTCGATTGGTTACCTCAAGGGTTTGTAGACTTGCTGTTTGTAGACCCACCCTATAATCTCAATAAGCAATTTAACCAACAGAGTGTGAAGCGGCGATCGCTGCGTGAGTATACTGACTGGCTAGATAGCTGGCTTTCTCGGCTGGTTCCTGTGTTGAAGCCCACAGCTAGTATTTATCTATGTGGCGATTGGCAATCATCTCCAGCGCTTTATGAAGTCGCATCTCACTACTTTCATATCCGCAATCGAATTACATGGGAGCGGGAAAAAGGTCGCGGAGCACGGGCAAATTGGAAAAACTGCTCAGAAGATATTTGGTTCTGCACCCTTTCACAGTCTTACTATTTTGATGCTGATGCTGTCCAACTGAAACGGCGAGTTCTGGCACCTTACACTCAGAACGGCAAACCTAAAGACTGGAGCCGTAGTTCTGAAGGTAACTTTCGGCTGACTGCTCCCTCAAACCTGTGGACAGACCTTACCATTCCCTTCTGGTCTATGCCAGAAAATACAAATCACCCGACTCAAAAACCTGAAAAGCTTTTAGCCAAAATAATTTTGGCAAGTGCTCCTCCTAACGGCGTAGTGTTAGATCCATTTCTTGGCGCTGGCACCACATCTGTAGTGGCCAAAAAACTAAATCGCCAGTTTGTAGGCATCGAGTTAGATGACTACTATGCCTGTCTGGCAGAAAAGCGGTTGGATTTAGCCACAGGCGATCGCCAAATTCAAGGCTATTGCGATCGCGTATTTTGGGAACGCAACACGTTACAACAGCAGAACCGTTACTAAAAGACCAGCTACGAAAGAGGCGTTCAAGCTAGCCATGAATCGATCACTAGAAATTACCTACCCACTTAAAAGCCCTATTGTTACTTGGTTGAACATCTCACCAAACAACAGGATCGGGTACATAATCCGCACTTTGTCTCTCAGGTATAACCCTAGCAGTTCTTAAAAAAACAGAGGTGTAGCCAGTAAGAACTGCCATCACCTCAAGAATGAGTAAAAAATTTGAATTCTCTAGCTAGTTTATAGCCACAGACGGATTGGTTAGGACGGGGTGCAGGGGTGGAACCCCTGGCTGGGGGCAAAGCCCCCACACCCCCTTTGATCCCGGTGTCCTAACCTTTGTGGCGACAGCTATAAACTCAGACTAAACTGATAAGTAGATGTGCGTAATTAAATATAAAACCTTAAAAGTCTGCGCCGCCCGCTGCACGGGCGGCGCAGACTTTTAGAATCTTGTTTTTATTTAGGTTGAACTACTTAGCTCAAAACGCTGGAGAGGCCTTACTTAGACTTTCCACTTTCACGGCTAGCCGTTTGAATGTAGAGGATCAGTAAAAAAACGGTCGGAACCAGCACAAATAGAAGGCTGGCGACAAACCCAAGATCATTAACTTGCATGAGACTTAGCCTCTCAAATTACATACAAAAGTTACACCAAGATTGGCAAACCTCATAATTCAAGAATACCACTAGAGAGAAAACGAACTTTGAGTTTTCAAATTCATTTACAAGACAACTTAATCAAGACAACTGACAAGTCACAAGCTAACTAGCCACCGATGGATTCTGATCGATACTGCCGACCCTTGGTGGTGCAGAAAACTTTTTTGCACCGTTTTTGAGCAAATGTACTGCAAGCTAAAACCTCGTAATTCCGTTGAAATTTTGGCTGTTATCAATAACAGGCATTGTTGAAAATAACGAGTTTGCTAGGTTTCAGGAGTTTTCTGCACCACTAAGCTGCCGATCTGTGATTCGTAGCCCAACGTCTCACCTGGTTTTGGCTTGGTTACCACAGAGATAGAGCCATTTACCAAGGTTTGACAGGCAAGGCGATAGGTGGCAGGCTTCTTTTTAAGTTTTCGATCTTCTACTTCAGTGCGGGGAGAAAGGTTTTCCAATCCTTCTACAACATTCACTACACAGGTGCCGCATTGGCCATACCCTCCACAGTTCATCATCTTGCCTGTAAAGGTGTAGAGATCGATGCCGTTTTCAAGAGCCTTAAATCTTAAATTTGCTCCATCAGCAGCAACAATTTCTCGACCCTCTTTAATAAACTTAATGTTAGCCATATTTACTGCAATCTCTGCGTTCTACGTTCCTAGCCGTTAACCACTCTTGCATTCAATTCCAAGCAATGGTTACATTTATTTATACACTTTCATTTTTACAACTGTATTGTCAAACTGTCTAAAAGAACCCCGCCTGAACGTCAAATAAAGGTAATTCTAGGCAGAGAGGCAATCTTAGAGAGGCTTGATCTGGTAGTCTTACTAGTATCTAGCAGCTTAATAAAAAGCTCAAGACAGCATTGAAACGTATAGGAGGAGCGTAGTCAATGGGACTACCCTGGTATCGCGTACACACCGTTGTTCTGAATGACCCAGGGCGACTGATTGCTGTACACCTCATGCACACGGCTCTGGTAGCAGGTTGGGCTGGCTCTATGGCTCTCTATGAGCTAGCTGTCTACGACCCTACCGATCCAGTCCTGAACCCTATGTGGCGTCAGGGCATGTTTGTAATGCCTTTTATGGCTCGGCTGGGTGTTACTCAGTCTTGGGCAGGATGGAGCATCACAGGTGAAACAGCAGTCAACCCTGGTTATTGGTCTTTTGAGGGCGTTGCCGCCGCTCACATTGTGCTTTCAGGTTTGTTGTTTTTGGCAGCCTGCTGGCACTGGGTTTACTGGGATCTAGAACTGTTCAGAGATCCTCGCACCGGCGAGCCTGCTTTGGATCTTCCCAAAATGTTTGGCATCCATCTATTTTTATCGGGTTTACTCTGCTTTGGATTTGGCGCATTTCATTTGACGGGTTTATTTGGGCCTGGCATGTGGGTGTCTGATCCATACGGTTTAACAGGAAGCGTTCAGCCTGTAGCTCCATCTTGGGGGCCAGAGGGGTTCGACCCATTCAATCCGGGTGGCATTGTGGCTCACCACATTGCTGCTGGTGTCGTTGGGATTATTGCAGGTCTATTTCATTTGACCGTTAGGCCACCTGAGCGTCTTTATAAAGCGCTTCGAATGGGGAACATTGAAACTGTTTTATCTAGCAGCATTGCTGCCGTATTCTTTGCGGCATTTATTGTGGCTGGAACCATGTGGTATGGAAGCGCTGCAACCCCTATTGAGCTATTTGGCCCGACTCGCTATCAGTGGGATAGCAGTTACTTCCAGAAAGAGCTTAGTCGACGGGTTGATGTTGCTACTGCTGAGGGTAAAGGCTCAGTGGATGCCTGGGCTACTATTCCTGAAAAACTTGCATTTTATGACTATGTTGGAAACAACCCCGCTAAGGGTGGTTTGTTCCGTACAGGTGCCATGGATAAGGGTGATGGGATCGCTCAGGGTTGGCTAGGCCATCCTGTTTTCAAGGATGCTGAAGGTCGGGAGCTGACAGTCCGTCGCATTCCCAATTTCTTCGAGAACTTCCCAGTTATTTTGACCGACAGCGATGGCATTATCCGTGCAGATATTCCGTTCCGTCGGGCTGAGTCGAAATACAGCTTTGAACAGGCTGGTGTTACGGCTACTTTCTATGGTGGTGCGTTGGGGGGTCAGTCCTTCAATGATCCTGCCTTAGTCAAGCAGTACGCTCGCAAGGCGCAGCTAGGTGAGCCGTTTGAATTTGATCGAGAAACACTAAATTCTGATGGTGTGTTCCGCACTAGCCCTCGTGGTTGGTTTACATACGGTCACGCTGTGTTCGCCCTCCTGTTTTTCTTTGGACACATTTGGCACGGTTCTCGCACAATCTTTAGAGATGTGTTCGCTGGGATTGATCCTGATTTGTCTGAAGAGCAAGTGGAGTGGGGTTTCTTTGCGAAGTTGGGCGATAAATCTACCCGTCGTAAAGAACCTGTTTAAAGGTTGCTGCTTTTCTTGAGAGATATTTTACCGACTTATAGCCCTAGACGGATTGGTTAGGACGGGGTGCAGGGGTGGAACCCCTGGCTGGGGGCAAAGCCCCCACACCCCCTTTGATCCCAGTGTCCTAACCTTTGTGGCGACAGCTATAAGTTTTTGTTCGGTGAGATCTCTCTCAGGAAAGGCTTCACGAAGGACAAAGAAGGATTGATTCTTTCCCAGAAGTGAAAATAATCAATTTTTCAAACGACTTCTCAGTTTGCTTGTTACAGTGTAAGTATCCTGGCAGTTAAGGAGCTTAGGTTTATGGAAAGCTTGATTTACGTTTTTCTCCTGATTTGTACGCTTGGACTACTTTTCTTTGCGATCGCTTTCCGCGAGGCTCCTAGGATCACCAAAGACTAATTACTTGATATTTGGCTTGAGCTGTTTGCAGATGCTCAACTTTGACGTTTTTTTGAATAGTTGATTGGTTTTGAGCTACCCACTAGATTTACTTAGTTAGTTTGTTTAGCTAGGCAAATCTAGTAGGTAGCTCGTTTTTTATTTTTAAAGTTGCAGTATGATTGCTGTGCTAGGGTTAACGCTAGCTCAAAAATCAATACTTCATTTGTATAGGAGCTATGGATTGATGCAGCTAAGTAAGATTTATTACAGTTGAAGCAACCAGATAAGAAAATTTTCAACTAGGGTGCGATCGCACCCCAACATGCTCCTGACAGAGCCTGGTGCTTTTGCTCTAGTTATGACGAGGCTCAACTCGAAGCACTAAAATTTTTTGACTTCATTTTCTAGGGTCTACAAATTTATCGTCCATATGGTTCATATAGACATCGTCTATATGGATATAGCTGCTTCCATTCTATTGATCTAGATCGCCCAGAAGGCCTTCCCTATGAGATGCCCGTTCTGTCAATTTCCCGATAATAGGGTATTAGAGTCGCGCTCAGCCGAATCTGGTCAAAGTGTGAGGCGGCGACGAGAGTGTCTCCAGTGCGAACGCCGCTTTACTACCTACGAACGAATTGAGTTCGTTCCAATTGTAGTACTCAAGAGAAACGGCGATCGCGAGTCATTCGATCGTTCCAAGGTGTTACGAGGCATCATGCGCGCCTGTGAAAAAACAGGTGTTTCACCCGTTGAGCTAGAAAATCTGGTTGATGAGATAGAAGCAGAACTGCAACAGCGCGCAGTCAAAGAGGTGCCAAGCTACGAAATTGGGGAGCTGATTTTGCAGCGTCTTCAGGCCCTCAACGAAGTGGCATATATTCGTTTTGCGTCCGTTTATCGGCAGTTTCGAGGCATTCGAGACTTTGTAGACACCCTCAACCATTTGCAAAATACCACTACATCTTCATCAAAGCCCTCTATCAATGAGCTTATTTTGCAAGAAGAAGCGCGTAAGCCTTCCACTCCTTCAATCCTGCAGTGAAGCCTAACCATTGCAACCAATTGCATGAGCAAGCACGAGATGGAGCTTGTATGTAACAACCCACCTCACAAGTCATTTAGGACTGATCTAGCAGGTTTACGATACTTAATGCAGACCTAATCGATTAGTTTTAAAATAGGAAATTATTGAGAATCTAGCTTTCAAGCGGATCTGTGAGGTATATTAGATCTCCTAGGGTCAATATGACTCGGATGTGAATCTCTTACGACAGAGGCTTTGACTAGAGACCTTGACTCAGCCCCTCTAGGGTGCACAGTCGCCAGAGATGGTGTGCATTTGCACGAGAACTCAACTACTACGACGGAGACGAACACTAGGAAACGATAAGCATGGTCAATCAGGAAAAAGCAGATATTGGTTTTACTCACGAAGATTTTGCCGCACTTCTCGACCAGTACGACTACCACTTTAATCCCGGCGATGTTGTGGCAGGAACCGTGTTTAGTTTGGAACCGAGAGGCGCTCTGATTGACATTGGCGCTAAAACGGCGGCTTACATTCCTATCCAGGAAATGTCAATCAACCGGATTGACAACCCCGAAGAGGTTCTTCAATCCAACGAAACGCGAGAGTTTTACATTCTGACGGATGAGAATGAAGAGGGTCAGCTCACCCTTTCTATTCGTCGAATTGAGTATATGCGGGCTTGGGAACGGGTGCGACAGTTGCAAACCGAAGACGCAACCGTTCGCTCTGCTGTGTTTGCAACCAACCGTGGTGGAGCACTGGTACGAATTGAAGGGTTGCGCGGGTTTATTCCTGGTTCTCATATTAGTACCCGCAAGCCGAAGGAAGATTTGGTGGGTGAAGATTTGCCGCTCAAGTTCCTAGAGGTGGATGAAGACCGCAACCGCCTGGTATTGAGCCATCGTCGGGCGCTAGTTGAGCGCAAGATGAATCGTTTGGAGGTCGGTGAAGTCGTTATCGGGACTGTACGCGGTCTCAAGCCCTACGGTGCCTTTATTGATATCGGCGGCGTAAGTGGGTTGTTGCACATCTCTGAGATTTCTCATGATCATATTGACACGCCTCATAGTGTCTTTAATGTGAACGACGAAGTTAAGGTGATGATTATCGACTTAGATGCTGAGCGAGGGCGAATTTCTCTCTCCACTAAGCAGCTAGAGCCAGAGCCGGGGGATATGGTCAAAAATCCTGAGATCGTCTACGAAAAGGCAGAAGAAATGGCTGCCCGATATCGTGAAAAGATGCTCCAACCACCAGCTTCTGCTGAAACCCCTGTTGAGGTTGAGGTTGAAGTTAGTGCTGAAGATCCGGTTGAAGAAGAAGAAGAACCAATTCTTGCGGCAGACTAATTCTGTCAGGATCGGATCAAGTGCGTCTTGATTTGACTGCACCGATAGTAAAAAAGAGGGCATCGCCCTCTTTTTTACTTTGGGTTTCATTTTTAGTTTAATAAACCGTATCTTAAGCAATCGGTAGTCCTGACCAATTTAGGACTAAGTAGACGGGCGTAATTAAATATAAAACCTTAAAAGTCTGCGCCGCCCGCGCAGCGTGCGGCGCAGACTTTTAGAATCTTGTTTTTATTTAGGTTGAACTACTTACCAAGCAATCGAGCAGGGTTTTCGTTAATAGTTGAATACTTTGGAGAATCCTCTTGGTTAACATTCGCTGCCAAGATGTGACGTTTTCGGATGTCAAGGCCATTATCTTTGATAAAGATGGAACTCTGGCTGACTCTGAATTATTTCTGAGAAACTTGGGCTATCGGCGATCGCGTCTAATTGATGCCAAGATCCCGGGGGTACAAGAACCGCTGCTAATGGCGTTTGGAATTGAGGGCGATCGCATGAATCCAGCAGGACTAATGGCGATTGGTACCCGGCGAGACAACGAAATTGCAGCGGCAGCCTACGTTGCAGAAACCGGACGAGACTGGTTAGAAGCGCAGAAACTAGTGCAAGCAGCGTTTGTAGAGGCCGACCGCTACATGCCGAATAAAGCAGAGCATACCCCACTATTTGAAGATAGCTTAGAGACACTTCGCCGTTTGGCGATCGCAGGCATCAAACTTGGTATTCTCTCTGCTGATACGTCCGATAATGTTCTCGACTTCGTCAAACAGCATGCTCTGCAAGACTATCTACAGCTCTTTATAGGCATCGATAGTGGCCCCGGCAAGCCCGATCCAGGCTTATTACAACGAGCCTGTTCTGCTCTGGACGTGTCTTCCCAAGCAACTCTAATGGTGGGAGACTCTATTGCAGACGTACAGATGGCAGTGTCTGCTCAGGTAGGAGGTTGTATCGCAATTGTTCGAGGACAAACTGATCCCAGCTCTTTGTCACAGGCAGATGTACTAATTAGTCAACTCAGCGAGATTCAGATTTGTTCCTAGAACCTATCTAAAACGAGTTTAGAAGAGCTAATTTGACACACATACGGTACATCAAATGAATCTCCTAGATATCTCTTGTTCCAGACAGTCTCTTACGTAATAAGACTTACGCAGTTAAATAGACCTCCTGCATGAATGCTCTTTTAAGGGCGTGAATCGTTTACTTGGTGCGCCAGGAAACGATTCACGCAGGAGGTCTAATGAAGTTGCGGGTGGAGTGCCCACGACTTCATTTATAGCCATAGACGGATTGGTTAGGACGGGGTGCAGGGATGGAACCCCTGGCTGGGGGCAAAGCCCCCACACCCCCTTTGATTCCAGTGTCCTAACCTTTGTGGCGACAGCTATAACTTTGCTTAGGTTTTCAAAAAAATATTTATTAAAAACTATTGTCCACTGGGGATTAGGGTGATTATTAATACTGATTACCTGAAAGATTACGATCAATCTATGATATTCTCCTGAGTTAACCCCAAAAATCAATATCACCTATTGCTAAAGAGAGGTTTCTCCCTTGTCTCGTCGTTATTTATTTACCTCTGAGTCAGTTACTGAAGGTCATCCAGATAAAATCTGCGATCAGATTTCAGACACTATTTTGGATGCACTCCTCAGTCAAGATGCCAAAAGCCGTGTGGCGGCTGAGGTAGTCGTCAATACGGGATTAGTTTTGTTGACAGGTGAAATCACCTCCAAGGCCACTATCAACTATGTAGATTTAGTGCGCCAAAAGATTGCCGAGATTGGCTACACCGACGCAGTGAATGGCTTTTCTGCCAATAGCTGCGCCGTTTTGGTGGCGTTAGATGCTCAGTCTCCCGATATCGCTCAAGGTGTAGACGCTGCACACGAGCGCAGAGAGCAGATGAGTGAGCAAGAATTAGATGCGATCGGTGCCGGAGATCAAGGTCTGATGTTTGGGTTTGCCTGCAATGAGACACCCGAAATGATGCCCCTGCCAATTAGTTTGGCACACCGCATTTCTCGTCGTTTGGCAACCGTCCGAAAAACTGGACAGCTTGACTACCTCCGTCCTGATGGCAAAACTCAAGTTACGGTCATCTATGAAGATGGTCGCCCTGTTGGGATTGACACTATTTTAATTTCAACTCAACATACGGCGACCATTGGCGATATTGCTGACCCAGCAGAAATTCAGGCAAAAATTAAGCAAGACTTGTGGACATTAGTCGTGCAACCTGTCTTTGCCGACATTGTAGTGCAGCCTGACGACAGAACTCGCTACTTGGTGAACCCTACGGGCAAATTTGTCATTGGTGGGCCTCAAGGCGATTCTGGTTTAACCGGGCGCAAAATTATTGTCGATACCTACGGCGGTTATTCACGGCACGGAGGTGGAGCTTTTTCTGGTAAAGATCCTACTAAGGTGGATCGCAGTGCTGCCTATGCGGCGCGTCATGTAGCCAAAAACATTGTTGCTGCTGGGCTGGCAGAAAAATGTGAAGTGCAACTGAGTTACGCTATTGGTGTGGCTCGTCCGGTAAGTATCATGCTAGATACCTTCGGCACCGGGAAAATTGACGACGATCGCCTCTTAGACGTGGTTAAAGAACAGTTTGAGTTGCGTCCCGCTGGCATCATTCAAACATTTAATCTCAATGCACTGCCAGCCGAGCGCGGTGGGCGCTTTTATCAAGATGTAGCAGCCTATGGGCATTTTGGGCGAACTGATCTAGATTTGCCCTGGGAACAGACAGACAAAGTGGCAGCTTTGCAAGAAGCAGCCAGCAAAATTCTGTCTGGCGCGCTGATTTAGCCTACTAGCAGCACTCCGGTTGAAATTATACTTTGAAGGACGAATAGAGTGCAGGTCTCGCTACATGAGACCTGCACTCTATTCGATTGGGCAGATTACTTGACTTGTTCAGACATCCAGTTAAGGTAAGGTATAGCACCTGCCACAATCGGTAGGGCGATTATTTCGGGAATATCGTAGGAGTGCATCGCCTGAATATGGGCTGTGACCTCCGCAAATAAACTAATCCTAGTCTTGATTAGCAATTGCCATTCTTGCTGCTGTTCTAACTTGCCTTGCCAGTAATACATGGACTGAATCGGCAAGGCGTTAACGCAAGCAGCTAGTTGAGCCTCTAGTAACGCCTGAGCGATCGCCTCTGCTTCTATTTGTGATGCTACCGTTACTAACACCACTACATGATCGACTATTTCTCCCGGCATAGCTCCATACCGCTTCATGGCTAATGCCAATTGTAGTGTTAATTACTCTATCTCTCTAAGTAGGTGGGCTTAATTAAATATAAGATTCTAAAACCCTGCGCCGCCTGCTGTGCGGGCGGCGCAGGGTTTTAGAATTTGGTTTTTATTTAGGTTGAACTACTTATCAACGTAGTACTTCACGAACAAAAGACAATTGCGACGATCTGGTGTTCGCGTATAAGTTAAAACATCTGCCATTTTCTGCATCAGCTTTAGCCCTCGACCGCCGCCAGTCTCTCGGTCAATGTCATTAGGTAAATGCCTAATCGTGTCTTCTAAATCAAAACTGGAGCCTTGATCCCAAACTCTAATTTCCAAACAATCGGACAGAATATTGAGTTGAATTTCAATTGGGGTATCAGGCACGAGATCTCGATGAGCATGACGAACAGCGTTTGTAAATCCTTCAGCTAGAGCAAGTTTAGACTGAAACCATGCCAGAGCAGGAATAGTAGCATGGTCAAACCCGTCGAACCAAACTAAGACACGGTTCAGGTCGTTAAGATTGGTGCTGACATCAATAAACCCACTCTGGAGAGAATTCACCGGAGATCCCTTGTGACTAAAAACCATCAAACCGTTCTGGTGGCGTTGCTTGATTAGGTATAAGTGAATGGGCTATATCCATGGTCATTATCCCTAGAGCAAATTGTCCTCAAAACAAACTACATTTATGCTGCTCGTCGTGTTGGTTACCATGAAAGATATTCCAACTTTCCGCTACTCCTGATTCTGTTCGATTGAGTCCTGTTTCAATCGTGATGTCCATAATTTGGTAGTGGTATTGATGTAAGGATTTTTTGATGGGCGGGCTTCGTCCGCCCATCAAAAAATCCTTACCAATTTAGGACTACCCATAATTTGACATCGGAGATACTGCCTAATGCCTCGCCGATTGCACTGTTTTGTCTCGCTGATCACAGCAAGATGGTTAAACCATTTTTGGAACTGAGGTGCTTTGACTCTCTAAGGCGCTTTCATGCATCTGCTTTTACTATCTGGTAGACGAAAGCGTTAAATGATAAGGCTTATAGCGGTTACCGATCTGGTGCGGTACGAATAAAAAGCTGAAACCCTTGCCCTGTCTGTCCAACGTGTACCTCATGTTAAGAGGAACCGCTATAGGCCACGGCTTAATTCAGGAATCTTGGGGAGAATAGGACATTACCTTGCTCTAGCAATGGTGTAGTCACCCTTCTATAAAAGTATCAGAGTTAACGCAATGTTCGACTGTCCTAAACTTCCTCACCCTAAATTTATCTCGCATTCCGGGAGCAGAACTTTGAGCCATCCTTATTTATTGTTCCCCGTTTCTTCGCTTTGGAGTAGTGGTATTGAGGTAAGGATTTTCAGATGGGCGGGCTTCGCCCGCCCATCTGAAAATCCTTACAAGTTTAGGACTACCCGCTTTGGAAACGGGGCTGGGGATGCAGCGCTTGGGCTTCCTGAAGGTGAGTCGAACGAACGTTTTACGTTGGATGAGTTAATACCTAGATACCCCTGTAAAGCAATGTGGTAAGTAGGGTATCACCAGACTCTATCCTTATCTCATAACTTCATTATTCAGTAATGGTCTAGTCTGGATTTCCCAATGCCGCAAATTTCTCAAATTTTAGTTATTGACGATGACTCCACCATTCAAGTAGTTTTAAAGCGAGCATTGGAGTCGCAAGGATACGACGTTGCGATCGCCTCAGACGGGAAAACTGGCCTAGCATTGGCACAGCAGCTTCGACCAGGGCTGATTGTTTGCGACTGGGTCATGCCGGGATACGACGGCCTAGAGGTGTGCCGTCAGGTTAAGGCAGATCCTAACCTTTCTACTACCTTCTTTATTTTGCTCACGTCACGGGTGGCGATCGAAGACCGGATTCAGGGACTCGATACGGGAGCCGATGATTTTCTGGCAAAGCCAATTGAAATTAATGAACTACAGGCGCGGGTGCGAGCCGGATTACGGCTACATCTGCTGAGCCAAGATTTGCAGATGCAAAAGCAATTGCTGGAGAAAGAGTTAGCAGAGGCGGCTTCTTATGTGCGATCGCTGCTTCCAGAGCCTTTGAAAGGTGAAATTACCATCGACAATCGGTTTATTCCATCTAGTCAACTCGGCGGCGATTGCTTTGACTATTTCTGGCTTGACCCCGATTACCTAGCCATTTACCTCCTAGATGTATCAGGTCATGGCTTGGGTGCGGCGTTGCCGTCGATTACGGTGCTGAATTTGCTGCGATCGCAATCTTTGCCAACTGTTAATTTTTATCAGCCCCACGACGTTTTGCGAGGGCTAAACGAAACGTTTCAAATGGACAGCCAAAACGACAAGTATTTTACGATTTGGTATGGGGTCTACAATCGGGTCAAGCGGCAACTTACCTATGCTAGTGCCGGACATCCCCCAGCGCTGCTAATTCCACCGTTACTGCTTGGTGAAACACCAGTGAGCCAAGCATTTAAGAAATTGGGGACACCAGGAATTCCCATCGGCATGATCTCAGACGCTAGTTTCGTGAGCGATCGCTGCGATATTCCAATGGGAAGTAGTCTGTATATTTACAGCGACGGCATTTACGATTTGCCCAACCATCTTAGCGATAGCGATTGGGGACTTAACGCATTTCTAGATCTTTTAGTACAAAATACTCATGCTCTGACCCTAGATCAGATTTTGCAAAGCGTGCAGATTCAAAGTAGAACCAGCAGCTTTAGCGACGACCTTTCAATTCTTAAAATTGTGTTTGATTAATTTGATAAGTAGATGGGCGTAATTAAATATAAAGCCTGTGCCGCCCGCTGCGCGGGCGGCACAGGCTTTTAGAATCTTGTTCTTATTTATAAATTAAACTGGTATGACTACCATCGCACTTTCAAGTTTATGAGGTGAAAATTATCTATGAAGAGTCGTGCACCGCACAGCTCTTCATAGATGATGTGATTGTATAGCGGTTACCGATCTGGTGCGGTACGAATAACAAGCTGAAACCCTTGCCCTGCCTGTCCAACGTGTACCTCATGTTAAGAGGAACCGCTATATTCAATCACAAAGCGCTGTAAGTCGGCATGCCGATATGCGTTGTAAGATATGAGGAGCGAAACTCTACAGTGCTCAACTTAAGATACGGCAACCGCCAGTAAGGTTTCTTGGAACTCGTCCTGGGTTTTGTAGATTTCGAAGATACGATCCATGCTGGTCAGCTCAAATAAAATTTGAAGCTGTTGACTAACTGAGCAAAGACACATTTTTTTGCCAATTGCTCGCACCTTCTTTAAAGCAACAACTAACGCGCCTAGACCAGAACTATCCATAAAGATCACATCTTTCAGATTCACCAAGATAATGGACGCGCCTGCATCAACAGCAGCATCCACCTGTTGATGTAGCTCATCAACTTTAGTGCCGTCTAAAATACCAATTGGTCGAACAACTTTGACTGGATTCATAACTTCAGGTTTGACTACGTTAAGGACAACCAACAAGTACCAAACTAGAGATCAAGATCTCAGTGATCCCAAAAACATCGCACGCTTTTGCTTTAAAAACTGTACGTTGTTATCCCTTTTTCATCGTGAACAACGAAACATTGCGAGAAAAATAGGCGGCACTGCATAATCGGAGGATGAATTTATGCTCAAGCGGCGTACTATTGCTGGCCCTTAGGATTGCGTACAAAATAAGACCTAATCTTTTTTTGTACGCAATCCTTAGCGGATGTTTTAAAAGTGATCGGTTGTGATTTTAGGTACTGAGTGATCCCC
>JBBQFG010000083.1:0-19501 GCA_038321765.1 Elainellales cyanobacterium
GGCTATTGCAGGTTGAAACCCGGTAATTTTGGTCTGAAACAGGATTGGTGTCGTTTCAAATGATGCGATCGCCGTTGCAAAAGCAATTTGGAATTGCTGTATATGTTGGCGTTGCTGAAGTGACGGCCTATTATGTAGAAAAATCCTTTGGCAGAAATAAGCGTATGTTTGGCAAAAAGCCCCCATCTGAGCCATCCAAGTCTGGGCAACCCAGCCAGTCGCAAAGCCTAAGCAATGTCACGTTAACAAGTGGCATGGTGCAGCTAGGGCAGGCAGGTGGCGACCTTTTGCAACAGCAAACGGGAAATTTGCAAGCCCAGCAGCAGGGAATCACCGGGGCAGAGGTGGTGACGCTGTTGGCACAGTTGGAAGCGGCGGTGAAAAGGGCGGGGCTTAATCCGGCTCAGCAAGAAGAATTGCTAATTTATTTGCGCCCTGCACAGCTGCAAGCGGCTAAGGAAACTCCCAATAAAGAATCTGTGGGAAATAATCTGAAGCAGGTGAGCGAAACCATGAAAACCCTGAAGGAAAGCACCGAAGCCGGAAAGAGCCTGTGGCAAACCGGGGCGGAGATTTTTAAGACGGTTGCCCCGTGGTTGGGAGTTGCTGCTGCTTTTTTTGGGATTTGAACTGAGCGAGCGTGCAGCCAAATAGCTCCCTGAGCGCAGTCGAAGGGAGCGTCCGGAAGTGTTCGCTTCGACTGCGCTCAGCGAACCGGGAAAAACTACGAGTTTGTCTTTTCAGAACGTCTAAGGAACTGCCGTGCAGCATCAAAATATCGATGGCAACGACATTAATGATAGCGATGTGCGCCTAGGGAATGCAGGCGGTGATTTGATCCAGGGTGACGGCAATGCGATTACCAAGATCTTTGTCAATCTGGTGGGGCAGAAACATCCACAGTGGACAGACCGCCAATACCGCATTCTCAAAAAAGTGCAGCAGGATGTGGAAACGCGACTTTCATTTACGTTAAATGACGATGAGGTGTTAATTCCGCTGCGGCTGCGCGATCAGGGGCAGGGTGTGAGTCGGGCATCGTTGAAGCTGCGACGCAAGTTGGTCACACCGCAGGTGCAAGTACAAGATCTAAAGCAAGCCATTCTCGGCGTCTTTTGTCGTGCCGATGTTCAAGGGAGACTGCTGATTTTGGGAGCACCGGGGGGCGGAAAAACCACCACTCTATTGACCCTGGCGAAAGAACTGCTGGCCGAAGCGTTCATTACACCGGGCACCACGATTCCAGTAATCTTTGAACTGTCGGCCTGGAGAGCAGATAAGCAAACCCCAACGCTGCGGGATTGGCTGATCGCTCAGCTACAAGATTTGTATAACCTCCAGCCCCAAGAGGGTGCCCAATGGCTAGAGGAAGAGTTGCTGTTACCTTTGTTAGACGGCTTGGATGAGCTGGGCATGGAGCCACAACGGCAGTGCATTGCTGCCATTAATGCTTTTGCACAGAGCTACCCGCGAGTGGTGGTGTGCTGTCGGGAGCATGAATATCGCGAGGGTGGCGCTATTTTGGACAGTTTGCCGGGGCAAATTTGCCTGGAACCGCTGAGCGACGAGCAGATTGAGCAATACCTAAGCGATTTGGGACTGGAAGCGCTGTGGCACGACATTCAATCAGCCGCCGCAATGCGACCCATGCTAGAAGCCGACAGCGAAGGCAACCCCGGCATTTTGCGGGTGCCGCTGCTGTTGAGCATGGCGGCAGTGACCTACGACGGGCAGGCATTTGCCAACTGAGCAGATTTGTATGATGCCTACATTGAACAGCGGTTGCACTATGACACTCTCGCAGCCGACCGCGAACCCCGAGGCAACCCCGATCGGCGGCAATGGGCATTTGAAAAAACTGAGCTGGAACCCGACTGGCGGCAAACGCAACGAACACTGCGCTGGCTGGCACGACAGTTGCAACAAAACAATACGGTAGAGCTGCTAATTGAGCGCCTCCAGCCAGACTGGCTGGAGGCTAAGTGGGCACGCCGCCGCTATCGGCTGATTGTTGGGCTGATTTTTGAGCTGATTGGTGGGCTGATTGATGGGCTGATTGATGGGCTGGCTGATATTGAACCTATTGAGACATTCAAAATTTCGATGTCGGACGAAGTGCGCCGAAAATTTTTGAGAGCTTAAAGGGGTGGCTGATTGTTGGGCTGATTTATGGGCTGATTTATGGGCTGACTGGCGGGCTGACTGGCGGGCTGATTTATGGGCTGAATGGTGGGCTGAATGGTGGGCTGATTTTTGGACTGAAGCAAGACCTGCAACTGCGATCGCACCCCAATCAGGGAATATGGGAATCCTTTCAAAATTTTCTGTGGACAACAGCTCTGCTCTATCTCACTGGGGTTATTTTCTTCAGGAGCGTAGAACCTTCTACAATTGTGATTTTTTTTGCGCTGCTATTTGGCTTCTTGTATGGCGGTGGCCTTGCCTGCGTTCAACACGTCTGCCTCCGCTTCTTCCTCTGGCAAAGCGGCGTTGCCCCCTGGAATCTGGCTCGGTTTCTCAACTACTGCGTCGAGCGCAAGTTGCTTCAGCGGGTGGGGGGGCGCTATCGCTTTCTGCACCGGGAATTGCTCGACCATTTTGCAGGTCAGCCGCCAATCGTTTGATCATGGGCTGGGCTGGTGGGTAGATGACGCGATCGCCAAGGTCGAACAGTTGCCCTCTGAACTCGGAGATTCGAGCAAAAAGGTTGGGCGATCGCTTTCCTGCCCCAAGACCTCCGAGGTTTCCAAAACCTCGGAGGTCTGAACAGCGCGATCGCCACCCACCTTGCCCAGCCTCGTATGGCGATCGCCTATGCTATCAGTAAGCGCAGTTGGAGGACACTATGACCCTCACTATCCAAGACCTGAAACATTTCCAGCAGCAGCACCCCAATCACCGCCTAGAACTAGTCGATGGAGCCATTATTGTCATGAGTCCATCTGGGTACGAGTCGGATGAAGTGGCGGCTGAGATTGTGGCGCAACTACGCAACTGGGTGCGACCGCGAAAATTAGGACGCGTCACGGCATCCAGTGCAGGATTTAAGCTACCTAACGCTGATGCAGATGTGCGTGCCCCAGATGCGTCATTCGTTAAAGCAGAACGACTACGACGCACCACCGAAGACTTTGCCAACCTCGTGCCCGATCTCATTTTTGAGGTTCGCTCTAAAACCGACGACCTTAACGCTCTGCGAACCAAAATCCGGCAGTTTATAGACCTAGGCACCACCGTGGGTGCCCTGGTAGACTACCGGACTCAGACCATCGAAGTGTACAGAGACCAAGCGGAACCCATCACCCTGCACAACGGCGATCGCTTCACCGTTCCAGAGCTGTTACCCGGCTGGGAAATGGAAGTCTCTAGCATCTGGGCACCGGAGTTTGATTGAGCCATCGTCCACGACTGTAGGGGCGGGTTATGTCGAGCACTTGCTAAAAAACGTCGTGACAAAAACCCGCCCTGCTCGATCAAAAATCGAAATAAATATAGGGAGGGCTGTCGTTAGGAGCCAACAACCAGGCCGCCAATAGACAGACCGGAACCAGCAGAACTTTTACCGTCCAGTTGAGTTGCAGCTTCAGCCAGCGCGTGGCAGCAAAGGCGATCGCCATTAGCCCCACCAATCCCCACAGCAGCAGCGTGATATGGAGGCGATCGCTCTGCAGGGTTTCGACGTAAATTTTTTGGGCAAATTGAATATCTGCCGAGTGCCCCCACAAGCGCTGCACGACCAACGTGGACTGTGACAGATCGGGCAACCGAAAGAAAATCCAGGAAAAGAAGACCGCTCCCTGAGTGATCGCCCAAGCTAGCAATGTCCCCGGTAGCGACTCCCAGCCGCGCTTGAGCAAGCTCCACTGGTCTGAAAGGGCGATCGCCAGCCGATGGATCACCAGAAATAGACCTTGCAGCGCCCCCCAGACAATAAAACCCCAGCCAACCCCATGCCACACGCCTGCAATCAGCATAATAATCATCAAGTTGACGCAGGTTCGCAACAGCCCTTGTCGAGAACCCCCCAGCGGAAAGTACAGGTAATTGCGGAGCCACTCGCCCAAGGTCATGTGCCAGCGTCGCCAAAAGTCAGCGATGCTAGTAGTGAAGTAGGGGAAATTAAAGTTGGGCGGCAGGTTGAATCCCAACAGCATAGCCGTGCCCCGTGCAATATCGACATAGCCACTAAAATCCAGATAAAGCTGTAGGCCATAGGCAAACACCGCCAGCCACAGATCGCCACTGCCAGCCCGTTCCAGATTGTCAAAGCTCAAATTGACCAGCGTGCTCAGGTGATCGGCCAACAGGAGTTTTTTGACCGCCCCACAAGCAATCAGCCATAGCCCTTCCACGATCTGACTGACTGGGGGGAAGCTTTGCGTTTGAAACTGCGCCGCCAGTGGATGAAAGCGAGTAATAGGGCCTGATAGCAGTTTGGGAAAAAACAGTTTATAGGTTGAAAACTTTAGTAAGTCGTAGGTTGCGGGCGCACCCCGATACACATCTACTAGATAGGCAATGCATTCAAAGCAAAAAAAGCTAATCCCCAACGGTGCAATTAGATGTTGGCTAAGCCAGTCGGCCTGGGTGATTACAGCAGGCTGATTGGCCAACTCGCCCACCGTGGATAATAAAAACGGGACGTACTTGATCCCCAGCAGCAGCAACACATTTAGACAAATGCCAATCACCAGCAGTTTGAGGCGGCGACGGTTCCAATCCTGTTGGGCAAATTGCCAGTCGGTATTTTCGATGCGCCAGTCTACTGGGGCGCTGAGGGCAATTCCAATGCGGAAGGTCATGACAGTCAGAGCCAACAGCAGAGGCACGTAATAAATTTGCAGGGAACTGTAGAACAACAAACTGGCCACCAACAGCACCCACAATTTGAGCGATCGCCCCTCGGTAGACCAATACAGCCCCAACACGCTGAGTAAAAATAGCCCGTAGAGAATAGAGAGCAGGGTCATGGCAGTGGAGATTCTGGTGTAACAAATCGAGGGGAAGTATCCTAGCCGGGTTGCTTATTTGGGATTGCAGAATCGGGGATAATTTTTTGCAGCGTGGGCTTTGCCCGCGCTGCAAAAAATCATTACCAATTATAGGACTACTTTTAAACGGTATGACCTTGAATTTTATGTGAATTATGACTTTCTGTACCAATGTGCCAAGCGTGTTAGGGGCAGTTTGAGCAAATAGGCGGCAATAGTGAGCTGGTTGATTACCGTGGTGCGCCAGATGCCTAGTTTTTTCCAGCGGCGGCTAGAGGTGAGCACTGTAGCGGGGGCGATCGCCACCCGTCCACGCGATCGCAAGCGCCGCACCAGTTCAAAATCTTCCATGATGGGAATGGCAGGAAAACCACCCACAGCGCGGAAGGTTGCCGCCGTTAAAAAAATAGCCTGATCGCCATAGGGCAGTTGTAATAGACGCGATCGCCACTTTACGCCCCATTCTACCCAGCGCAATCCCGGCATCGTGTCATCGTCAATTTTTAGATCAAACGCACCAGCGCTCACATTCGGCTGTGCTAAAGTCTGGCGCACCAGTGCGGCAAAGTTTGGGGGCAGCCGCGTATCAGCATGTAAAAAAAGCAGCAGGTTTCCCGCAGCGGCTTGGGCACCCACATTCATCTGGTGGGCGCGCCCCGGATCGGTTGTCAACACCCGCACCCCCCACGCCTGCGATCGCCTCACCGTATCGTCTTGGCTGCCGCCATCTACTACGATCACTTCCACATTGTCCGCGGCATCAATTTGCTGTAGACACGCCTCAATACTGGCTGCTTCGTTGAGCACAGGGATAATCACCGAAATGAGCTGCTGCTGTATGGCCTCCCAGACAGGCAAGTCGGCAGGATAATCGACATCGGCTAGGGGTTCGAGCTGCGCTGTAGAGAGAGATAGCGTGTGGGCGATCGCCAGTGTTGTTTGCAGTACATCTGCCGTACTCCACGGCACGCCGACAAATAGCTCCGGGATCAGTCGCCGCAGCCCAATTAAGTAATAGCCCCCGTCGGTTGCTGGCCCCAGTACCAGGTCGTGCTGTTGTAAGGCAGCAAATGCCTCGGTCAAACAGCGTTTGTCTACACCAGGACAGTCGGTGCCAATGACTACAGCGCGCTCTACCCCTTGGTCAAACGCCGCTTGCAGCGCTGCGACCATCCGCATCCCTAAATCCCCATCGGGCTGAGGCTGATAGTGCCAACCTAAACCCAGCCATTCGCGCATCAGGTCGCTGGTTCCGCCTGAGAACCAAATTCCTACCGAGGTAGCATGGTCTGCTGAGACGCGATCGCCCTCCACCAACGCTCCGATCTGCCGAAGGGTATGTTCTGTCATCTGACGCTGCAACTGCGCTGCCCCTTCTGAACCCAACGCCGGGATCATACGGGTTTTGGCTTTTCCGGACTGGGGATAGCGGGTAAAAATGACAAGGTGTTCAGAGTGGTAGTGTGACATCGTTGTACTTCGCTGATTCACGGCCAACCCGGCGCTCTTGTAGAGCTATAGTCATAAAGCTTAGGACATGCCAGCGTCATTCCCGCCTGCGCGGGAATGACGCTGGCACCGATCGAGCAGATGGATTCCCGCCTGCGCGGGAATGACAGGGAGGCGTCCTATTGATCAGGGCTACCGCTATAGAACTGTGGGTAGTGGTATTGATGTAAGGATTTTTTGATGGGCGAAGCCCGCCCATCAAAAAATCCTTACCAATTTAGGACTACCGAACCGTGAATTAAAATAATCCAATAGCTGCTGGTGAAAGAGTGGCTTCGCTATCCCTTCACCAGCAACTATTGGATTGTAATGTGGTTGTGCGCCTTATCGTCGTCCGGTGAGGCGATCGCGCAGTTGTTTGATGCGATCGCGAAACTTGGCGGCTTCTTCAAATTCCATCTTTTTAGCCGCTTCTTTCATTTGCACCTCTAGTTTCACAATCAGATCGGGAATTGTGTCTAGCGGAAGTTCGTTGGAGTGTTCAAATACCTCTTCCAGTTCGTGGCTAGAGACCCGGCGCGACACTTCCAGAAATTGCAAAATAGAGTTATTTTGCTTTTTGATAATAGATCGCGGAATAATGCCAAATTTTTCGTTGTGCGCCATCTGAATGGTGCGGCGGCGATCGGTTTCGCTGATGGCACGAGCCATACTATCGGTGAGGTTGTCGGCATAGAGAATAGCCTGACCCCGCACATGGCGAGCCGCGCGTCCGATGGTTTGAATTAGCGATCGCTCGGCACGTAAGAAACCTTCTTTATCGGCATCTAAAATAGCGACCAGAGACACTTCCGGCAGGTCAAGCCCTTCTCGCAGCAAGTTAACGCCAACCAACACATCAAAAACGCCCTGGCGCAGGTCTTGCAAAATCTCGATGCGCTCAATGGAGTTAATTTCAGAATGCAGGTAACGAACGCGAACTGAGCGCTCTTGCAAATAGTCCGTTAGGTCTTCCGCCATCCGCTTGGTTAGCGTAGTAATCAGAGTGCGTTCGCCCAGCTTCACCCGCGCCAAAATTTCGCCTAGCAGGTCGTCGATTTGCCCATCGGTAGGCCGCACAAAGATTTCGGGATCAATTACGCCCGTGGGACGAATTACCTGCTCGGCCACGCGGCCTGTGCCTAATTTATAAACCTTGCGCTCTTCTTTAGGTGTGCCGATGGTGTTGAACTCACCACCTGAGATTTCTAATTCCCATAGCCCCGGCGTTGCAGATACAAAAATGCACTGATTCACCTTCTGCCAAAATTCTTCGTCTTTGAGCGGGCGGTTATCGGCAGCACTTGGCAACCGAAAGCCGTGGTCAATCAACACCGTTTTGCGGGCGCGATCGCCGTTATACATGGCTTTGATCTGCGGCAAGGTAACGTGAGATTCGTCAATCACCAGCAGCCAGTCGTCCGGGAAATAGTCGATTAAACATTCTGGTGGAGACCCCGCAGTCCGTCCTGCCAGGTGGCGGGCATAGTTTTCCACCCCGTTGCAGTAGCCCACTTCGCGCAGCATTTCCAAGTCATACCGGGTGCGCTGCTCCAGCCGCTGAGCCTCTAACAGCTTATTTTCGCTCTCTAAAACAATGAGTTGTTCTTTCAATTCAGCTTGAATGGCCTCACACGCTTCTTCCAGGCGATCGGCTGGGGTGACAAAGTGCTTAGCGGGGTAAATATTCACGCCATCCATACTTTGCAGCGTGGTGCCTGTAATTGGGTCTATATAGCGAATTGCGTCAATTTCATCCCCAAAAAACTCCACCCGAATGATCCGATCTTCGTAGGCGGGGCCAATTTCTAGTACGTCGCCTTTGACCCGGAAGCGGCCTCGCCCCGGCTCCAAATCGTTGCGCTCATACTGGATCGTAGATAGGTCACGCAGAATTTGCCGCTGATCGGTTTCCATGCCAACCCGCAGCGGCACAGAGGCATTTAGGTACTCAGACGGAATTCCCAAGCCGTAAATGCAGCTAATGGACGCTACCACAATCACGTCTTTGCGCTCAAATAGCGATCGCGTGGCCGAGTGGCGCAACATGTCGATTTCTTCGTTGATCGACGCAGTTTTAGCGATGTAGGTGTCGGTGACTGGAATGTACGCTTCAGGCTGGTAGTAATCGTAATAGCTAATAAAGTATTCCACCGCATTGTCGGGAAAAAATTCGCGTAGCTCGTTACATAGCTGCGCCGCCAGCGTTTTGTTGTGTGCTAGTAGTAGCGTCGGTTTACCAACATTTTGAATGACCCGTGCAATGGTGTGAGTTTTGCCTGTACCTGTTGCCCCCAGCAACGTTTGGTAGCGGTTTTGGGCATTGATGTAGTCGGTTAGTTGAGCGATCGCTTTGGGCTGATCTCCCTTTGGCTCAAACGGTGCCTGAATATCAAATTCACTCATACCCGTTGTTAACTCCCAGCTTCAAACAACCCACTCTGAATATGATGACGGATTTACCTCACTTCGTGGAGTTACAACGCTAATCAGGTGTGGCGTAGCATCTTTAAGCAGCATCATTTGCCACATTTGACTTCTAGGTTGACACAAAACCTTGACAGAACAAATCCATTGCATAAATGGTGCTAATTTGGAACCGCAATAAGTTCCTAGTAGAACGTCTACACAACCTGCTACAAGTCATTTTGTGTCAGAAATATACCTCAAAAGGAATACATTAGTACTCTAAAAATGTTGTGAGATCATGACTTTTTAACATTACTTAATGTCGCTCTCGCTGAATTGGGATAACAATAAACAGTATTCGGTATAGTCAAATACAAAACATCCAGACTAGCGTAAAGACGTATATGATGATTTTGTAACTTTGCATTATAAAACTTTGCAATTCTGAAGAGTTACATTTCTACCAGTCAGATGTCAGAAGGTGAATTATGCTCCAATCCATTCAATACTCCGTAGATCTACTTCAAGACGAAGTTCGGCACCTCGTCCAACGAGGCACAGTGAACCGTCAACAGCCGATTTACACGCTCTGTAAATACATTCCAGCTCGCGAATGGGCCTGTGTTGAAGAAGAATTAGAAGAATGTGATTTTTTGCTGCGCGATCGCATTGGTGATCTGCTTGGGCACGAAGAGTGGGACAACGATTAAAGTAGCCTAAGGTCTGAAAATTGAGGGTACGGCTCTGTCTTCAAAGACTGTTGTCTTCAAAGACTGCTAAAAAAGGGTATGCCTGGAGTGAAGGTTGAGGAGAGCGCTGAAATTCTCCTGGCACAGGCTAATGCGGCATTAGGTCGATATAGAATTTAGGCAGTTTTGATAGGCTAGTTAGCAGTTCAACTTATACAAAATCCAGACCTCAAAGCCTTGTGCTGCCTAGTTGGCAGCACAAGGCTTTGAGGTTTCGGCACTTTGTCTGTTCTATGTCAGCGCGATCGCCCCATAAATTCCTGATTTCTTGAGGGGGAATCTCCAGACCTGTTTTAGGCGGTTATTCCCACTAATAATTTTTGTTTGAATCAGAGAAGATAAGGAGGTTGAATGAAGGACACCTCACATGACATTTCCTCTCCAAGGTCTTTACGACTGGTACCGCGATACAATCCGCAATCCAAAATATCGCTGGTGGATTATCTTAGCTTCTTTGGCCTATGTGGTCATGCCGTTTGACATTGCACCTGACTTTATTCCCTTCATTGGTCAGATTGACGATGCGGTGATCATTACGCTTCTGTTCACCGAAGTGTCTCAGTTGTTAATTAGTCGTGTGAAAGCGCAGAGGAACGAGACAGAAGGCGATCAAGTTGTAGCCAGCGCTGACCCAGTTGATGTGAAGGCTGTTTCTATTGACTAATGTTGGCGATCGCAATCTAGAGTCGCAATCTAGAGTCGCAATCTAAAATAGAAAACTGAAAATATTTTGAAACCATTCCACTAACGACGGGATGGTTTTTGTTTACCTCGCGTAGTGAGCTAATAATTTTATGCAGCGCGGGCAAAACCCGCGCTGCATGAAATTATTACAGGCTCAGGACTACCGTGTTCTTTAGAAGAAAATAACGTCCCGATCGTTATCATCGTCGTTATCATTGCGCCCATTGGGTGGGTCGAAGTTTACAATCTCTGCGTCATCAGAGTCGATATCAATTCTAAAGAACTCCCCATCTACTTTGCCGCGTACTACCCAGTTACGGCGATCGCTGCCAACTCCCACAATCTCAACGTCGCGAGAATACGGTTCAATGCCTAGCTGACATCCCAAGAATTCGCGGGCAATCACTTCAGCGTCACCCCGCCCAGGTACCCCGTCCCGATTTGCGTAAAGTCCATAGCAGCCGTTACGACTACCCCGATAGTCATCATCATCCCGGCGATCATCGTCGTCATCGCGATCCCAGCTATCGCCTCGATCCCAGCTATCGCCTCGATCCCAGCTATCACCTTGATTCCAGCGATCATCATTGTCGCGATTCGCGCCATTGTTCCGCCGATCGTTAGTCGTCCAGCGATCGCTATTGCCTTGGCGATCGCTATTATTCCAGCGATCGCCGTTGTTGCGATCGTTTCGATTATTGTTGCGGTCGTTGTCGTTACGGTCGTTGTCGTTACGGTCGTTGTCGTTGCGATCGCTACCGTCGTAATCGTCAAAGTCGAAATCTGCGAACTGAGCTAGCAGAGTCTCTGCTTGAGGCTGTGGCAGTTCATGTTGCTGAGTGGCCGTACTGACGCTCTCCACAGCCTGTGCAGGCCAGTGCGGAGCCGAAATGCCAATCGTTGTGAAGGCAAGAGTGGCTGCGAGAGTTATGCGGGTAACGGGGTTCATCTTAGTTCTCCTCGGTCAGTGATAGGGGGGAAACAGGTCAATGATTTTGATCAAACATGCATATAAGTTAAATAAAATCTAATTTTATAGAGGTTCTCGCTGAGGTTTGATGCGGGTGCTTTGTCGAGAGCCTTATTCTGCGTAAATTTCAATAAGACAATCTACACCTCTAATGATTAGGGAATCGCGATTTAAATTTAGAGCGTACACACTAAGACGCTAATAGCCGCCAAAAGTTTCTCAAATTTCTCCGGATCGCTTGACTATCAAGAGCAGGTAAGCTGTCCAGCTATCTCTATTAGAACTCTAAGTAGATGGGCGTAATTAAATATAAAACCTTAAAAGTCTGCGCCGCCCGCGCAGCGGGCGGCGCAGACTTTTAGAAGCTTGTTTTTATTTAGGTTGAACTACTTACTATGCTTGGAAACAAATTTAGGACTGATGCAAAGATCCCCGACTTCTGCTATGGGATAAGGCTTTGCAGAGTTTTAGTCAGAAGTCGAGGATCTAAACACCTTATGCATAAGCCCTAAAATTAACTGCTAAAAATTAAAGACTTATGCAGTTGAGTGATGTTGCGATCGCGGCGCACTCGCAACATCACTCAACTTTCTAAAACGTTTACATAGCAAGGCCATCCAGAAGTCAGTCACAAAGCCTATATTGAGTGCAAAAATCAGTGTGGCTTGGCGTATCGGAGACTGACTTAGTGATTCCAGTAATTGAAACTCTGCCGCTGCTACAGTTGGCATCGGGCGATCGCCTTACCCTGCAAGTCTACAAATTTGTGGGGGCAAATCCGGGTAAAAAGGCTTACCTGCAAGCCAACTTGCATGGAGGTGAAATCGCGGGAAACGCGGTTATTGCCCAGCTTATGACCGTTTTGCAAGACTTGAAACCTGAGCAGCTAACGGGTGAACTCTGGCTAGTGCCGATGTGCAATCCGCTGGGGGTGAATGCGCGATCGCACCATTATTCTCCAGGTCGATTTAATTCGTATGACGGTAGAGATTGGAACCGCATTTTTTGGGACTACGAAACCCACGGAGACGATATTTTAACGTTTGCCAAAACTCATCTGGATGCCGATCTCAACACTATTCAACAAGCCTATCGTCAAACTATTCTGGCGCGTTTTGCCCAGCTATCCGACCAGATTCAATCTCCTGCAGGGGTGCCCCAAGCTGAAAAATACCGCTATTGTCTGCAATCCCTTTGTCTAGATGCTGATTATGTGATTGATTTGCACACGTCAAGCGATCAGGGATTGGAATACGTTTACTATTTTCGCGATCGCGCTGCCAGTGCCGCCCTATTTTTACTCGAAACGGCTGTCTTGTTAGATGAATACGATGGCGATGCGTTCGATGAAGCGTTTATCAAACCCTGGCTAGCGTTAGAGCGATGTTTGGCTATTTTGGGTAAGCCGATGCGGTTCGACATAGAAGCCTATACCCTTGAGCTAGGCTCTGGGATGCAACTTAGCCCAGGCGCTGTAGCAAAAGGAGTTCGGGGGGTGCAAAACTATCTGACGGCAAAGCGCATGCTTCATCTGCCGATTACTCCGTCGATTCAGCCCCAGCCTCTCGCATTCACTCAGCGCAGCCAGCTTCAGCGCTACTATGCCCCAGCAGGCGGCGTGGTTCAAGCTAGAGTGCCGCTGGGTTCTAGGGTACGAGCCAAGCAGCGGCTCTATCAGTTGTTGAGCTTTAACAAAGAAGGCACGGTGCCCATAGTCCTTGAAATTTACGCCGATCGCGATGGGCGCGTATACGACGTATCCACTAATCAGGCGGTAAATGAAGGCGAGTACGTGATCGGGGTGTTCCCCACATAATTCACCCGTGTAGAGACGCGATTAATCGCGTCTCTACACGGGTGAATCGCGTCTCTACGGCTATACCTTATTGAAGTTTGAGCACAGCCATGAATGCTTCTTGGGGGACATCGACGGTGCCGACAGATTTCATCCGCTTTTTACCTTTAGCTTGCTTTTGCAGCAATTTCTTTTTCCGGCTAATATCGCCGCCGTAGCATTTAGCTAACACGTCTTTGCGTAGGGCTGGAATATTTTCGCTAGCCACAACGCGGCTGCCAATGGTGGCCTGGATGGGGATTTTGAACTGGTGGCGGGGAATTAGCTCTTTGAGTTTTTCCACCAATGCTTTACCGACGTGGTACGCCTTATCTCGATGCACGATAGTGGCAAGTGGATCGACAGGCTCGCCGTTAATTAGAATGTCGAGCTTAACCAGCGGGTTTTCGCGGTAGCCGATTATGTGATATTCCATGCTGGCATAGCCGCGCGATCGCGATTTCATCTGGTCAAAGAAATCGGTGACGACTTCTGCCAGCGGTAGTTCATACGTTAAAGTCGTGCGACCCTGAGTTAGGTACTTCATGTCTTTGAATACGCCCCGTCGCGTTTGGCTCAAGTCCATCAGGGAGCCGACAAACTCTTCGGGAGTAATCATGTCTACCTTGACGTAGGGTTCCTCTAACGTTTCCCGGTACTGCGGATCGGGCAAGTTGCTAGGGTTGTCGATGTAAAGCTCCGTGCCGTCGATTTTGATTACTTTGTAGACTACCGAGGGAGCCGTAGTAATCAAATCCAGGTTGTATTCTCGCTCTAGCCGTTCTTGCACAATTTCCATGTGCAGCAGCCCCAAAAAGCCACAGCGAAAGCCGAAGCCCATAGCGCTAGAGGTTTCTGGTTCGTATTGCAGAGCCGCATCGTTGAGGCGCAGCTTTTCCAGTGCTTCTCGCAGGTCTTCAAACTGGTCAGCATCGGTAGGGAAGAGTCCGCAGAACACCATTGGCTTGGCTTCGGTGTAGCCGGGGAGGGCTTCAGTGGCGGGGGCGATCGCCAAGGTAATGGTGTCGCCCACCCGCGCATCTTCGACCGATTTAATGGCAGCAGCAAAGTAGCCCACTTCCCCTGCATGAAGCTGGTCAACCTGCACTTGTGTGGGTGAGAGCACGCCCAGTTCGTCGATCACATACTCTTTATGGGACATCATCAAACGAACGCGATCGCCCTTCTTGACGATGCCATCCATCACCCGGAAGTAGACGATAACGCCCCGGTAAGAATCGTAATAGCTATCAAAAATCAGCGCCCGCAGCCGCTCGTTAACGGTATCTTTGGGCGGTGGCACCAAATGCACAATCGACTCTAGAATTTCGTGAATGCCGATTCCTTCTTTGGCAGAGGCATGAATCGCGCCACTGCAATCTAGGCCAATGATTTCCTCAATTTCGCCTTTGACGCGATCGGGTTCTGCTCCCGGTAGGTCAATCTTATTCAGCACTGGAATAATTTCCAGGTTGTTCTCTAACGCTAGGTAAACATTTGCCAGGGTTTGCGCTTCTACCCCTTGCGATGCGTCCACAACCAATAGCGCTCCTTCACAGGCCGCCAGAGAGCGTGACACCTCATAGGAAAAGTCTACGTGCCCTGGGGTATCAATCAGGTTTAGCACATAGTCTTGCCCATCTTCACCGTGGTAATTCATGCGAGCGGCTTGCAGCTTAATCGTGATGCCGCGCTCACGCTCCAAATCCATATTGTCGAGAAACTGTTCTTTCATTTCTCGTTTATTTACGGTGCCCGTAAACTGCAACAAGCGGTCTGCCAGGGTAGACTTGCCGTGGTCAATGTGGGCAATGATAGAGAAGTTACGGATATTGGAAACGGGTACGTCGGTCATAGCCCCCAAGGGAAAACTGGACTGGTATACTGCTGCGACTACATGGCTCTGGCTCGTCATCCAGAAGCTTTGCTACTTTAGAAGGTAGGGGTATTGATGCAATGATTTTTTGAAGCGCGGGCTTTGCCTGACCTCTAAAAATCATGATTTAAATTTAAGACTGTCTTACTCCCCTGGTTTACTGACAAAAGTCTATAGCCCTCACCCCCAACCCCTCTCCCAGAGGGCGAGGGGAGTTGATCTACCCTTCCAGGTTTCCTCTCCCCTCGGGAAAGGGCTAGGGTGAGGGCTTTCGGGGATCTGACTAACAGGTTTTGTCAGTCAATCAGCTCACTCCCTCTACTCAAAATCGTCTCTAAAATATCGTTTCTAAGTAGATACATTGAGCCTTTTTAACGCAGACACATGCTTAGCGTATTGTAATACTTCTAGTAGCAACAATGCTTTTAGCTGTAATTAAGAAGCGATCGCTCCATACAGCTCCATGTGGGCAGTGACCGGGAAGCGAACACACGGTCAGAACCTCAAAAAATGATGCCATTAGCGTCCATCATCCTATCTATAAAGCCTAACAAGATTGCTAGGCTTGCTAGGGAAATCACTCCAAGCGGGATTAGCCCTACTGGCTAAGTATCTTCAGGAATTGTATCTACTATTGTTAACAAACCTTAATGATTGCCCCTAATGCGTGTAGAATTCTCTAATTGCGTATACAGTGCAACTGAAGGTTCTGCGTGTCCCCATCTCTCCAGACCCTGTGTTTTATGGCAGCAGTTCATTGTTTACCTAGTTTTAGCGACTGAATTTCAATTACTGAGGAACCCGGCACCTATGAGTGATCCTGTTGTGCAATCTGAGCCATCCAGCAAAGTGAACTTGGCGATTCAAATTGATGCTGAACTGCTCAACCAAATTAATCACCTCACCACCGACCCCAGTAAAGTTATTGAAGTGGCTGTACGTCAATGGTTGCGGGGCGGGGCATCACGAGACGACGACTTAACGCGATCGCTACAGCGCAATCCACCTGTGCCTCCTCGTGGCGAGTGGAACGACTAGGTTTATTCTTTGAACGGTATGCTGGGCGAAGCGTTCAAAAAAATAAACAGCACGTTTAGCACATTATTCAGACTTTCTGCCTAGAGAAGCTACCAAAGGGAGGCTACCAAAGGGAGGCTACCAACGTGTAGGGACGCGAAAAAATCGGTTGTGTAGGGACGCGAAAAAATCGGTTTAGGTAGCCGCTCAGGACATCGAAGTCTTGTACAATCTACTGAAGGAATTATCTGGAAAATTACAGAAGGATTTTAGGCATTGCAGGTTGCATCTACGACAGGCTACGTTAGGTGAAGTACTGAATATTTGATAGACCTCTCCACACTCCACGCTGATGACGTTGTCCGGCGACTTCTCTCGTTCTGCAAATCCTGGGAACTTAGCTATTGCTAAGCGGCTCAACAATTTTTTACAGGTTCCGACACCGACAGATTTGGTGTTTACCCAAGATGGGAGCGGAACCTACCTTTCGTTTTACTGGCGTGAAGCTGACGCATACGGCCTAATCTCAGCTCAGATAGTTGGTAAATCTTTGTTGGAGGGGCAGGCTGACTTTGTACCCGTGGCGATCGCCTCTTACTTAAAGCGGCTCCAACAGGTCTTGGAATTGTCTAGCGCCGAGCAGTTTCGCTATCCCTTTTACTGTGACGGTCAATATTTGGTGTTTGACCTCACAATTAGCCCGCTGCTGTTGCCAAATCATGCCCCCACAGTTGCTACTATCGTTGGGCAATTCTTGCATCACTGTTCCGAAGAGCAGGCCGCACAGCTTACAGAAACACCGCCCTACTGCACGCCTATTCAGCGCGAACGTTACTCCAGTCTATATCAGAAGCCCCTAACTCAGGTCGCTTGGACAATTCGCCGAACATTAGACCTCCACACCATTTGGCAACAGACCGCAGATGGCTTGGGTGAAATCTTGGGGGTTAGTCGTTGTTTAGTGTGTTCCTACGAACCCCACAGTCCTATAGTTACAGTAGTCGCAGAGTACTGCCAGCCCGGTTTAAGTTCGCATCTGGGTTTAGAACTGGAGGCTTCTGCCTACCCTTATCTTAGACAGGCACTGGATACACTCAAGCCTGTTAAAGCCGTTGAACTAGAAACCCCTGAAGCAGGAGAGCGATCGCTGCTGGTGGTGGCTACTTGTCATAAAGACGAGCCAAATGGGTTGATCATTTTGCACCAAACTGACCAATCTTGGACGTGGAATGAAGTAGAGGTTGGGCTGATTCAAGAACTAGCAGATCAAGTCGGCACCGGTATTGCCCACGCTAATGTGTTTGCCGAAAGTCTAAATCTCACAGCAGATTTACGCCGAGCCAATGCTGATTTAGTTCAACAGCACGAAGAGCTAAAAGAAGCACGTCAGCAGGCTGAAGAAGCCTCGCGGCTCAAAAGTGAATTTCTAGCCAACACTTCCCACGAGCTGCGAACGCCGCTTAACGGTATGCTTGGGTTTCTAAAGCTGATCATGGACGGCATGGTTGATGACCCGGTAGAGCAAGAAGAATTCATCCAAGAAGCCTATCGTTCAGCTTTTCACCTGCTAAACATCATCAATGACATCCTTGACATCGCCAAGATTGAAGCTGGGAAAATGCAGCTTGAGCTAAATCCAGTCAAGCTAAATGATGTGCTGACAGATGTAGAAAACTTTGCTCGCACTCAAGCTCAGCAGAAAAGGTTGATTTTCAAGATCCGATATCCTACGACCCGAGACCCCGTTATTTTATTGGGCAATTACCAACGGTTGCTACAGGTAATGCTAAACCTGGTAAATAATGCCATTAAATTTACCCACGAAGGCAGCATTATTATCACAACAGATATTTTGCCCAAGCTGAGCGGCGAAAAGGCCGGTATGGCAAAAATTAGCGTGGCTGATACGGGCATTGGCGTGTCGCTAGAGAAGCAAGACAAATTATTTCAATCGTTTAGCCAGGTGGATGGTTCTCGAACGCGACAATATGGCGGAACAGGTTTAGGGCTGACAATTTCTCAGAAGTTAGTAGAGGCGATGAATGGCATTGTCAACTTCTATAGTTTGGGAGAGGGGTTGGGGTCTACAGTGACATTTACAGTGCCGCTGTACCAAGATCCTGTGTTGATTGCTAGCCATTCCGAAGAAGAGACAGAAGAGGGAGAAGACACTGATTCGTCACTGTAGGGTGACAGATGTCAAGACGGTTCTGCTAAGTTTGTTTCTGCCGATTTTATTTCTGCCAAGTTTGCTTTGGCCTGTTGCCATAGGGTTTCGAGTTCGTTGGGCGTATAGGCAGAGAAAGGGCGATCGGCTACGGCTTCCATTTGCTCTAGGCGACGAATAAAGCGATGGTTGGTATCATAAACCGCTTCAGCCGGGTCGAGTTTATACCAACGCGCCAGATTAATTAGAGTAAACAGCACATCGCCCAGTTCTGATTGTTGGTTGGCTTTTGGTTCATGGGCGATCGCCTGTCGAAACTCGTCTAATTCTTCCTCTAGCTTGGCCCAGACATCTTCTACTCGTTGCCATTCAAACCCAACCGCTGCGGCTTTTTGGGAGATTTTTAGACCAGCGGTCAAAGGCGGTAGCGATCGCGCATAGCGACTAAGCCGAGGTAACAAACTCTGGGTACCAGTTGACTGCTGCTCTTCCTCAGCCTTAATTTGTTCCCAATTTTGCCGCACCTGATCTGCCGACTGGACTGAGCGATCGCCATTGTGATTGTCAAAGACATGGGGATGGCGGCGAATCAGCTTGGCGGTGATACCCTGCGCCACCGTGGCCAGATCAAACTGTCCGGCCTCGTTGGCAATTTGTGACTGCAACACCACCTGGAGCAACAAATCTCCTAGCTCATCGGCGATCGCCTCTGGATTTCCTTGACGAATCGCGTCTACCACCTCATAGGCTTCTTCAATCACATAGGGAATCAGGGTTTCGGGTGTTTGGGCTAAATCCCACGGGCATCCACCTTGGGGCGATCGCAGGGCAGCTACTACATCAATGAGTTGACCCAGAACAGCCAGGGTTGAGGCTTGATTGCCATCAAGGTTGGCGGAATTTGTAAATTGAGATGTTGACATCAGAGAAAGAAGCCTAATTCTGTTTGCATGATACGCAATTCTGCCTCAGAAAACCAAACTCTGTGGCGATCGCAACGACAGCCGTTGCCACAAGGGTTAAAAACATAGCCCCAGTTATGCGTGCGAAGCGGAAACTCAACTCACCTGGCGATCGTGACTAAGTAGTTCGACCTAAATAAAAACAAGCTTCTAAGAGGATGTTTGAAAAGTGGTCTGCTGTGATTTTAGACACCTGTTGATCCCCCTAGCCCTCTACCCTTCGGGAAGCCGCTTCGCGTCTATAAAAAGGGGGGAACTGGATTCAAAGTCCCCCTTTTTTCTAGCGCAGCGGCGCGCCAGCGCGGGGATTTAGGGGGATCTAAAACGTTTTGCTACTAACAATCAGACTTTTAA
>JBBQFG010000084.1:0-19199 GCA_038321765.1 Elainellales cyanobacterium
AATCAAAGACTGCGTCCCTGGCTTTTCCCAGATTGTCATACAGGGCTTGGCGAAATTGCTGAAGTTGTTTGAAAATCATGAGGTCAATGTGATGAATACTTCATTGACCTTACGGCAGTCGGTGGCTCTCATTGACTGCCTTTCTCTTCAAAGTTAGTCCAAACTAAAGTACTTCGTAACTAGGGATAAATTCACGGTCGAGAGAGGTATAGCCGTAGCCATGATCAATAGGACGCCTCCCTGTCGTTCCCGCGCAGGCGGGAATCCATCTGCTCGACAGGTGCCAGCGTCATTCCCGTGGAAACGGGAATGACGCTGGCATGTCCTAACCTTCGTGGCGATGGCTATACTTCGGACATCTCTCAACCGTGACTTCAGCAAGTGGTCTAAATTGTGCAGGTTAGATCGCCTGAGCGCTGGCTAAACCGCAGGTTTTCGCGGTAGTCCACTGGACAGTCGATGATCGCAGGCACGTCTTGCGCCAATGCTTCTTTGAGGATAGGAATGAAATCAGTGCTGGCATTAATGCGGTAGCCTTTTAGCCCCATGCTCTCGGCAAATTTAACAAAGTCAGGATTGCCAAACTTAATAAAAGATGACTCGCCAAAGTGGTTAAACTGCTTCCACTCAATTAACCCATAGCCCCCATCGTTAAAAATAATCGTGACAAAGGGCGTGTTGATCCGCAGCGCGGTTTCTAGCTCCTGGCAGTTCATCATAAATCCGCCATCTCCAGTGACTGCGACGACCTTACGATTGGGAGCTACAAGTTTAGCGGCGATCGCCCCCGGCAAGGCAATCCCCATGGCAGCGAAGCCGTTGGAAATAATGCAAGTATTGGGGCGATCGCAGTGGTAATGCCGAGCTATCCACATTTTGTGGGCACCCACGTCTGAAATCACAATATCTTCGGGACCCATCACCTGCCGCAGATCGTAGATTAGCTTTTGCGGTTTGATCGGAAAGCCGTCATCGTGCGCGTGCTCCTCATAGTCTGCCTGGATATCGGCACGCAGTTGAATTGCGTGGGGTTGCGGTTTGCCGCTGCGATCGACCCGCTTTAAAATTTCAGCTAACGAATCAGAAATATCGCCCACCACTTCTGCCAAAGGATTGTAGCTACTGTCAATTTCGGCAGGGGTTTGCCCAATGTGGATAATGGGCTTAGTGCCATCTGGATTCCATCGCTTGGGCGAATATTCAACCAGATCATACCCAATGCAAATGACCAAATCGGTTTGGTCAAACCCACAATTGATATAATCACGCTGCTGTAGCCCAACTGCCCATAATGACAGAGGATGCGTGTAGGGAATTACGCCCTTGCCCATAAAGGTGTTGGCAACAGGAATATTAAGCTGGGTGGCAAATTGGGTGACTGACTCACTCGCCTGTGCCCGAATTGCCCCATTTCCTACCAAAATAATGGGATTTTTTGCAGAGGCGATCGCCGCTGCCGCCAGTTCAATGCTTCTAAACGACGCATACACCTTTTCAATTTCACGAGTGACCAGAGGCTGACCCACCGCAGTCATCGCCGCAATATTTTCTGGCAGGTCAATATGAACGGCACCTGGCTTTTCGCTTTGCGACACTTTAAACGCCTTGCGAACGATTTCGGGCGTATTGCTCGGTCGCACAATCTGAGTGTTCCACTTGGTTACGGGTGCAAACATCGCGACCAAATCCAAATATTGGTGCGACTCAATGTGCATCCGATCCGTACCCACCTGCCCGGTAATCGCCACCAACGGCGCGCAGTCCAAATTGGCATCGGCCACACCCGTCATCAAATTAGTCGCACCTGGCCCCAGAGTAGAGAGGCAGACCCCGGCCTTACCGGTTAGCCGCCCGTACACATCTGCCATAAACGCAGCACCTTGCTCATGGCGCGTCGTAATGAACCGAATTGAGGAGTGCTTTAACGCCTCCAAAACATGCAGGTTTTCTTCACCTGGCAAGCCAAATATATATTCGACCCCTTCATTTTCTAAGCATTTCACTAATAGTTCAGCGGTGTTTAGATCAGTCATATTTTGTCCTTCAGCGTTTACTTCACCCAAACCGTTTTGACATTGACAAACTCAAGAATTCCCTGGCTGCCGAGTTCACGACCGTAGCCGGAGCGCTTGATCCCGCCAAAGGGAAGACGGGGATCGGATTTGACCATGCCATTGATGAAGACTGAGCCTGCTTCTAGTTCATTCGTGAGGCGATCGCGCTCTGCTGAAATTTGAGTCCAAGCGCTAGACCCTAACCCGAAGGGGGTGTCATTGGCTAAGTGAATAGCCGCATCTAAATCTGCGACGCGAAACAGCATGGCAACGGGGCCAAAGATTTCCTCTTGGGCGATCGCCGCATCCTGGGGCAAGTTAGCCACAATTGTAGGGGGATAAAAATTACCCTGACTCAAAGCGGGATCAGACCGGGTACAAACTGCATCAGGATCACCCCCAATTAGCACCTGACCGCCCATAGCAATGCAGCTTTGTACCTGTTGATGTACCTCCTGAAAAATGGCTGGTGTAGCTAATGGACCAATTTGTACGTCAGGTAGCAGCGGATCGCCAATTTTAAGAGCAGCGTATTTTTCGACTAGTTTTTGAGTAAATGCATCGGCGATCGACTCTTGCACAATGAACCGCTTAGCGGCAATGCAAGACTGGCCGTTGTTGATCATGCGGGCGGTAACGGCAGTTGCCACGGCTGTTTCCAGGTCTGCGCTTTCTAAGACGATAAACGGGTCGCTGCCGCCTAGTTCCAGCACGGTTTTTTTGATTTGCGTTCCGGCAGCGGCAGCAAGGCTGGCTCCGGCGGGTTCGCTACCCGTGAGGGTGGCGGCTTTGACACGCTCATCGGCAATGATTTGGGCTACCTTGTCTGCACCTACTAACAAAGTCTGAAAGGCACCCTCTGGGAAGCCAGCTCGTCGGAAGATATCGGCGATCGCCAAGGCCGACTGCGGCACGTTGGAGGCATGTTTAAGCAACCCCACATTGCCCGCCATCAGCACCGGAGCCGCAAACCGAAATACCTGCCAAAATGGAAAATTCCACGGCATTACCGCCAAGACAATACCCAACGGTTGATAACACACGTAACTATTGCTGGCATCGGTTTCGACGCTGACGGGTGCCAAAAATTGCTCGGCGTGGTCAGCATAGTAACGGCAGACGGCGGCAGATTTTTCCACTTCGGCAATTGAAGCTGTAATGGGTTTCCCCATTTCTACGGTCATCGTTTTAGCAAACGTTTCCTTTTCACTGACTAAAAGGCTAGCAGCAGCGTGAAGCCAAGTCGCTCGTTGTGCAAATGATGTCTGCCGGTATTGCCCAAAACAGTGGTGTGCAGTGTCAATCGCGAGGGCGATCGCCGGATCACTTAGCCCTTCAAACGTTTGAATCGTTTTCCCAGTCGCCGGGTTTACTGTAGCGATACCCATATCCAAACCTCCTTCTCAACCCGATGCAGAAAGCCTCTTAACTCTAACGCTGCAATTTAGCGCCAACGCAGATGCTTTGCAGACATACGCACGCAAAATTAGCTTAAAACTTTTCAAGCGACGTTTTACAGGACTTTGTTTTACAGGACTTTTAGTGCATGAAGTAGAACGTTTGAAAAAACTCTCTAGCTCTCTACACCCTACTTTTACTAGTCTTCCAAGAAATTCAGGGAGTGTGCCAGGAACGTTGGAAATGTTGACAAAGTGTATCGAAATTAACAATTTACTGATTTCCTACACAGAACCTGTCCAAATCGCTGAGTTGGATTCCAGGAAACCTAGCCCAATGGTATCCCCCAATGTCGCATTCAAATAAATCTAATCCTAACGGCAGAGGAAATAGGGGATAAAAGCGAAATTTATGGATTGATTTATTGTGCCTAATCGAGCGCCTCAATGAGTTTTGTATTAAACAATTAGCAGACCAACTATCAACCATAGATACAGCACTTTTTAAGTGCATTTTTTAAGTGCATGAGGTACAGGTTTCTGATAAAAAGCCGCGCTCCGCACGGCCTTTTATCGAAAAATTGAATTTATCCAAGCGCGAGGCGCTGTAACGCCATCGGTTTATCAGCAAGGTGTTGGCCATTTCTATTTTTTAGAGACTTGACCTGCGTATGGGTCCTATGAATTCTCAATACTTAATAGCGGTTCTTGTTCATATTGTATGAAATTAGAGGATTTCAGGCTTTTAGCTAAAGTAAAACTTATCAATCAAATTTAATAATTGTTTCAAAATTTGACGTGAGGGGTCTTATAGTTACTACTTAGACGCACTAAATCACCTTCAGATCAACATAAGTTTAAGTAATCGGTACAAGGCATTAATCGATTGCTTGGACACCAGTATGAAACCGTAGCGATTTCAATAATCCTCCGTGCTCCGCTGGTTTGATTGACGGACTTTAGGTTTTCACTCTCGTTTATATTCAGCAATTTTTTGCAGAGCCTTACGCTCTGTTGGGAGGATCTATGTCTAATTTTTCACGCCGTAAGTTCATTGCGATCGCTGGTGCCTCGACCGCCGGTTCGCTACTTCTAAAAGGATGCGTGGGCAACCCACCGGAAGTGACTCCAGCAGGCACCACTGCAACGACGGCATCCCCCACAACGGTGGCGGCTGATGATGCCCCTGAAACTCCATCGATTAAGTTAGGTTATATCCCCATTGTGGAAGCGGCACCATTGATTGTGGCGCAGGTTAAAGGCTTTTTTGCAAAGTATGGCATGACCCAGGTAGAGGTTTCCAAACAGGCCAACTGGGGGTCTGCTCGCGACAACGTTGAAATTGGTGCAGCCGCTGGCGGCATTGATGGTGGCCAGTGGCAAATGCCCATGCCCCACCTGATTTCAGAAGGAGTTATCACCAAGGGCAATCAAAAGATTCCAATGTATGTGTTGGCTCAGCTCAATACGCAAGGAAATGGAATTGCGATCGCCAACAAACATGCCGATAAAGGGCTTGGCCTAGATTTAACAGGTGCAAAAGACTACCTGCTTGGTCTCAAAGCATCCGGCACTCCCTTCAAAGCGGCCTACACATTTCCCAAAGCCAACCAAGATTTTTGGATTCGCTACTGGTTAGCCGCCGCTGGCATTGACCCCGACACCGATATCAGTCTGCTGGCGGTACCCGCTGCCCAAACCGTGGCCAACATGCAAACTGGCACGATGGATGCCTTTAGCACCGGCGACCCCTGGCCCTATCGCATCGTTGCTGACAAGATTGGCTTTTTGGCTGCGCTTACGGCTGAAATCTGGCCAGCCCATCCCGAAGAATATCTCGCCATTCGTGCGGATTGGGTTGATCAGAATCCTAAGGCAACCCAGGCAGTTCTCAAAGGGGTAATTGAGGCTCAGCAATGGTGCGACGACCCTGCAAACCGTGAAGAATTGGCCACAATTTTATCGGGACGCAATTTCTTTAACCTGCCTAAAGAAGTGCTGACAGGGCCATTAAAAGGCGAGTACGACATGGGTGATGGTAAGTCGAAAATTGTTGATCCGAAAAAGAGCACGCTTTATTGGAAAGACGATCGCGGCAGCGTTTCCTATCCCTATAAGAGTCACGATCTGTGGTTCTTGACCGAGAGCGTTCGCTGGGGCTTCCTGCCTGCTTCGACGCTTGATAATGCCAGCGCAATTGTGGACTCAGTCAACCGAGAAGATCTGTGGCGCGAAGCGGCTCAGGCATTGGGCATTCCAGCCGCAGATATTCCAACCAACCCCAGTCGTGGGCTTGAGACTTTCTTTGATGGGATAGTGTTTGACCCCGAAAACCCTAAAGCGTATCTCGACAGTTTGGGTATTAAGCGCGTTTAGTGCATCGTTGCACAATATTTTTGTCTTCCAATCGCAGCTTTTAGCGTCTCTCAGAAACGTAAGGCGATTTCCAGAAAAGATTCTACCCTCAAAATACTGCCCTTCGACTTCGCTCAGGGCGCGGTTGGCTGAGCGGAGTCGAAGCCAACGGGTAATTTGTTTGCTGGAAATCGCCTAAATTTGCGTATCAGTATGGGCGGGTTTGGCAAGTTGTTGGATGTGCAGCGTAGGGTTTCTGCCCGTACAAAAAGCGTTCAGTTTGATTAGATTTTCATTCCTTAGTTTTAAGTTAGGAGCGCATTATGGTTGCTGATCGTATCGTTCGCAAACCCAGTACTGGTTTACTGACACCAGTGATCCAATTTTGGAAAAAGCAGGCTCCTTATATCGTGCCGCCGTTCGTTGCAATTGCAATCTTTTTAATCATTTGGCAATTGGTCTCTAATTCTGGGCTGACTAAACTTCCAGGCCCATTGAGTTTGATCACCGATGAACGCACTCGCAATTTATTGCTCTATCCATTTTATGACTTGGGTGGGTTAAATAAGGGGCTGTTTTGGCAAACCCTGGCCAGTCTAAAGCGGGTTGCGATTGGCTATAGTTTTGCCGCAGTGTTTGGGATTGCATTGGGTATTTTGGTTGGGCTGAGCACGACGATGTCGAGAGCGCTTGACCCAATTTTTCAGTTTTTGCGGACGGTACCACCCTTGGCCTGGGTTCCGATTGCCCTGGCGGCGCTTCAGCAAAACGAGCCTGCGGCTCTGTTTGTTATTTTTATCACGGCGATCTGGCCGATTTTGATCAACACCGCAGTGGGGGTGCGCCAAATTCCGCAAGACTATATCAACGTGCGTCGGGTATTGCGGCTGTCTCCAAAAACGTTTTTCTTTAAGATTTTGATTCCCTCGGCGTTGCCCTATATCTTTACCGGGTTGAGAATTGCCATCGGGTTGGCGTGGTTGGCCATTATTGCGGCTGAGATTGTGATGTCGGGCATTGTGGGCATTGGTTTCTTTATTTGGGATGCCTACCAAAACAACTATGTCAGCGAAATCATTTTGGCGCTGTTTTATATCGGTTCAGTAGGGCTGCTGCTAGATCGCAGCATAGGTTGGTTGCAAAACAAGATTGTTCCAGCCGATCGCACTTAACGTACGCTGACCCACCGCTTTGAGGACGGGTTTGGGCAAATCATTTGCAGCTTAGTGTTGGTTTGCTAACCCTGTCCCTACCCACAATTGCTCACCATTTACCCTAAATTGACCTATGTCTGTCTTTGTTGCTGTCGATCAAATTGATAAGGTTTTTCCCCTCTCTAATGGTGGTGAATACATTGCACTCAAGGGAATCAATCTCACGGTTAGCAAAGGTGAATTTGTTTCGCTAATCGGACACTCGGGCTGTGGTAAATCGACGCTGCTAAATATGATTGCAGGGTTAGATTTGCCTAGCGAAGGCGTGGTGACCTTGGAGGGTCAGCGGGTATCTCAACCAGGTCCCGATCGCATGGTGGTGTTTCAAAATTATTCGTTGCTACCTTGGCTAACGGTGCGTGAAAATATCGCGCTGGCTGTCGATGAGGTCATGGGTGATTTGCCCAAGGCTGAACGTCATCAGCTTATTGAGCAACACATTCAGATGGTGGGTCTATCACACGCCGCAGACAAAGTGCCTGGGGTGCTCTCGGGTGGAATGAAACAACGGGTGGCGATCGCCCGTGCGTTGGCCATTCGCCCCAAACTCCTGTTGCTCGACGAACCCTTTGGCGCGTTGGATGCGTTGACGCGGGGCAATCTGCAAGAGCAGCTAATGAAAATCTGCGAAGAGAACGAAGTGACGGCGGTGATGGTGACGCACGATGTTGACGAGGCCGTGCTGTTGTCCGATCGCATTGTCATGTTGACCAATGGCCCAGCCTCTAAAATTGGCGACATTTTGGAGGTTGATATTCCCCGCCCCCGTCAGCGGATGGAGGTGGTGAACCATCCCAGCTATTACAGCCTGCGCTCTGAAATTATCTATTTCTTAAATCAGCAAAAGCGGATCAAGAAACTCAGAGCCCAAAAAACTGGGGCGATCGCCCGCCACGGGTTAGAGAAAGTCAACCTGGAGATTGGCTTTGTGCCGCTTACTGCCTGCGCGCCGCTAGTAGTGGCAAAAGAAAAAGGCTTCTTTACCAAACATGGGTTGGATGAGGTCAACCTGGTGCGCGAAACCAGTTGGCGTGGCATTGTGGATGGCATGGCCGGGGGCTACTTAGATGGTGCCCAAATGCCCGCCGGGATGCCCGTTTGGTTGACTGTCGGCGGCTATCGAAACACTCCGCTTTCGGTGGTGAGCGCCCTGACCATGACCCGCAACGGCAACGCCATTACCCTGGCCAAGTCGATGTATGAGCAGGGCATTATTAGCGCCAACGACCTGCACCGCTATTTGCTGGAAACCACCGAACGCAACCACACGCTGGGGATGGTGCATCCGTCGTCGATGCACAACATTTTGTTGCGCTATTGGCTAGCCTCTGGTGGCATCGACCCCGACCATGACGTGACGCTCAAGACCATTCCTCCGGCTCAGATGATGGCTGACCTCAAGGCTGGCACTATTGATGGCTATTGCGTGGGTGAACCGTGGAATCTGCGCGCCGCCGTGGAGGGCGTTGGCTATACCGTCGCGACCGATCTGGAAATTTGGCCAGGTCATCCGGGTAAAGTATTGGGGGTACGTGAAGATTGGGCGATCGCCAATCCCAACACGCACATTGCGCTGGTCAAGGCGTTGCTTGAAGCCTGTCAATATTGCGCCGAAGAAGCCCATGCAGACGAAATTCAGCACATGTTGGCGCGACCCAATTACGTTGGCACAAACGTGGATTATATTCAATTGGGCGACCCCAACTCAGCAGTCTGCAACCTCGACTACCCGATGCGGGAATATGCCCACCACCTGTTTTTTGGGAATGGAGTCAACCGCCCTAGCCGCACCGAGCACCTGTGGATGATGACCCAAATGGCGCGATGGGGCGACATTCCTTTCCCGCGCAACTGGCTGGAAATTTTGGAGCATGTCTGCCGCGTCAGTGTGTTTAGCACCGCTGCGCGTGAGATTGGCATCCTCGACATGAAATACCATCGAGGCCCGATTGAACTGCATGACGGTGATGCATTTGATGCTGAAGACCCCATTGGTTATCTCAACACACTCAAAATCAAGCGAGATTTCAGCGTGGCTGAGGTGATTTTAGATTCGCGCCGAGTTGCAGCTTAAGCCGTGGTGATTTGTGCGATCGCAATCCCATCTGATCGAAAAAGATTTCAGTATCGCTGACCTTGAGCATTAGGCAACGATACTGTTCTGCCGCATCACTGCATCAGCAAGCTAGTTCAACTGGCATTGTGAATAGCCCTTACTTGTCCTCTTAAATATCGCTCAAAACCTATGCAAGCACTTTCATACCAAATTGGAAGCGATTCATTCTCACCGGCACAAACTCCGTTCTTGGTGTTTGATGGCGTCTCGAAGGTATACGATACGCCTCAAGGCTCCTATGTCGTATTAGATGACGTTCAACTCAGCGTTCGTCAAGGCGAGTTTATCTGCGTTATTGGACACTCAGGCTGCGGTAAGTCAACCTTACTCAATATGGTGTCTGGGTTTAGCCAACCAACGGCTGGCACCGTTCAGCTAAATGGTGCCTCCATTACCGAGCCGGGTCCCGATCGCATGGTGGTGTTTCAAAATTATTCGCTGTTGCCCTGGCTGACCGCGTTTGAGAATGTCTACCTGGCTGTGGATGCAGTGTACTCTAACAAGCCGGAAGCCGAGAAACGAGCCATCGTTCGGGATCACCTGAATATGGTGGGGTTATCGGATGCGATGGACAAAAAACCGCCTCAGCTTTCTGGTGGAATGAAGCAGCGAGTGGCGATCGCCCGTGCTTTGACCACGCGGCCTCAAGTGCTGATTTTAGATGAGCCGTTTGGCGCATTGGATGCGATTACGAAGGAAGAACTGCAAGAAGAGTTGCTCAAAATTTGGAATGATCATCGCTGCACCGTGCTGATGATTACCCACGATATTGATGAGGCTCTGTTTTTGGCCGATCGCCTGGTGATGATGACCAACGGCCCTGCGGCAAAGATTGGCGAAGTTTTGAACATTCCCTTTGATCGACCCCGCAATCGCGATCGCATTATGGAAGACCCGGAGTATTACAAACTTCGCAACTACGCCCTTGACTTTCTCTACAATCGTTTTGCCCACGACGATACCGAGTAAGGATTGTGGATCAATTAAAACCAGATTTTTAATGTTTGAAAGCACGGCTCAGCCGTGCTTTCAAACATTAGGTTTTAGGTTTTATTGAATTCATGCTCCTAGGCAGGTTTTCCTTTGAGAAAATTGAATTATAGCTGTCGCCACAAAGGTTAGGACACTGGGATCAAAGGGGGTGTGGGGGCTTTGCCCCCAGCCAGGGGTTCCACCCCTGCACCCCGTCTTAACCAATCCGTCTATGGCTATAACTCTAAAGTTTTCCTGCCAGATGCGCTAATTGCCGCATGTTGACTAAATTAACAACTTGATTACTCACATCAATGCTGATCCAGCCTTTACTGTTTAACTTTTCCATAATCTTGCTGGCCTCATCTAGGGTGATGTCTGTCACATCGGCCAGATCTTTGAGAGGAATATTAAAAATTTCTGTGCCCTGAACCGTTGACCTACCGTAGTTTTCGCCCAACGAAACCAGGGTGTTAGCTAACTTGATGGCAGGCGGCTGATGTCGCAATTGAAACCGAAAGTTGGTTTGCCGTAGCCGCCGCACCATGAGCTGCAACATACGGTGATGCAATTGAGAGTCTTTAAATAAGGTTTGAATAAAGCGCTGAGCAGAAATGCTAAGCAGTTTGACAGGCGAGAGCGCAACCACATCAGTTGAACGAGGAGATTCGTCCAGAATTGCCATTTCACCAAAAAAGTCACCCTGTCCCAGAATGGCAAGCGTCACAACTTCGTCGCCAGCATGACGACGCACTTTAACCCAACCTGATTCGACAAAATAGACGGCGTTGCCCCAGGCATCTTCCATCAAAACAGCTCTACCAGAAGGGTACTCATGCTCAACCGCAATCGAAAGTAACCACTCGAGCGTTTCGGGACTGGCAGAGCTAAAAAGGGGAAACAGTTCGCTAAATGCTATGGTCTGCATGAAGAACGCCTTGAATTAAAAAATGAAATGCACTGGCTTACACGCCCAAGTCCGTTGAAACTACAAACGCAACGGCACAGGCACGCTAACAGTTGGAGATGTAGAGTATGCAGATAGCTTAGATGCCCTTAGGTTCGACTAGACTATGGTACCCCTGAATAATTGAAAGTTAGCAAGGTACAGCCGCCGTGTCAGTGACCCGATAGAAGGATTCTTTGCTTCACGGTATCTTCTACTGGTGAAACTCTTGCTAGTAGGGATAACTTGCTAGTAGGAATAAATATAGAAAGTAGATGAAATATCCTTAACCCAGAATCTAATATTGTACCGACGGTTACCTAAAACCTGCCACATAAACTCGAAATTAGTCATTAAAAATCTGGCCTTGGTTGAATCACAGAAAACCCTTAGCTCTAAACTATTCCGGTGATGGCTTGCTGGAGGCGCGATCGCAACGCCTCAACGTAATGTGGCCAACCAATTACAATAGTTTGCTGGTGAGCCAGCGTTTCGATATCCACTGCATCTGGCGTGAACCGGAGAGGGTCTCCGGCTAAGTCACAGCAGACTAAACCTGCCATCTGAGCCAAAGCAAGAGGGCCTGTTGTATCCCAAAGCTTAACGCGACGATTGCCGTATACGTACAGTCCAGCCCGCCCTTGAATGACTTCCAACACCTTTAACCCAAAACTACCAATGCAGTTAAACTGTGCTTCAGGAATCAGTTGCGAGATAGAAGCTCCAAACCGACGTACATCTTTAGTTCCAATCAAGATGGGACAGTGGTCAGGCGAGAGCGGCGGCTGAGTTGGGATTAAGGGAGTAGGGGGGCGATCGCCCTCCGCTTGAAACAAGCCTAAATCATCTCCCCCAAAATAAAACTGTTCAAACATCGGCGCATAAACCCATCCTGCTCGTGGCTGCCCACTATCCAACAAACCCAACATGACTGAATAATGTGGCAGACCCCGAATAAAGTCATCGGTTCCATCGATCGGATCAACCAGCCACAGCCGTGAACTTGACTGCATAAATAGCTGCCGCGACGAAGAATTCTCCTCAGATATGACCCCGTCCTCAGGAAATAGAGCAGTCAGTCCCTGCGATAGCTGTTGATCTAGAACCCGATCGACATCGGTAACATAGTCTTCCACTCCCTTTTCGTAAACCTGAAATGCACCTAGCGCCAATTTTCGTGCTTGCTTGCCGCAATCTGTCAAAAGCCAGCGAATTTTTTCGAGGTGGTCATCAGAAAGATGGATCATGAGAGGAAAAAAGGGAACAGGGTTAGAGATCGACTATTACCCACTGTAACTGTAGCCATTACAAACAAACCGTTTTTGTGGGCGTGCAGTGCGCTGACAAAACGGCCTGTTCACTAAACTTCTTGCGTGAATGCTTGTTTGTGAACGTGAATCGTTTTCCGGCGAAGCCGGAAAACGATTCACGCAAGAGGTCTACTGAAAAACATGGAATACACAAAAAGCGGGTTAACCCAATATGGATTAACCCGCTCATTAAGAACTCTCAAAAGTGTTACTTTTGCAGCACCAGCTTGACGTTTGCGTTCTGTAGACCGGGGCGCTTGACTTCGGCCAAGGTCTTATTAACCGCGTACTTCTGGTTAATAGAGTTGATCAACTCAGTCTGATTGTGCTTCTTAGCCACGCCCCAGAGATCAGCGATCAAGTCGAAAGAACCATCAGCATTGCGAGACCAACCCAAATCGTATTCGCCTTCGAGAACAGCCACGATATCAGAGCGAACGCGCTGACCGTTGTAGCCACGAACATCGGCCTCAGTCTTAACAGAGATACCCAGGTCCCGTAGGGAAGCCTTCAGGATTTCGGCATCGGTGATCTTGGTGCGTAGAGTGCTGAAGTGAGACATTTCGGATTTCCTCCTAGTTTGGGAAGTTGAGAGAATCGACAACGTTTGATGAGTAATACCGTTTGGCTTAACCTTTGGAGGGCAAACTAGAACGGCTATGGTTCTTAAACTGCTAGCTTTTCGCTAGCCTTTCCTCCTGTTGGGAGCAGGAGAGAAAGTCTGTTAGCTCCACTCCAGCCGCTTGTACTCCTCTTCGCGGCTTCGCTCTTCAGCGATAGAAGTGGCAGCAGGTCGCGCGCGCTGCCTAGCCCAATCTCGTAGGGCTACTACCTGCTCTGCCATCGTTTTAGACAACGGGAGTGTTGACTTGATGGCGGCAATAATATCTAACTGGGTAAACTCTCGGTCTTGAGCAAACGCCTCGTACATAGCGGCCACAACAGCTTGCTCAATCTCAGCTCCAGAAAACCCGCACATAACATTGACTTGGCGACTAGAACCAGTGTTTGGATCGGTAATCGAAACTGTTGCATCGGTTTCAGATATTTTCGCCAGTTGCTCCATGTCAAACCGGGCAATGTCTTGCCGACGGCGGGAAAGATGAATTTTAAAGATGTCTCTGCGCTCTTCGGGAGTGGGCAAATCGACAAAGAAAATTTCGTCGAAACGCCCCTTTCGGAGAAACTCACCCGGCAGACGATCGACCCGGTTGGCAGTGGCAATCACAAACACTGGAGAGGTCTTCTCTTGCATCCAAGTGAGGAAGCTGCCAAAAATTCGGCTAGAGGTGCCCCCGTCGGAATCTCCAGACCCGGCTGTTCCGGCAAAGGCTTTGTCTAACTCGTCAATGAATAAGATAGCAGGAGAAATGGATTCTGCTGTCTTGAGCGCATTGCGAAGGTTAGCTTCAGACCGCCCTACCATAGAGCCGTCGTAAACCCGACCCATGTCGAGGCGCAGCAGCGGCAAACCCCAAAGACGAGAGGTAGTCTTGGCAATCATCGACTTACCGCAGCCCGGAACCCCAAGAATCAGCATCCCTTTTGGCTGAGGCAGCCCATATTCGCGTGCCCGTTCAGTAAAGGCATTAGAACGCTGACGCAACCAGGACTTGAGTTCCTCTAGACCACCCACCGAGTCGATGGTTTCGTCTTCTTCCAAATATTCGAGAATACCGTTGCGTCGAATCAACTGCTTCTTTTCGGACAGCACGACATCTACCTCGCCCTCGGTGAGCCGACCCGCAGACACCTGCGCCTTACGATACACTTTTTCAGCTTCGTCGCGGGTGAGGCCGAGAGCTGCTTTCAGAAGCTTCTCGCGAGTTTCGGTGGTAATTCGGCGAACAGGGCGACATAGCTCAAGCTGTGATGTCAGAACTTGGTTAATTTCTGCCATGTTGGGCAACGGATAGTCTAGAACAGCCACCTCTTTTTCAAGTTCGATGGGGATGTTCTGAACAGGAGACATGAGAATGATGGTCTTCTGGGTATCTTTGAAGCTGGCGATCGCGTCTCTTAACCATCGAGTCACCGCAGGCGAATCGATAAAAGGATGCAAATCTTTGAATACAAAAATTCCAGGTTCCCGCTGCCGAACAACCCATTCAATTGCAGCCTCAGGAGACACGGTTGTGTGCTGAGCCGCGTTGCGAGGCTGACCGTACTCTACAATTCCATGGGTGACAGTCCAAACAAAAACTCGTCGTAGAGGCTTGATTTGAGCAATTGACGCAATGGTTTGCTCAGCTCGGTCTTCCTCAGAGGTAACGAGGTAGATCAGAGGATATTGGGCTTGAACTAACACATTTAGTTCTTCTTTCATGATTCCTCTTCTGGGGTCATTGACCTACTGAAAACCAATACGCGGCTCATATAGGAGCAGCCATCACTCTACAGACGTTCAAGCTCTACATCGCTATCGGAAAATTGCTCTAAAGTGTTGAATTTACACTATCTCTCAAGATTCCAATCAGCGCCTACTACTTAAGACTTAAACTTCAGGTTTCAAGCTAAAAAAGCTTCGAACTGAAATCTTTGGTCTAGCAAGGAACCAGCTCTCCCTCACCTTGTTGCCCTGCTACGCCAGATGACTGAGCCAGTGGTGAACAAGGACTTGGAACTCTATCCATCGACAGCTCGTCCTCTAAAAGGATGCCAGACTGACCAGAAAGACTAACTAGCTCTCCTTCTCGAACTACGGAAGGACTGCCGCAGCCGGGACAACTGTAGATTTGGTGAGCCTGTCCATGAGACATTCCTACCTCATCTACCAAGTTTGGATTTGCTAAATAGAAGACAATTGCCCGCTCTGCGATCGCCGACATTGGCTCTGCCTCTACAGCCGCTGTAATTTTTAGCTTTCGGTGAAGCTCTGGTGTCAGATACAGCGTGACTTTCTGCTTGTCTTGCATATAACGATAACTTTCAATGAATACCCGGGTATGTCTGCTAACAATAGTAGGCTCTGTTGGGAGCTGTCAAGATGTCATACCTGCATGACGGCACTTTTGTTACATTAGTTTACAATTGGCGCAATTTTGTGGTGTTGAAACGGTTAATCGGAGTCATAAACCCAGCAATAGCGGTTGTGCTTGTAGTGTTTGTTGTGCTGACGGGATGCAGTCAATCCGCTAGCACGACAGCTCGTACCTGGTACACATACCAAAATGATCGCTATCGTTTTGAATTTCCCTATCCCAGCAATTGGGTTGCGGCTCCGCTGGTTGCGAACCAGGATGGACAAACTTTCAGTGACCCTCAAAACCCAGCGGTAAAGATCCTGGGCTGGGCCAGTCAGATATCGAGTGAACCGAACAAACCGTCTGACTCGGTACAGAAAAATGTGGTAGTTGCCCCTAATTTTATAACTCAGCAAGGGTTACAAGGATTGCTGCATGTGGAAGTGGGAGCTGAGGTTAGCTATATGACCTTAACGCTGATTCAAGATGGCGTAGTGTATAACTGGCAGGGGCGATCGCCCAGCGATCGCTTTGCTGAGTACTACGAATTTTTTAACTACGTTGGCAGTCAGTACCGCGTTGTGGAGGCACCGGAGTAAGATTCACTGGAGTAACGTGCACTGGCATTGTCTGATTTCTGGAAATCTACTGAATTGATTAGACCAACTCTCAAGCTATGGTGGCAAAAGCCGTGGCTAATTCCTCTATCTGGTATTTGTTTGCCGCTGATGATTTTTGCCGCAATTGCCTGGCGGGTTTGGGGATTAGAAGGCGGCTTTGTTTGGGATGTGACCCTCTTAGAGGCCATTCACACGGCAGCGCGTCCATCCCTGACAAAGTTTGCGGTAATTTTCACTCAATTTGGGTCGGCGTGGAGGCTGCTGCCCTTCACGCTCGCCATTACTGGCCTATTGGCACTGCGCCGACAGTGGCGATCGCTGCTGTATTGGGTGGTTACGCTAGTTGGATGTGGCTTGATTAACCTGTATGGCAAGATGTTCTGGCATCGAGTTCGCCCCCACCTATGGGATTCCTCTTTCCCCCTACTAACTGACTTTTCTTTCCCGAGCGGCCACGCCATGTCGAGCATGATCACAGTGGCTGCACTGGTGGTTTTGAGTTGGAACAGTCGGTGGCGTGGGTTAGTAATGACGATTGGCGGTCTGTATGTAGTGGGCATTGGCTGGACTCGCTTGTACCTAGGCGTGCATTACCCTAGCGATATCTTGGCTGGCTGGATGCTCTCGATCGCTTGGGCTATTTGCATGAATCTATTGATTAAACCTCTGGCGAATCGTGCTACAGACCCGCTAGAGCCACCCACTTCACTTGAACTATAAGGCTGGCGATCAGAACAATCTATGGCGTGTTAATCGGTGCCTTAATGGGAGAGGCGATCGCCTCTGGTTGTAACGCTTCAGCGGATTGCAGCAGCCCGTTGAAGCCCCGCCGCTCAAAATACTGTCCCAGAACAATAATTCCGGGGAGCGTTGCATTGATCGCCACTAACCGAATTAGATGCCCTGCCGTAACAATTTCCACATCATGGTTCAACGATAGAGCAATCCAAATCATTTCTGGAGAGCCGCCGGGGGCGGTGACTAGCAAACACGTCAGCCAGTCCCAGGAGGTCAGCAACCGAGCAATTCCAGCCGATATTAATCCGACTAGAACCGTAAGCATCACTGGAACCGTAGCACGAGCCACCGTAGCACGGCTCAAATTGGGGTTCATCCCCCAGTACTCGCCGATGGTGATGCCCAGCAAAATTTGACCCACCAGATTAAACAGGGGGGGCAAACTAAAATCTGTTGTGGCGAGAGCGGGTAGGGATGCCAGCAGCCCATTGAACCCCATGCCAACCACAATAGAGCAAAGAAACGCCGCTACTGGAACACGGAGCTTAGTGCCTACATAGACGGCAGCCGTTGCCGTTGCAAATAATATCCCCAGCCGCAGAAAATCCATTGGCTCTACTGCTGCCCAATTTGGCGTTAACTGGTGCAGTGTAGACTGTAAATCGTGTGGTTGAGCGAAAGGGGTCAACCCGCTGACCAGTAAGGGAATTAAGAGCGTCACCACGGTAAATCGCAGCAGTTGCACCAGAGATACCAGCGGTGCATTTTTCCCATAGTCAGCCGCAATGCTAGCCATGACCCCAATATTGCCAGGAACGGTTGCTAGCATTGCCGTTAGGGCATCAATGGACTCAAACCGGGCGTAAAGTAGCCCAACGGCTCCCCCGCTCGTCAGCAAAAAGAGAGTCAAGATCGCAAACAGAGGAAGCTGGCTGGAAAGTGCCGTTACGTCGCTGTGCTGAATGGAAAACCCAACCGTTAGCCCGATTAGCAGTTGTCCAACTTTTCTAGCCGTACGATTAGGAGCGACTGGGGTACTTGCATAGGCGTAGTGGAGCCGAAACACGATCGCCCCAGCCGCAATGCCGCCCAAAATCCAAGCACCCCCATCGGCTCCTAGAACCGCCAATCCGATGCCCAGGACAATGGCGATCGCCAGTTCAGCCAGTACCAAAAAGGCTGGAGTCAAACGGGCGATCGCACCCAGTTTTGGAAACAACGTTGAAACCATTTCTCCTCAATGAAAAATCACTGGTAGTGGTACTGAGGTAAGGATTTTCAGATGGGCGGGCGAACCCCACCCATCTGAAAATCCTTACAAGTTTAGGACTACCAAATCACTAGGACACTTAACGCATCCCATTAACTTCAACGCCCGCGTGCATACAGCCAACGCCAGTCAACGGACTCTACCCGCCATACTGCCAGCCCGTACTTTCTAGTAGCAGGGGATCGCCCTCGCGGTGTATCCCAGCCGCAATCACCTCCCCTACAAATACGGTATGGTCACCCTGAGCCACTGAACCCACGACTCGGCATTCTACATAACCCAATGAATCGGAAATAATGGGACAGCCTGTTTCACCCAGATAAAACTCTACGTCCTCAAACTTATTTCCCACCCGGCGCTGTGGTTTAAAGAACGTTTGTGCCATTTCCTTTTGCCCCGCTTCTAACACGCTGAGAGCAAACACCTGACTGGCCTGCACCATCGCATGAGAGATGGACTTAGTGTTCACACAGTTCACAATCAGCGGCGGTTGAAACGAAGCTTGCATGACCCAACTGGCTGTAAAGCCATTCACTTCGTCTCCGTCTTTAACTCCGCAAATATACAGCCCGTGCGGAATTTTCCGTAGCATGACTTTTTTGGCTTCTTCGTTCAGCAAGGCGCGTCTCCATTTTGATGTGCGCTACATGGTTAAGTGTAAAGCACCAACCGATTTACTCAAGCGTTCTAGTCGATCGACCCGTTTTCTTAAATTCTTAAAGCTGCACCAGTCCCAGATACCCAGTTAGCAACTCGTCATAGCTGAGGCGATCGCCAGACCAGAAAATCTGAGCTTGAACAATTTTTAACAATCACTGCTTGCCAAGGTAATGACATAGACTCCACAATCCCCTAGGCTGATCAAAAGGACTTACGCACCTGACACGAAAAAACCAAGAAAGTTGAATGAATTTGCGGGCGTTTCGCGCCCGCAAATTCATTCAACTGCGTAAGTCCTGATCAAAAGGAATGCAAATAAACGTTCACGTTTGGGATAAATATTTTTCTTAATGATTAGTTCTCAATGATTACTTGAAATGTATCTTACAACGTTGATTTTTCGTACGTGACGCGCACGAGAAACCAATGTTGTAAAACACACGACAGGTGCCACTTAAGTAGATGGGCGTAATTAAATTAAAAGTCTGCGCCGCCCGCTGCGCGGGCGGCGCAGACTTTTAGAATCTTGTTTTTATTAAATTCGCCATCCCTAGTCAACCATGTGTCTAGAACGTCACCGTTCC
>JBBQFG010000085.1:0-18992 GCA_038321765.1 Elainellales cyanobacterium
CTGTCTTGGTGCTGCCAGCCACTCGGGGAACTGGCGAGAACTAGTAATGTCAAGTGATTGAGACGAAGCGGTCATGAAACCTTAGTGAGCGGGTGAACTGACGCGATCGCGCTTTACTTTTTCTAACGAAAGATGGCGTGAGAATTATCCTCAACAGTAACATGTGTGTACCGATGTCCTATTCATACTGGGTGCGTTCACCTCAAGCGGAATGCCGCACTGCGAGTATCACGCGTTCTAACCAACAGGAGTCACTCACCAATGGCAGCCCCCATCTTGAATCTATCGACCCTCAACGGCAGCAATGGCTTTCGCATCAATGGCATTGCCGCAAATGATTTATCAGGTCGTTCTGTCAGCAGTGCGGGGGATGTGAATGGGGATGGCATTGATGATCTGATTATTGGGGCGACTGATGCTGACCCCAATGGCTCTTATTCAGGCCAAAGCTATGTGGTGTTTGGCAGTCGCAGTGGGTTTGCCCCCGACTTTGTCCCCTCTGCGCTCAACGGCAGCAATGGGTTTCGCATCAATGGCATTGCCACAAGTGACTTCTCAGGTGGTTCTGTCAGCAGTGCGGGGGATGTGAATGGCGACGGTATTGATGACCTGATTGTTGGGGCAGCCGATGGCGGTAGTTCAGGCCAAAGCTACGTGGTGTTTGGTAGCCGCAGTGGGTTTGGTTCTGATCTAAATCTATCCACGCTCAACGGCAGCAATGGCTTTCGCATCAATGGCATTGCCGTAGGTGATAACTCAGGTGGTTCCGTCAGCAGTGCAGGAGATGTGAATGGCGACGGCATTGATGACCTGATTATTGGAGCTATTGGTGCTGACCCCAATGGCAACAATTCAGGGCAGAGCTATGTCGTCTTTGGCAGCCGCAGCAGCTTTGCCCCAGACTTTAATCTCTCTGCGCTCAACGGCAGCAATGGCTTTCGTATCAATGGCATTGCCGAACGTGATTACTCAGGTCGTTCTGTCAGCAGTGCGGGGGATGTGAATGGCGACGGCATTGATGACCTGATTATTGGGGCTATTGGTGCTGACCCCAATGGCGACAGGTCAGGAGCGAGCTTCGTGGTCTTTGTCAGCCTCAGAGGGTTTGGCTCTGCACTAAATCTATCCACGCTCAACCGCAGCAATCGCTTTCTCAAACATGTCATAGCCGAACGTGAATACTCAGGAGTTTCGGTCAGCAGTGCGGGGGATGTGAATGGCGACGGCATTGATGACCTGATTATTGGGGCTTCGGGTGCTGACCCCAATGGCGATCTTTCAGGCCAGAGCTACGTGGCGTTTGGCAGCCGCAGTGGGTTTGGCTCTGCTCTAAATCTATCCACGCTCAACGGCAACAATGGCTTTCGCCTTAATGGAATTGCCGCAAGTGACTACTCAGGTGGTTCTGTCAGTAGTGCGGGGGATGTGAATGGGGATGGCATTGATGACCTGATTATTGGGGCTATTCGTGCTGACCCCAACGGCAGCTATTCAGGACAAGGCTATGTGGTGTTTGGCAGCCGCAGTGGATTTGCCCCCGACTTTAATCTCTCTGCGCTCAACGGCAGCAATGGGTTTCGCATCAATGGCATTGCTGCAGATGACTTCTCAGGTGGTTCTGTCAGCAATGCGGGGGATGTGAATGGCGATGGCATTGATGACCTGATTATTGGAGCTATTGGTGCTGACCCCAATGGCAGTTATTCAGGAGCGAGCTATGTGGTGTTTGGCGTGGCAGGTGATCTCGCCGGATTAACACTCACTCCTCCTACCGCTGATGCCTCCGGTGTAACGCTAGGGTCTATCAATGCCGATCTAAACACGGGCGTACTCACCCTCAACTTCACGCCCCGCGCCCTTACTCGCTCGATCGCTGGCTTTACCAACGTCATCGGTACAGCATTTGACGACATTCTCATTGGCAACAGTGCGGCTAATACACTCACAGGTAATGGCGGCAATGATACGATCGCGAGTAACAGCGGCGATGATCTGCTCAGTGGGGGTGTAGGGGCTGACAGGTTGACTGGAGGGGCTGGGAGCGATCGCTTCCTGTTCAGTCAAACGGGTCGTTTCAACCGCAACCAAATCGGGATTGATAGCATTACCGACTTCACACGCAGACAAGACAAGATTGTGCTGGATCGGGCTACCTTTAAGGGGTTGAGAAAAATTGAATTGGCAACCGTGAAGAATGTAGCACAGGCGCAGCGAAGTACCGCTAAATTAACCTACGTTCGCAAAACCGGAGCATTGTTTTTTAACGCCAATGGTAGCCGGAACGGGTTTGGCAAAGGTGGCCAGTTTGCAGACTTAGCCAATGGATTCAATCTGAAGGCGAACGATATCATTTTGGGCCGCTACGACAATCTGATGTCCACTTAACCTGGAATCTCCGATTCTTGCTATAACGGCGATCGCAATTGCAGTAACGGCGGACTCAATTGCAGTAAAGGCGATCGCATTTGTAGTATAGCCATAGTCATAAAGCTTAGGACATGCCAGCGTCATTCCCGCGCAGGCGGGAATCCACCCCCGCACCTATCGACCAGATGGATTCCCGCCTGCGCGGGAATGACAGGGAGGCGTCCTAATTGATCATGGCTACCGCTATAACTGCAACCTCAATTGCTTCTACGGATTGACTGTACTACTCAGATGCGCTTTAATCTGGCAATGCACATTTTCGGATGGCCGTTCTCCATTATGTGTGCTGAGTGCCCAAAAATTTAGTCAACGCTACCGAACGTTGTTAGCAGCAACGTCCGGCAGCTAACCCCGAAGACTGATTTCGCCAGTCAGGAGGCTTAGGTTATTGTACACAATCACCTTTAGCCACCCCAGCTTGCTATGGCAACACGTCTGGAGTGGCTAAATTTTTGGGTTTTTCTCCCCATCGTTATCCAAGGAAAACCCAAATGATTCATACCTTTCGTTCCACTGATGCGTTGGCGCAGCCTTCCTGTCGGGAAATCGTCGATACTCCACACCCTTCCCCCGGTCATTCCCGTGAAGACGAGAATCCATCCACACCCGAACCGACTCCCATCCGTCATCTGCTGATCGGCACGCCCGACGTTGTCCACCACACCATCCATCGCCTACACAATCTGCGTTACGTCGAAGCAGGCTTTTGGAGTCCGGCGATTACCCTCCCCAATCAAGAACTGGTACTCACCGTCAATCCCCATGAAGTAATGCGAATTTTGGTGCGATCGATTCGAGTGGTTGGCTAGGGTGATACCTCCGGTTGCTTTAAAGCGATCGGAAGCAATCGGAGGTATTAGGGATGCGAGGCGAAGGAGTCAGTTTTAAGTTCCAAGTTTTGAGTTTTGAATTGACTATCTCACTCAAAACTCAAAACTTACTCAATTCTGATTTCTAAGGCATTCCTTAAGACCTTAAGATGTCATTTCAAGTAATCCGTGACGAAACGTTTGGAAGCTAGGTGATCGATTGACCTCTGGATTCATAAACTGGGCAATCTCGCGGGCAGCTTTGACTTTATCCAGCCCACCTTTAAAGTGACCAGCCCGTTGAAGTTCTCGTTGCAATGCCTCCCATGTACCACCCTGAATGGCATCTGGGTTTCGATATCCTGCTTTGTCGGCAAGGCTAGAACGAATCCCGTCATAGGCTCGGCAAATCGCTTCCACATCGCCAAAAAACCAGGCTTCAAGTTCCTCAATCATAATGCGATTGAGTACCTGAAATGATTGCCCTTGCACACAGGCAGTTTTGGTCACAAATCCTGCCTGCTGACTCATGTTTTCCAGCTTGCTTTTTAAGTCTTGGCAGTTGTCGTTATCAAGGTCAATTAGAACGACGATTCGTCCGTCTAGTGGCATCCATCCGCGATATCCCTTCAGCCGATCAGGCAATTTAGAGAGTAGGTCTTGCTTGCCTCTAAAAGAACGAATTTCGTACTCGGTGCCCAATGGCAGTAGCTTTGGCAAGAACATTTCACAGGCTTCTTGGGTGGAGAGATCTTCTACCAGAAATTCGATATGCATGGAGTTCTTTCCTAAACCACCCGTTGAGTGGAGCCACCCGCATTGGTGAGAGGATCGCCTACTTCAAAATAATTTTCTGTCCACAGGTTGCCCAGCAATGCTCCATTCTCGATAAATTCTTTGACGCCGCGCATATCAGCCGTACGTTTTGCTTTGGTGTAGCCATTCGCGTCGCGGTAGAGTACCCAAACTTCTTCGGGTCTAAGGGCATCAACAAAAAATGGTGAGTGCGTAGTCACCATGAGCTGGCTGTTCGTGGTTGCTTCCCGGCACTCTCCCGCAAGTTCTGGCAGCAGGCGCGGGTGAAGTTGGTTTTCGGGTTCTTCAATGCCGATTAGTGCTGGCGGATTAGGATCGTAAAGCACCGTGAGATAAGCCAGCATTTTGAGGGTGCCGTCGGAGGCAAACTTAGCCAGGATAGGTTGCTCGAATGGAGCATCTTTCAGTTGCAGCAGCAGGCGTCCGTCGGGCATCATGTTGGCATCGACGCGCTCTAGCCTGGGGATGCGACTGGAGAGGGTGTGGAGAAGTTTTTCTAATCGCTCAGGGTATTGTTCTTTGAGGTACTGAATAACATTTGGGAGGTTATCACCTGTGGCAGAAAGCCGTTCTTGGGGACCGGCTTCGGGAGTGCCACGGGTGGTATCGGCGGTGAGATAGGAGAGATACCATCCCGTAATAAATTGCCGTAGGGCACTAACGCGAGGATGTTTAGTAAATTGCCCTAACGTGTTGACTGCCAGCACTTCGGGGGAGCTGAGCTGCTCAAATACTCGTTCATCTTTCTCCTCAGGCATGTCACCTGTAATCACCTGCCCAGCCCCTTCTCTAAAGTCAAGAAATCGAAAGGGTTTTCCGTGCTGTCCCCTTCTCCATTGCAGCCATTCTTCTGAGATATAGGGACCTTTAAGGTTTTCGGCAATAGCGAGGTGATAGGTAATGATTGGAGAATCTTGACTCTCGCGATATTTCAATTCAATAATGATCGACTCTTCAACCCCACGGGTTCGGAGTTCCCGAAAACGTCCGCGTTTATCCCAAGCGCGGCGCAGACCGGATTGAAAGCACTCGGAAAGGAAGGCAAATACATCAAAAAGGGTAGATTTGCCACTACCGTTGGGACCCAGGAAAACTGTGAGGGGAGTAATGCCTCTCAGTTCTAAATCTTTCAAAGCGCGGTAGTTTTGGACGCGCAAATATTCAATACGAGGAACAGAGTGGCTGGGCATCGGCTAACTTTAGGGCTGTCGCTAACTCTTGTTTTACAACCTTTTCGGCAGACTCAACCCGAATCTTGCTCGATAGGCGATTGAATTGGAAAGTTTTTGGAGTCCAGTAATCTGCGCTCTTGATTAGGCAGGGTATTGGTTTGTCCAACCAGGAACTGATCCTCACCGTCAACCCCCATGAAGTAATGCGGATTTTGGTGCGATCGATTCGAGTGGTTGGCTAGGGCAGTGGCTAGGGCAGACCTCCGATTTCTTTAAAGAAATCGGAGGTCTGAGGGAATCTGCTGCGATCGCAAGCTGTAATAGGATGAGCTAGGATCGCAGACTCTTGGGAGAACAATGCGGATTTTGATGCTTTCTTCGACGTTTCCGTATCCTCCCAGTCAGGGTGGGACGGAGGTGCGAACGTTTCATTTGCTAAAAGCGTTGCAGCAGCGCCATCCGGTGACATTGGTGACGCAGCGTTCGGCTTTGCCGTCTCGTAGAGAATCGCCCCACACGTCTGCTGCCGATGTAGAAGCTTTGCGGCAGGAGGTTGAAACCTTGGTGGAGTTTCCGCTGCCGCCGAGTCCTAGTTCTACAGAAGCGAACGCAGGGCTAATTGGAAAACTGGGTCGGTTGGGAACAGCTACGATTCGAGGCATTCCAGTCAATGTGCAGCATCGCTACTCGCCTGCCTTGCAAGCCTGGGTCGATCGGGCAGTGGCAGCAGAGCAGTTTGATGTCATTACCTGTGAGCATAGTGTGAATGCGGTTTACATGCGTCCTGTCTATCGGCAGCGGGTGCGGACGGTGCTGAATGCCCACAGCTTAATGGGTCACAGTTTGCGGGCTCAGCTAGCGCTGGGAGGGTCGGGGTATCGGTGGCGCGATCGCCTGACGTTACCCATTGTCGAGTGCTACGAACGGCGGTTTTTTCAGCAATTTGACCGAGCAGTCGTCACAACCGAGGGCGATCGCCAGCAGCTTTTAAAATTGAGTGGATGGGAATCAGGGGAACGGGCGATATCGGTGGTGCCTAACGGAGTGGACTTGGCGGCATTTCCCAACCGCGCTGCTGATCCCGATGGGCGGCGGCTAGTGTTTGTGGGTGCAATGGACAGTCAGCACAATATTGATGCCGTACAGTTTTTTGTAGAAACTGTATTGCCTCACGTGCGATCGCGCTATCCTGAAGTCACATTCTGTATTGTGGGTCAGCGTCCCACGGCTGAGGTGCAGGCGTTGGCGGCGCAGCCCGGTGTGGTGGTGCTGGGGGCAGTGCCGTCGGTTGCTAGTGCGCTACACCAGGCGACGGTTTGTGTTTTGCCGCTGCGACTGGGGTTTGGCATTAAGAACAAGACCCTAGAGGCAATGGCAGCAGGCGTGCCGATTGTGGGCAGCGATCGCGCTCTAGAAGGCTTAACGGTAGACGGTAAGGGAGTGCCTCTGCGGGCGCTGCGTGCCAATGCGGTTGACGAATACGTGAGTGCAATTGGGCGGCTACTCGACTATCCAGACCTGCGTCGGCATTTGGCATCCCAGGCGCGGCGCATGATTGAGCAGCACTATACTTGGGAGAACATTGGACAGGCGTATTGCGATGCAGTGACAGGATGAAGCAGAGGCAACCTAGTCAAAACTCTAACGAACCCCGTCCCTGGTTTAGTCGTTTGTTTGGCCGTACGGTTAGTCGCGCCAAAGCTAAAAAAGGGGAGCAGCCCAAAAAGGGACAGCCCAAAAAGGGACAGCCCACGGTCAAGGTCAGTGTCTGGGTTTCTCCTCAGGGGCGCTCTGATTCATCAACGACTCCACCGCCTGTTACTCCAGCACCTAAAGCTGAACAGTCGCCTCGTCCCAAGATCAGCGTTTGGGTGTCAGATCAGGGGCGATCGCGTCCAGCATCAAATGCTCAGCCTTCTGATCTAGCTCAGCCTTCTGATCCATTTGACGACTTTGATGACGAGTTTGATCAGCAGTTAGACGAGTTCCCTACAGCAGAGGGAGGCAACGTGCGGTTACTGGTATCACCCAAACCCTCTAGACACTGGAGGGGATTGTCGTCACTGCTGGTATTAGTCTTTTGGCTCGGTAGCGGTGGTGTTGTGGCGCTGGGGGGATGGGTTGGGTTCTGGCTGATTGTGAATCCCAGTCGGCTAGGGTGGGCAAGTGCCTTTTTCCCGCAGTGGAAGCCGGATGTGTTCATCCGAGACGATGCTCCCAGAAGCCTTTCAGACCTGCGGGCGGAAGCTGGAGAACAGGGTTTGATCCTGGGTAAACCGCTGCTGTTGAAGCCTTCAACCTCGTCTGCGTCGCCCTCTGAGTCGCCCTCCAACTCAACCCGATCTAAATCCCCCCACGATTTGCTAATTCCCGTGTTCATGCCTCCAGGCAACTGTGGCAATCTCACCAGCAATTGCTCCGCTTTATCTGCCCTGACGGAGCTTCGCGTTTATCGCCCACTTGATCCGCAGCCCCTAACCGCTTTGTTTCCCGACAATGCACGGCTGCGGCTGTTAGATCGGCTAGCGGTGGATGGTCCCAGTGAGCTGTTTGTCGTATCACCACTGGCGAAGACTACGTCAGCAGGGCGAGGCTCGACTCGGCAGCTACCCTTAAGTCAGCTCAGCCCAATTGAGGGTAATGCGCCAGGGACAGGGATGTGGTTTTTACTCAGCGGCGAGCAGCGCCGGGGAACTACCGCGATTCGGTATGGGCATGTGGGCTACTACGATGGGCAGCGAGGACGGCTGAGTTTGGCGCTGCCGTGGACGAGTCCGGCAGGCAAGCTACCGCGCTGGCAGTCGGTCACCGAGAATACGGTCACAGAGCTGGTTGTCGATCAAACGACAGGGCTAGACCCTTGGTTTTTGGTCTATCGAGTGGCGGCTGTGATTGGACGCGATCCTACTGTTTGGGTACCGCCCGAACGGCTAGAGCTAATTGCCTTAAACCGGGCGGCGCTGAAGCTTGTCCCATACGAGCAAGCGCTACTGTTGGCGCAAAACGGCCTTTGGACTCCGGCTTTGAAGCAACTGCAACGGGTGAAGCAGCAGCGGGCAGCGAGTTGGTCAACCACGGCAGCCGATCAGATGGCGGTAGTGGCGCTCCATGCGGCGTTTACAAAACGAGAAGCAGATCGCGATCGCGCCAGTTCTAGCCAACGGTTGCTAGCGCAAATGATTGACGGTCGCTGGGATCAAGCACTGCAACAGCTACCAGCGGCGCTAGAGGATGGGCTAGATTTATCAACTCTGTTAGAGAGCAACTCAAATCGGCTGCAACAACGCATTAGCGCCGCGTTAACGGTTGAACCCACGCGAGTTTCTCTGCAAACCTGGGGCGGCCTGGTGGTGTATGCCCGACAGGGGCGGGACGCGGCGATCGCCTGGTTGCAGCGGCAAAACCGGGCATCTGTAGCGGCCAATTCTACGAGTCCCCTACATCGGCGCACCCAGCAGGTGTTAGAGGTGCTCGATGATACTCTCTTGGCGCAAACAGGGTTGCCCAACCCTCCCAGTCGGTTGATTGGGTCGGCAACACCACTCACGTCGGTACGCACCAGCGATTGGACTACACCGCAACAGGCGGCGCTGCCACCACTACCAGACGGTCAGGTGTGGTATCGCATTCAAGTAGCTCGCATTCACGATGGGCAAGGGTGGCAGCGATCGCCTTTTTCCACCCTCCGCTCATCTCGCAATACTCCCCGCTTTTTGTGGCATGTTTTAGGATGGACAACCAATCCCGATGTCCAGATTCTGACATGGGACAGGGATGCTCAGTCCCAAACGGTAACGGCTACCATTCGAGCCATGCGCCTGCGGGAGGGCACCCTGTCGCTACTAGCCAGCGGCGAGGCTATGCCAAGCGACAGCGCCCGCCGTCCTAACCTGAGCTTAACTAGTGCCACGCTAGTGTGGCAAAATCCCGACACCAGCACCCTGGGACAACTTCAACAGCAACAGCCCGCTACTGCCATTATCCTTGCGGCCAACTTGCGCCGAGCACTGCGTCAAGCGGGACAATTGCCCGACCCCTTAACCGTCGCCTCAGACGCAGCACCGTCTTCACTAGACGAGACCCCTGCCTCTCCGGCAGACTCACCTTCAGACCCAATGGAGGGCTTTAGCGATTGGTCGGTAGCTCAAATCGACCTGACCGGAGACAATCAACCCGAAACCGTGCTCAATCTCAATACAAGTTCTACAGCCAGTGAAACCCCAGCAGATAGCCCCACAACCGACGCTCCCACAGGCAAAACCTTAATCTTTTCGGCGCAAGGGCGGCTAATCTACAGCGAATTGAGTCAGCAGCAGGGGCAGCGAATGGTGGCGATCGCCACCATCGACGGCGATCGCCTGCCCAGTCTGTTAATCAACCGCGCCAATACCTACAGCCTGTACCGCTGGTCAGCCACCAAGCAGCAGTTTGAGTAGACGCGCTTTCGGTGACGGCGCTATGGGACAATGCTATCTTTGCAGGAGACTCAATGGCTGCCGCTTACATTCAAGACGAAACCGAGTTTGACACACTGCTAACAGCCGAGCCGCTTGTAGTAGTAGACTGCACCGCCTCTTGGTGTGGTCCTTGCCGACTGATTGCCCCCCTGATCGACCAACTGTCAGACGAGTATGGCGATCGCGCCAAGGTACTCAAGCTAGATATTGATGCCAACAAGGCGATCGCCAAGCGATTTGGTATCCGCAGCATTCCCGCTGTCATGATTTTTAAGCAAGGGGAATTGGCAGAAACACTGATTGGCGCTAAACCCTATGAAGAATTTACCGCCGCGCTAACCAAATATTTAGGTTAATTGATCGCAATCTGCCACCCGTAGAGACGCGATTCATCGCGTCTTTCCCCTCAGACGCGGTTACCCGTAGAGACGCAATTCATCGCGTCTTCCCCCCCAGACACGGTTACATTAAACGCAATTAGACGCGATGAATCGCGTCTCTACGTCAATACAGGTCTGTTTCAATTTGGTTGACGGGAACGAAGCATTCTTGAGGCAACAGAATAGGCTTGCCCGCAAAAATCAGCTTGCCCCGGTGGGTAAAGCGATCGAGCGCCACGCCAAGTGGACGCTGCACCTGGTCGGGATGCACTTCGTAGTAGGTACGATAAATGTAGCGGGCGGCTTGCAAGAGCGACGGGTCTAACAGCGCCGAAAAATCTACGTGCTCTGGGCGGCTATTGACGCGGGTATCGACACTGGCTCTGGGCGGACTGTGTTGTGAGGTATACACCAAAGCATTACTCCCAATCTTGCTTGCTAAATATAGTCCATCTGTATCATGACGGCAAGGTCTTACCAAAATGATTATGACGGTAAAAAAGTTGGCCTTGCTTAATCTGGGTATGATTTTTTTTTGAAAGGGGCGCTCTGCGCCCCTTTCAAAAAAAAATCATACCTGAAATTAGCAATACCAGAAAATTAATGTGCCCGAAAGGGTGTCACAAAGCCTGGAGTTAGTCTAGCCAATGTGTCACTTGCTGTGTCACTTACCCCCTATCTATTGCAGAATGTTTAAGGATGGTTAGTGTTATCCGGGTCAATTGCCCGTTTCTACACCCACAGTCTCTAGTACTCAACTTCTAAAGCCGTACCCCTCATCATGCTGCAAGCCGGAATCGTCGGACTCCCCAACGTGGGCAAATCCACCCTGTTTAACGCAGTGGTCGCCAATGCCAAGGCGCAGGCTGCCAACTTTCCCTTTTGCACCATCGAACCCAATACGGGTATTGTGGCCGTTCCCGATGAGCGACTGGCGGCGCTGGCAACGATTTCTAGCTCTGTCGAAATCATTCCGGCACGGGTAGAATTTGTAGATATTGCCGGATTGGTGAAGGGAGCCAGCCAGGGCGAGGGCTTGGGCAACCAGTTTTTAGCCAATATTCGTGAAGTGGACGCGATCGTTCATGTGGTGCGCTGTTTTGACAATGACGACATTATTCACGTAGCGGGTTCAGTAGATCCCGCCCGCGATATTGAAATTATTAACTTGGAACTGGCGCTATCCGACCTGTCGCAGATGGAAAAGCGCGCCGATCGCACTCGCAAACAGGCAAAAACTAGCAAAGACGCTCAGGTCGAACTGGCGGTTTTAGACAAGCTGCTGACGGTGCTAAACGAGGGCAAACCCGCGCGGCTGGTGGAAATGTCGGAAGAAGAAGAGGCAATTATCAAACCATTGGGGTTACTGACCCGCAAGCCCGTAATTTTTGCCGCAAACGTATCAGAAGATGACCTGGCGACTGGCAACGCCTGGGTAGAACAGGTACAGGCGATCGCCGCTCAAGAAAACGCTCAAGTCGTGATCGTTTCGGCTCAGGTAGAGTCAGAGCTAGTGGAGCTATCGGACGAAGAACGTGCCGATTTTCTAGAATCGCTTGGTGTCAAAGAAGGCGGATTAAAGTCTCTGATTCGTGCCACCTATGACCTGCTGGGTTTACGCACCTATTTCACCACAGGCCCTAAAGAAACCCGCGCTTGGACAATTCGTGCAGGCATGTTTGCACCCCAAGCAGCAGGTGTAATTCATACTGACTTTGAGCGGGGTTTTATTCGCGCCGAAACGGTTGCCTTCAACGACTTGATCACGACAGGCTCCATGACGGCTGCCAAAGAAAAAGGACTGGTTCGCAGCGAAGGTAAAGAGTACCTGGTGCAAGAAGGCGACGTGATGCTGTTCCGGTTTAACGTCTAGCATGTAGCGTTCTATAGCTGTCGCCACAAAGGTTAGGACACTGGGATCGAAGGGGGTGTGGGGGCTTTGCCCCCAGCCAGGGGTTCCACCCCTGCACCCCGTCCTAACCAATCCGTCTATGGCTATATCTTTATAAATAAGTCAGTGAAGCTTGCAGCACACGCCCCACTGACTTGATTAATGGAGATTTTTCAATAGCAACAATTGACGTAGTTGAACATGGTTACGGGTGCAGCGCGCCACAACCATGTTCAATTCTTCTTGGGTTTTCCAGATGAGGGGCGTGGAGCCTACTCAAGAGACCTCCTGCGTGAATCGTTTCCCGGCTTCGCCGGGAAACGATTCACGCCCTCAAAAAGGCATTCGTGCAGGAGGTCTAAGATGAGAATGAGCTGAGGAAATACGAGTTTTAATACACAGAATACTTATTCAAAAATAAGCCGAGACTCACGAGGATTATGGGTTGTCTCATTAGATTGATAGTTGTCAACCAAGCACAGTTTCAGGAAACCAACTCAGCCAATTGTTCAAAAGACTTTTTGTGTGAATGATTTCTCAGCAACACCAGGAAGTAATTCATTCCTTCCAGCACGGCATTTAGGCCGGGGGTCGAGAACAGGCAGTTAATGTTCCATTTTGAAACTGTGTCAATCAATCGTAGTCAATTAAAGTAATTTGAGACAAATCATGAAACTATCTTCACAGCACCGCAACCTTTTCTCAGGCATGATGCTAGCGCTAGTAGCAGGGCTAAGTGTGGCACCTACGGCGATCGCTCTTCCTACAACGGGTCTATCTACAAATGCACCGTTAATCCTGGCTCAAGTCCCTCAAACCACAACCGCTACCGTACTCGAAACTGATATTCGCGACGACATGGTGCGGGTTCGGTTGGCGGATGGAGCCATTCGGACGCTATCCCTTGCTGCTCAGAACATTATTCGATTAGGATTAGAGCGTGGAGCGCAAGTAACGCTCAACATGAACGGAACCCAAGTTGTTAGCATGACCAGCAACAACGTAACGGTCGATACTCGTCCTGACATTGTTGCAACTGTGCAAGAAGTAGACATGCGAGATGACATGGTGCGGGTTCGCCTACCCAACGGCTCTTCGCGAACCCTGTTGCTAAGCGGTCAAGATATTCTGAATCTGGGTCTACGAAATGGATCAGAAGTTACGCTGAATATGGATGGTAATCGTATTCTTACCATGTCTCGTACCGTCAGCGTTCAAACTCGCGAGCCTGTTACCGCCACTATCGTTGGGATAGACTCGCGTGATGACACGGTTCGGGTTCGGCTAGCAGATGGTAGCGTTCGCAATTTGTTGATTTCTGCTCAAGATGTTACGCGTCTGGGTCTACGACGCGGGGCTCAGGTAATGCTGGGAATCAACAACGGCATTATCGTTACGATGTTCATGCAAGATGCCTCGGCTCCGGTTACCGAAGCTCAATAGTGATGAGTGATGAGTGATGAGTGATGAGTGATGAGTGATGAGTGATGCTATGTAACCTGGCTAACCCGGTAGTACTTTAACCCGGTAATAGTTGCTCTAACAAACCTCCTAAAACTGATGGTGTGTGACACTCTATGTATCACACCATCAGTTTTTAATTTCCAGTCCAGTTTTATTCCTGGGCTGAATAATTTGTGCGACAATTTCTAACTCCTACCTGTCATAAACTCATAAAAGCGACATTATAAAGGCGATAAGTAGTTCAACCTAAATAAAAACAAGATTCTAAAAGTCTGCGCCGCCCGCGCAGCGGGCGGCGCAGACTTTTAGGGTTTTATGTTTAATTACGCCCACCTACTTATTGCTAAACGCTGACAAAAACCAAAGGCAAAATAACGGGAGTATTTTTTTCGATGGCTATGCCCATTAGCCCCAAAAACCCGTACCGTAAGCAGTTAATCCGCTGGCTTTTGCAAGAAGATCGGAGCGAAAAAGAGGATCGGCATTCTCAGCATCCCTGGTGGCAAATCATGTGCCTTACCGGAGTCGATTACTTCTCAACGCTGGGCTATCAGCCTGGGATCGCTGCCTTAGCTGCTGGGGCGCTTTCACCTTTGGCAACCTTAATCCTCGTATTACTAACGTTGTTTGGAGCATTGCCCATTTACCGTCGGGTGGCTGCGACCAGTCCCCATGGAGAGGGGTCGATCGCCATGCTCGAACATTTGCTGCCCTGGTGGCAAGGTAAACTTCTAGTCCTTTGCCTACTAGGTTTTGTCGCTACCGACTTTATTATCACGATTACCCTGTCGGCAGCAGATGCCACCGCCCACATCATTGAAAACCCATTTGTTCCCGGCTTCCTGCATGGGCAAGTAGTTGGCCTCACCCTAATTTTGGTTGCCTTACTCGGAGCTGTATTTCTCAGAGGGTTTAAGGAAGCGGTGGGTTTGGCGGTTTTGCTCGTGGCAGTCTATTTGGTATTAAATCTGGTTGTCATCGGGGTAGGGGGAGCGGATATTCTGACTCATCCCGATGTCATTAGCGACTGGAAGACGGCACTGCTCACCAGTCACGGTAATCCAGTGATGATGTTGGGGGTGGCGATTTTGCTGTTTCCTAAACTGGCGCTTGGTTTGTCGGGGTTTGAAACGGGGGTTGCCGTGATGCCCCTGGTGCAGGGCAGCGGCAGCGATACCGCCGCCTATCCAACCGGGCGGATTCGCAACACGGATAAGCTGTTGACAACTGCTGCCCTGATTATGAGTTTCTTTTTGATCACCAGCAGTCTGGTGACCACCCTGTTGATTCCAGCCGCTGAATTTCAGTCAGGCGGTCGGGCTAATGGACGTGCTCTGGCCTATTTGGCTCATTTGTATTTTGGTGATGGGTTTGGTACCGTTTACGACTTAAGCACGATTTCCATTCTGTGGTTTGCAGGTGCTTCGGCGATGGCAGGGTTGCTCAATATTGTGCCGCGCTACCTTCCACGTTATGGCATGGCTCCTAATTGGGCGCGCACCGTTCGGCCTCTGGTGTTGGTTTACACAGCGATCGCCTTCATTGTGACGATCGCCTTTAGAGCCAATGTGGAAGCCCAGGGGGGAGCCTATGCCACCGGGGTATTGGTGTTAATGAGTTCGGCTGCGTTTGCCGTAACGCTATCGGCGCGTCGCCATCGTTCTCGGCGGGGAGTCTTGACCTTTGGGTTAATTACGCTGGTATTTATCTACACCACGGTAACTAATGTCATTGAACGGCCTGAAGGGATTCGGATTGCTGCGTTCTTTATTGCCGTCATTGTCGCAACGTCATTAATTTCGAGGGTCTGGCGTTCGACTGAACTGCGGGTGGAAACGATTGAATTAGATGAAACAGCGCAGCGCTTTTTGGCAGAAGAAGAAGCCAGCCAAGACAAAATTCGGCTAATTGCCAATCGCTTGAATGCTGGAGATGAAGAGGAATATCGGTTTAAAGAAAAGGAAGTTCGAGAAGATAACCACATTCCGTCCAGAGATTCTGTTCTGTTCTTAGAAATTCAGGTAGCCGATGCCTCAGAGTTTGCCAATAAAATCCGAGTTAGCGGTGTAGAAGTGGGTCCGTACCGGATTTTACGGGCGCAAAGTGCCGCTGTACCCAATGCGATCGCCGCCATTCTACTGCACATGCGCGATCAAACGGGCAAGCTGCCCCATGCCTATTTTGGGTGGGCAGAGGGTAATCCGATTCAATACCTCTTGCGGTTTATCCTATTTGGCGAAGGGGACATTGCGGTTGTCACCCGTGAGGTGCTACGCAAAGCCGAACCCGATCCGGAGTTGCGTCCCGGCATCCACGTAGGCGGGTAGGTCTTGTTTCAAAATATGTTGTTTATAGTTGACAAGGGGCGCGCCCCTTGCCAACCATAAACAACAAGTCTAGAACGGTATTCCTAATTTCTTTAGCAAGGGGCGGGTTGATACAACGTGCCGATCTAAGCCCAGCTCTTTGGGGGCAACGCCCAGGGCTAGAGCCACCAGTTGGGGCAGGTGCAGTACGGGCAACCCCAGGGTTTCGCCAATCACCTGTTGCACTTCGGGCTGGCGAGAGTCGAGGTTGAGGTGGCAGAGCGGGCAAGGAGTGACGATGCAGTCGGCTCCGGCGGCGATCGCCTCCATCAAGTGCCCACCTGCCATTTTGAACGAGGTTTCGGTGGCATAGCTAGACAGCGGCCAGCCACAGCACTGCGTTCGCCCCCGGTAGTAGATTGGCTCGGCACCCACCACCCGAAATACGTTTTCCATCGACTGCGGATTGTGGGGATCGTCGAAGGGGATGTGATCTTGCGATCGCAGCAGGTAGCAGCCGTAAAACGCCGCGCACTTTAAACCCGATAGCTTGCGCGTCACCCGCGCCTGTAATGCATCTAGCCCATAGTCGCCAACCAGCGCCCACAGCAAATGCTTTACGTCGGTGCTGCCTTTGTAGGGTGAACAGCCTTCGGTTTTTAACAAGCCGTTGATTTGCGCTAGATACGCAGGGTCATTTTCTTTAGCCGCTTTGAGCCGTTCATCGACATGTCCAATCACCCCCTGACAGGTGCTGCAATGGGTCAGCAGCGGCAGGTTTAGGTCTTCGGCTAGGGCAATGTTGCGGGCATTTACGGTATCTTCTAGCAACTGCGAATCTTCTTTGAAGGTGCCAGAACCGCAGCAAGCTGCTTTTTTTAGTTCTACCAGTTCAATGCCGAGCGCTCGTGTGAGGGCATTGGTAGACAGATACAGTTCCCGACAGGCTCCCTGGGCAACGCATCCAGGGAAGTAGGCATATTTGAGAGTCATGCAGTCCTAAAGAATTTGAAATTAGGTTCTTCTATCATCGCGTGTTTGGAGCATCGTGCGTTTGGCCAGCCAGTCCCATACCTGAAAAAAGCCCGCTTGCGGCGGACTTTTTTCGGGCTGGCTCTAAGATGAGAGCTGCTGTTTACCAAGAAGTCTCATCTCTAATAGATTTCTTGCGTGAATCGTTTTCCGGTGAAGCCGGAAAACGATTCACGCTCACGAAAAAGCATTCACGCCAGAAGTCTAATGCTCAGATGGGCAGTAAAATGGGTGGTTGCAAGAAAAATCCACCAAATCTATGAGCAAGCACTATCGTATTACCCTGCTTCCTGGCGATGGCATTGGCCCCGAAATTATGGCCGTCGCAGTAGACGTACTCAAAGCCGTTGGCGCGCAAACTGGGCTGGACTTTACGTTTCAGGAGGCACTGTTAGGAGGAGCCGCGATCGATGCGACTGGCGTTCCTCTGCCTGCCGATACGCTAGAACTGTGCAAAAACAGCGACGCGGTGCTGCTGGCGGCGATCGGGGGCTACAAGTGGGATAGCCTGCCCAACGATGTGCGTCCAGAACGCGGCTTGCTAGGGCTACGAGCTGGACTAGAACTGTTTGCTAACCTGCGCCCAGCCCAAATTTTGCCGCAGCTCATTGATGCCTCCAGCCTCAAGCGCGAAATTGTGGAGGGGGTAGATATCATGGTAATCCGAGAACTCACCGGGGGCATTTACTTTGGGCAGCCCCGTGGCATTTTTACCAGCGAAACGGGTGAAAAGCGCGGAGTCAACACGATGGTCTATTCCGAATCAGAAATTGACCGGATTGGTCGGGTAGCGTTTGAGGCGGCTCGCAAGCGCAGCAAGCGGCTGTGTTCGGTGGACAAATCCAACGTGCTGGAAGTGTCTCAACTGTGGCGCGATCGCATCACCCAACTCGCAGCAGAGTATCCTGATGTAGAGCTGAGCCACTTATATGTAGACAATGCCGCAATGCAGCTTGTCCGTAGTCCTAAGCAGTTCGACACCATTGTGACGGGCAACCTGTTTGGCGATATTTTGTCCGACGCAGCCGCTATGCTCACGGGCAGTATTGGGATGTTGCCGTCTGCCAGTTTGGGTGCTTCAGGGCCGGGGCTATTTGAACCCGTCCACGGCTCTGCTCCCGACATTGCCGGACAAGATAAGGCCAATCCTCTAGCTCAAGTGCTCAGTGCCGCCATGATGCTGCGCTACGGGTTAAACGAACCCGATGCCGCTGCTCGTCTAGAGGCCGCTGTTCTAACTGTGCTCGACCAAGGCTATCGCACGGGTGACATTATGTCGGCAGGGATGCAGTTGGTGGGCTGCACGGCGATGGGGCAAGCGCTGTTGCAAGCAATGGCTGCATAAAACTGAGTAGAGCAGGGCAAAGCATTTCGCAGAACAATTTTGAATAAGCTCAAAGATACTGGCGAAATGCTTTTTCCCTACATGCGTTGGGAGGCGATCGCCCACTGCACATTCTCAGAGATAGTGGATTGGTATTAACTGCCGTCTTTCACTGTGAAACGCTGAGGGAAGCAGTCGGGGGTGTCGTAACGTACCCTGCGAAATTGGCGATCGCACCAATTATTTGTAGGATTGAGTATAGTCTTTAGCATTGCAGAAAAGGGGAATAGAACCTGTTCTACTGAAGGAACTGGTGCGCTACGTAAACCCCATGCCGAGAGCACAGCAGGTAATGTAGGGGCTTTAGAGTCTGGTTTTTATTTTATTTAGGTTGGACTACTGAGCTGGAACCCTAATTATGACTATTGCCGAACAGATTTACGAACTCGTTAAAGCTCTGCCCCAAAACCAAGCCAGCGAGGTTTTAACGTTCGTCGAATTTATTCGGGCTAAACACCTAAATTCCAACCAACCCAACCAACCCGTAGCTCCAGTTCCTTGGGCAGAGGTGGTTCACTCGCTTGCCGGAACCTGGAAAGAGGACTTCCCTGCTCTAGAAGACATCCGTGATGGCTTAGGATCAGCTATCCTGCGGGAGCACTAATCTCTTGGCGTACCAGCTCCGCTATCTGATCCCACTGAGCATCTGTTGTAGATTCAAACTGAGCTTTCCATTCCTGCTCATCTTTTAACTCAGCCAGGAGATGAGCGGCGATCGCATCCTGCTCATCAGCAGGCAACGTTTTTAATTGAGCGATCGCTTGTTCGAGCAATTCGGTCATTGTTCTAGTTCTTTTGCAAAGAGATACTAATTTATTATGGCTCACTGAGCTTCTGAGCAGGCGCTCGTTTGG
>JBBQFG010000086.1:0-18703 GCA_038321765.1 Elainellales cyanobacterium
CTTGGTGGGGGTCTGCTCAGTGCGGACTTTGGGCGCAATCGTTCCCAATTCGCGCTTTTGTTTCAGTAAGTCTTGGACAAAACTAGCGGTCACTCGAAAGTTTCTAGCCAGCTTACGTTGAGAAATGCCACCTGCCTCATATGTCTCGACAACTTTCTGACGCAAGTCTAGGGAATAGGGTTTCATTTGGATGATAAGCGCAACGCGCAAAAATATGTTGATTGTACCACATCAGGCTGATAAGCGCTATAGTCCTAAACTTGTAAGGATTTTTTGATGGGCGGGCGAAGCCCGCCCATCAAAAAATCCTTACCTCAATACCACTACCGAGCTAGACAGGTTGGAACAAGGACGTTGTTAGTGGAATGACGCTTCACCAACCATGTCCTTGCAATGTCCTTGTTCGAGTAAAGTGGCTACGGCTACGTAACGTAGGCAAGCGAAATTAAATATAAAGCTATAAGCCCCCGTATCGTCCGCACAGCAGGCAATACAGGAGCTTATGATTTGGTTTTTATTTGGGTGTTAAGTAGGCGAGCGTAATTAAGCGTAAAACCTAAAAGTCTGCGCCGCCCGCTGCGCGGGCGGCGCAGACTTTTAGAATCTTGTTTTTATTTAAGTTGAACTACTTACTACCACTTAACTAGAGTTAAATACTCTAAACGGCTATTTGAAAAGTATTCTAGAAGGGTGATTTTGCGTACGCGAAGCCACTAAAAACGACCCTTTAAGGCAACCTGTAGACGTAGACGTGACTTAGATATTAAGCCAAGGTGCTCGGCTAATAAAAAGTAGACACCTTATAGTTCAGCGCTCTACACCGTTACCCTTTGCCAGTGCAACCTATGACCAGTCCCCCACTCCCATCCCCGCTTGCTCGCCAGCCACAAGCCTTACTTCGACGTGCCACACCCTATCTATTTCTGGCACCTGCTGTACTGGTGTTGGCGTTAACGATCTTTTACCCAGCGCTCAACGCGTTTTATCTTAGCTTTACGCGCTACGAATATGACATTACTCAACCCCCAGAATGGGTGGGGCTAGAGAATTTTAGACGACTGCTAGTTGATCCAATTTTTTGGCAAACCCTGCGTAATACGCTGGTGTACTTAATTGGAGTTGTGCCAGTGTTGGTCATGCTACCGCTGGGGCTAGCAATTTTGGTAAACAGGGCGCTGCCTGGAGTGCGTTGGTTTCGGGTGGCCTACTACACGCCTGTAGTTATTTCTATGGTGGTGGCAGGTATTGCTTGGCGCTGGCTCTATGCAGAAACGGGATTGCTCAACCAACTGCTGCAAGGGTTGCACCTTTCTAAAGAGGGAATTCCTTGGCTAACTAGCCCCACACTGGCCCTATTTAGCGTCATGGTTGTGACCATTTGGAAAGGGTTGGGCTATTACATGGTGATTTACCTGGCAGGGTTGCAGTCGATCCCGGCAGATTTGTATGAAGCAGCGGCGATTGATGGCTCTGTGGGTTGGCGCAAGCATTGGGACATTACGGTGCCGCTGATGAAACCCTACTTATTTCTGGTGGCTGTTATTTCGGCAATTTCTGCCACCAAGGTATTTGAGGAAGTTTTTATCATGACCCAGGGGGGGCCACGTAATAGCTCGAAAACCATTGTGTACTATGTCTACGAACGAGCCTTTCAAAATTTAGAAATGAGCTATGCCTGCACAATTGGGTTGGTGATGTTTCTGCTGATTTTAGGGTTGTCGATGCTGCGGTTGGCCGTGAGTAAAGACGCGACGGCGATCGCTTAAATCACGTTAGTGCTGCCGCTCCAAAGACAGGGGCTTGAAAACTGACAAACAGTAAACGGCAACCAAGCAGGTTAAAAGTGGGGTGTTGCTGATTTCATGTATGAATTTTTTTTGAAAGGGCTGCGGAGTGCCCCTTTCAAAAAAACATACCCAGATTAAGCAATGTCAAAAAATGAACCATGTTGCGATCGCTCAGCGCGGGTGGGGCGATCGCAACATGGTTTCACAATTCTGGGTTGAGGCTCGTTTCAGATCAGCCTCAGGGCAGATGCTAACGTTCTAAATTTCTCGGTAGTCCTAACTTGGTAAGGATTTTTTGATGGGCGGGCTTCGTCCGCCCATCAAAAAATCCTCACATTAATACCACTACCAATTTCTCAAACGTATTAGCTTGAACGGTTTGCGAATTTAAAGAAAGGTAACATAATGTAAGTAAATGTTAACTTCGGCGAGGATTTTAATGGCAGGTCTATTTGGTTTCTTTGGCAAAAAGAAGGACGACACGAAAGCAGAGCAAGCAAAGCTGACAGAAACCAACGGCAGTAAACCCCAGGCTTATTTCCTGGATGCAGATCAGGCCAAAACCTTTGGCAATATCGACTACATGCGGACGGCCAAAACCGTCAAACGGACATTCCCAAAGACCATGGGCAACGGTGGTACTTTTGAGCGGGTGCAGACGGTTTCTACCCTCGAAGCTGCCAAAGCAGCAGCCCTCCAATCTGCTATGGTTCAAGCCGAAATCGATGCGACAGCCTCATCTAAGTCGTCTGGCAATCAAAGCGAATCGAAGGCGACCGAGCGTCGCCGCGCTGACTCAAGCATGGATCAGTTCCGCAACATGGCACGAGACATCAGAAAAAATAAGCTGTAGAGGCCGTAACAGATGGCTTAGCTAACGGCACCGCTTAACGGCTGAACCGCAGCCAAGCTAGTAAGTAGTTCAACCTAAATAAAAACCAAATTCTAAAACCCTGCGCCGCCCGCTGTGCGGACGGCGCAGGGTTTTAGAATCTTATATTTAATTAAGCCCACCTACTTAAAACAACGATGGCGCTTTGAAGCTCACAAAATATGCGGGTTTCAAAGCGCTATCGTTGTTTGTTAGTCCTGAACCTGTAAAGATTTTTAGATGAACAGGCTTCGCCCGCCTAAGTAGTTCAACCTAAATAAAAACCAAATCCTAAAAGTCTGCGCCGCCCGCTGTGCGGACGGCGCAGACTTTTAGGGTTTTATGTTTAATTACGCCCACCTGCTTACCACTACCCTCTGTTTTGGATGTTCTCCTACCGTTCGCATGATATTCTGTCGAAAATATGTAGCGCCACTGTAACGATGGTGTTAGTTTACCTAGGCTTGACAGGTTCCTATGAAGAAAGCGCTGATTTGTGGAATTTCAGGACAGGATGGAGCCTACTTAGCTCAACTGCTACTTGACCAAGGCTATGTTGTGTTTGGCACATCACGGGATGCCCAAATGTCTTCGTTTCAAAATCTAGAGAGTCTGGGAATTCGCGATCGCCTCACTTTGATGTCGATGTCGCTGAATGACTTTCGCAGTGTCTTACAGGTCATTAGTAAGGTTGAGCCTGACGAGATCTATAATCTGGCAGGTCAGACCTCGGTGGGGCTATCGTTTGAGCTGCCCGTCGAAACGATGGAAAGCATTATGCTGGGCACGCTCAATCTACTAGAGGTGATCCGCTTTTTGGGTGCTCCTATTCGGTTTTACAACGCGGGTTCTACGGAATGCTTTGGCAATACTGGCGAGGCGATCGCTGATGAGACTACTGCATTTCACCCCCGCAGCCCCTACGCCTGCGCTAAAGCCGCTGCCCACTGGCAAGTCGCCAACTATCGGGAAGCCTACAGTTTGTATGCCTGTTCCGGTATCTTGTCAAACCATGAATCGCCGTTGCGGCCTAAGCGGTTTGTCACCCAAAAAATTGTATCGGCGGCTGTGGCGATCGCCCGTGGAGAGATGAGCCATTTGCGATTGGGCAATATTTCCATTCAGCGCGACTGGGGCTGGGCACCCGAATATGTGGAAGCTATGTACTTAATGTTGCAGCAAGACGAGCCAGACGACTTTGTGATTGCGACGGGGCGAACGACCCGGTTAGAAGACTTTGTATCGGCGGTTTTTGCCCATCTGGGGCTAGATTGGCACGACCATGTGCAAGCGGATGCGAGCCTGCTGCGCCCGTCAGATATTGCAATCAGCCGTAACAGTGCGCGTAAGGCCAAAGAAAAATTAGGTTGGGAAGCGCACTGTCAGATGCAGGATATTGCGTGTCGGATGGTGGATGCACTTTTACCGATCTCTGTTGAAACGTCTGTTAGAGATCACCATTTATCCCAGCAGCATTCGTCTCCCTCAGTTGGTGTTGGCGGGGTTGGTGTTGGCGGGTAAGGCGGGTGGTATTGCAACACGTCAGGCCATTTAATGTAGTTCAACCTAAATAAAAACAAGATTCTAAGAGTCTGCGCCGCCCGCTGCGCGGGCGGCGCAGACTCTTAAGGTTTTATATTTAATTACGCCCATTTACTTACTGGGTTGGGGCAACCATGAGTCGAGAGCAACCATTTCCGCAGATTGCCCTGGATGGAGTCGTATTTCAATACCTCAAAAACACGGGGATTCCACGTCTATGGCGATCGCTGCTGCACACTTGGGCAGAGCAGGGTTTTAGCGAACATCTATTGGTGATTGACCGGGACAACACGGCTCCTCGGCTGCCCGGTTTGCGCTATTGCCCCATGCCAACTTACGACTATGGCTGTACTGGGTCAGATGCCGAGCAGCTTCAGCACATCTGTGATGTGGAAGGCATTGATCTATTTATTTCCACCTATTACACCACGCCGATTTCTACCCCCTCTGTGTTCATGGCCTATGACATGATCCCAGAGGTGACGGGCACTGACTTACAGCAGAGTATCTGGCGCGAGAAGCACTACGCCATTCTCCATGCGCTTCAGTACATTTGCATTTCTCAAAGTACTGCTCGTGATTTGGTGCAGTTTTTCCCTTACATTTCTGAGGCAAAGATTGCGATCGCCCCCTGTGGCATTGACCCAATTTTTGCGCCCGCAAATCATTCAGACATAGCGGTATTTCGAGCAACCTACGGCCTAAATCAGCCCTACTTTCTCATCGTGGGTGAACGGCTGGGTGTGGATGGCTATAAAAATGTACCTTTCTTCTTTCGAGTGCTGGCTCAGTGGGCAGGCCGGGCGCACATAACTGTCGTCTGTGTCGGTGGACGACCCAACCTAGAGCCTGAGTTGGTCAGTCTGGCAGATGATGTTCCGGTTCAATGTTTAAATCTGAGTGACGAAGATCTGCGAGTGGCGTACAGTGGGGCGATCGCGCTAGTATATCCCTCACGCTACGAAGGGTTTGGCTTGCCAATTGCTGAAGCAATGGCCTGTGGCTGTCCGGTGATTACCTCTCCCATCTCATCCATTCCCGAAGTGGGGGGTAATGCCGTCCTGTACGTCGAGCTAGATTCCGTGGCGGAACTGGTCAATGCGCTCTCTGTTGTGCAGCAGCCGGACGTACGTCAGGCGCTGATTGAAAAAGGGTTGAATCAGGCCAAGCGATTTACCTGGAAGCGATCGGCTGAGATTGTAGCCCATACCCTACGGCAAACCGCCGAGACGCTCCATGAGTCAACGAGCGTCTCGCTCCATGAGTCAACGAGCGTCTCGCTCGATCAGCCAGCAAGTGAGACGGTCAATCAGCCAACAGACACTGAACCAAAAAAACTGGTTCCACCTCCTTCAGTTCATGCCGCCTTCTGGAATTATTTCCGCACGTTACAGCGTGAGTATCAGCCCCTCCAAGTGACGCTAACCCGGACTGAGCGCCAGTTGGTTAAGGCAGAACGACAGCTTAAACGCAGCCAAATTCAGGTGCAACAGACACAGCAGCAGCTTGAAGCGGCTAAGAGCCAAATTCAGAGCATGGAGTCCAGCAAATTTTGGCGCATCCGCAATGCGTTTGTGGGCTTGAAGCAAAAGCTCAAACCTAATTCCACGCCCTAACTGCCCCCATGCCCTAAAATAAACGCGGTAACCAATGCGATCGCCCCATGAGAATTGCCATCCAAAATCCCTATACCGATCCCTGGGTGGCGGAAGCAGAACTGTCTCGCCGCATGGCGATCGCCGCTCGGCATTTAGGGTGGGAAGCCGCTGAGGTTCACGACTCGGTAGAAATCCGTCACTTTGCCCCAGATTTTGTGCTGGCGCTGCACAGCAACAGCCCGAAACTGGCTGGGTACCCCACCTACGGCTGCATGTGGAATCCGCCCGTTTTTTTTGAGGGTACGGAGAAGCAGTTAATCAATACGTTGACCTACGATGGCTATCTGGTGTCGTCGGAGGCGATCGCTCGCTGGCTGCATCAGCTACTTTGCAATACCCCCAAGGTATTTCTGACCGCACCGATGTATACGAGCTGCCCTGAAAATCAGTATCAGCCTCCAAATTTATCTGATCCCCGTCTGGTCTACTTGGGGTCAAACTGGGATGGCTCACGCTTCCATGAGCTGTTTGAGCTGCTCGATCGCCAGCCCTACATGGCGGTATACGGCAATCCTCAGGGATGGACGCATCTGCAACAGTCCTACAGGGGGACATTGCCCTACGACGGTGTGAGTGTGCTCAAAACCCTAAATCAGGCTGGGGTGGGGCTGTGTTTGCATCGGGCAGAGCACCGACAGGCCGCCGTTCCGTCTATGCGGATTTTTGAAATTGTGGCGGCTGGAGCGGTGGCTATTTGTGGTGAGCATCCGTTTATTCGAGAAGCCTTTGGCGAGTCGGTGCTGTATGTTGATCCCGATGCGGCACCGACAGAGCAACAGCAAAAAATCTCCACCCATCTAGACTGGATTCGCCAGCATCCTCAAGCTGCTCAAGCGATGACGGCTGAGGCACACCAGATTTTTTTGCAACACTACACCCTCGAAAAGCTGTTGCTCGATCTGGTGCCTCGGCATCAAGAGCTGATTCAACAAAAAGGATTTATCCCCTCTCCTCACACCGATCGCCCAGAGGAGATGCCGCAGCAGGGACAGGTTCAGTTTATTGTGCGGGTGGGGGGACGAGGCACCGCATTTGTGGGGCGATCGCTTGATAGCATTGCCAAACAAACCTACCAAAACGTAGCCGTTCTCATTGTCAAATATCAAGAGGTGGCGGGGCTGGACGACTTGCTCAGTCAATATGGCGATCGCATGCCCATCAAAGTGATTAATAGCCCGCCTTCTGGCTATCGCAGCAAAACGCTTTGGGATGGTTTAGGCGCGGTAGATTCTGAGTATTTTGCCATTTTGGACGATGACGATACGATTCATCCCAATCACGTCTATAGCTTAATCACCCTCTTGCAGCAATCGCCCACGGCTGGAGTGGCCTATGCTGGCTCCTTCAAAGTGCTGGAATCTGGCAGTGATATTGCTCCAGAGCAGCTAATTTCGGCAGGACTGGCACACTATTTACCGTTTGATCTAGACGAGCTGCTCAATTTTAGAAACTACATTACATCCAATAGCTATGTCGCTCGCAGCTCTGTTCTGCGGGATATTGTTGGCAACGATCCGCTGATGGATTTGGGCGAGGATTTTTGCTTGCTGCTCCATTTATGTCAGCGCACCTCATTCGTGTTTAGCTATGAAGCTACCTGCGAATTTTATTGGCGAGACGATACCCGCGATAATGCAACTTGCCGTAGCAAACCGTCTTGGAGAGAAGCCAATTCTCGCTTGCGATTTATATTTTGGAAGCAAGAGTTTGCCCCCGGAAAAACGATTCAAAGTTCTCAGCGGTTACAGATTGATTTGAAAAAAAGCAAAGAAATTAAAGAAAAATTAGAAATCGAACGGCGATCGCACCACGAGGCGATCGCTACCATCCAGGCCATGAAAAGCAGCAAATTTTGGCAACTGCGAGAGAGTTGGTTCAAACTCAAGCGAAACTTGGGATTGCCAATTGAGGAGGAATAAGGAAACTCCTTCATTGTTCCCTGTGCCCCGTTTCCCCTTCATCGTTCCCTCATGACTTTCCCCCTCAAAGACGAATACTGGCTCCAAACTCGCGACTTTTTGCAGGCGCACATTCAGCCATTAGACCCGATTCTGGCTCCCAATGAGTTTATGGAGTTTTTTCCTGGGAGCTACTACTACAACGTTACCTATCGGCTGCCGCCGTCACATTTTGAGTATGTCTTGTTTCATAAGGCGATGCTGGCAGAAATTGAGCTGCCCTTCAGGCTAGAGGTACTGCGGACGTTTAAGCCAATTTTTGCCAATGCGGTGTTTGTGGTATTTGCCCAACATCCGCCAGAAGGTCTGCTGCCTGTATCGGGGGTACACTTGCAGCCACTGTTAAATCAACTCTCGGCATTAGCAGCAGAGCAGCGCAGACCGATCAAACCGCTCCGGTACGCCGTGACGATCACGACCTACAACCGACCAGAGTGTTTGGGGCGATCGCTTCCCCAAATTCTCAAGCTGGGTGCGCCAGTGGTAATTGTAGACGATGCCTCCAAACCAGAAAACGTCGCCGAAAATCAGCGGATCGCCGACGCTCACCAAGTGCCCCTAATCCGCATTCCCCAAAACCGAGGGCTGCCCAATGCGATCAATGTGGGAATTGGCTACTGGCTAGCCGATCCTGAAATTGACTGGATTTCCTACTTCCAAGATGACGTAGACGTGCATCCCGATCTATTCCACATTTTAGAAACTATTCAAGATGCCGCAGAGCGACCGCTTTTGACTGGGCGCGATGCCGCCGAACATCCCACCGTTGCAGCGGGTACCTTGGCTGGGCATGATGTCTTGTTTAAGCGCTCCATGCCGGGGCCTCACCTACACGCTCACCGCGACTATTGGACGGGAGTCATGCCGATCCCCACCCCTTACCTCGGTGCCCCCAAACCCGATGGCGGCAAACCAGGGCAGGGCGCAGACGAAGACTGGTGGATTACGGCCTGGTCGCCTCAGTCTATTCTCAAGCAGGGCAAGTACGTGGTCTGCGTACCAGGATTGGTGCGATGTTTCCGACTGGTGGAAGAAGGATCAACCTGGAGCAACCTCGGCGCACAGGGAGACGACGGTCAACCCCTCGTAGAACCTCCGCTGAAGGATCTGGCGATTTCGAGGACGCTGGTCGAAGGGGAAACGCTGCAAATGCAGCTATTGCCCCCACGGGAACTTCCTGTCGAACCACCGCCGCTGTCGTCTGAGCTGAGCTTGGCAGGGTTGAAGGTGCTCGTAGATGGCTACAACCTCCAACTGACTACGGGCACGGGCATTCGTACCTATGCAGTCAACTTAATTCGGGCGCTGACGATGATGGGGGCGGATGTGGATGTGCTACTTAGCCGCAACAGCAGTAAGGACGACCCCCTTTTGGACGAAGTGCTGTTTTTTGATGATCAAGACGGCTCCCAAAATCGGCTGGTTGAGACGTTTAATTTGCTAAAGGATATTGTGCGATCGTCTGTGCCCTCGTTTTATCAGGCATGGCGGCGCACCTCGATGGGTGAGATGGTGCTGAAGCAAGGCAAGTTTAGCGAAGACTTTATCCAAATTGCTCAGTCTTATAACTTGCCCCAGTGTTATAAAGTGGCAAATTCTGCGTTTCGCCTGCTAGGTCGAACCACTCCTGTTTCGATCCCAGAAAAGATAGATATTTGGCATGCAACGATTCCACTGCCTGTGTGCATTCCAGGAGCAAAAAAAATTACCACCGTACACGATTTGATTCCACTGCGGTTACCCTATGCCACCCTCGACAACAAAAAAGATTTCTATAGCAAGGTGCGCGCTGCTTTGAAGGATTCTGTTCTCACGATCGCCGTTTCAGAGCATACCAAAACGGATCTGCTGACGTACTTCGATGCCGACCCTGATAAAGTTTTGGTGACGTATCAGCCGGTTAATATCAAGCCTCTGAACGTAAGTTCTGAAGAGATTGATCTCTACCTTCAGCGCTATCGGCTGACCTATCAAAACTACCTGCTGTTTGTCGGGGCGATCGAACCCAAAAAGAACGTGGGACGGTTGTTAGAAGCCTATGCCTTGCTAGACACCGATATGCCGCTGGTGCTAGTGGGAAAAAAGGCCTGGTCTTACGAAGAAGAATTGGGCAAGATGGCCTACTTATTCGATCGCGATGCCAAGCGAGAGGTAAAACTGCTGGAATACGTGACGGCAGACAGCCTACGCTATTTGTATCAGGGTGCCTATTGCTTTGCATTTCCCTCGCTTTACGAGGGGTTTGGCTTGCCCCCTGTTGAAGCCATGACAATGGGTTGCCCGGTAATTACCTCCAATACCTCCTGTTTGCCGGAAGTGTGTGGACCCGCCGCGCTCTACGTCAACCCCTACGATGTCAGCGATATTCAGCAAAAGCTAGAAAAACTGCTGGGCGATCGCCCCCTGCGTGATCAGCTAGCCGAAACGGGAAAACAGGTGGCTCAAGCCTTTACGCCAGAAAATTATCTTAAGCGGTTACACGGCGCATATAGCAAGGCGATCGGTTAGGCTGAGAGAATCAGGGGAGACTGATTCAGGCGCTTTAGATTCAGCAATACCCATTTTTTAACTCCCCCACCATGACTGAGACTCCTTCTGGGATCATGTTGGCTCTCTTTTCTCTAGCCAATCGCACGGGTGATCTGACGACCCAGGTCGAAGACTTGCCTGACGATCAGTTTTCTGACTTGCTCGACCAAATCACCAATGAGTTTGAACACTGTCTGCGGGCAATTGAACTAATCAACAACGATGCTCTGGAAACGATGCTAGAGCAGTTGTTAGGCGCTTTTACGCTCAAGATTGGTCAAATTTTGCAAGCCGATCGCACCACCATTTTTTTGGTAGATGAAGAGCGCGAAATGCTGTGGTCTAAGGTCGCCCAAGGTCAGAGCGATCGCCAAATTGAGCTGCGCTTACCCCTCAAGGAGGGTATTTCGGGCTATGTCGCCACCACAGGAGCTAGCCTCAATATTCCCAATGCGTACACCCATCCTCTTTTTAACCCGGAAGTCGATCGCCAAACGGGCTATCTCACTCACAACATTCTCTGTATGCCCATTTTTGACACTCGGCAACGTGTGGTAGCAGTGGCGCAACTGTTAAACAAACAGGGTGAGATGCCCTTTGATAGCCGCGATGAAGCGAAGTTCCGCAACTTTGCTGCCTCAATGGGCATCATTTTAGAAAGCTGTAACTCGTTTTACATCGCCGCTCGCAACCAACGGGGCGCAGCGGCCTTGCTCAAAGCAACGGCCTGCCTTGCTCAAAGCTTAGATTTAGAAAAAACCCTGCGAGCTGTGATGGATGAGGCTCGTAACTTGATGCAAGCAGACCGCAGCACTCTATTTTTGCTCGATCGCGACAATGAAGAACTGTGGTCAAAAGTTGCAAAGGCAGACGGCAAAACCGTTATGGAAATCCGCTTTCCCATGAATCGAGGCATTGCTGGGTTTGTGGCCTCTACGGGACAAGTGGTCAATATTCCCAACGCCTACGAAGATCCCCGCTTTGATCCCACTACCGATCGCCTGACTGGGTACCTGACTCGCACCATTCTTTGTATGCCAGTCTACAACTCTGAAGAAAAGCTGATTGGTGTGACTCAGTTGATCAATAAACACCAGGGTGGCTTCAACAATTCTGACGAAGAGTTCATGCGGGCGTTCAACATTCAGGCTGGTATTGCTCTAGAAAATGCCCAACTGTTTGAGCGAGTTTTGCTGGAAAAACAGTATCAAAAAGACATGTTGCAAAGTCTTTCTGATGCCGTGATTTCAACCGATTTGCAGGGCAAGATTGTCACCATCAACGATGCGGCGCTACAGCTATTGGGATGTGTGTTTAGCCGTGACGATACAGCACAACAGCAGGTGTGGCTGCAAAACCTTACAGGTCAGCTCGTGTGGGAAGTCATCCCGATTGAAAATCTGCGGATGCGATTGGAAGATAGCTTGAAAACGGGCGCTCGGCACTATGTGCCCGAACAAAATTTGGCGGTGACTCTTTGGGAAGGGGACAAGGCAGACCTTTTGGCACAAACTATGGCCAGCTCCACTAACACGGATCAGGGTTTCGATTCTGTGTCAGCAGCGCAGCGCCCCAGGGCAAAAAACCTGATTCGGATGTTGCTAATTCGCGATCGCCACCAACCTGATCGATACTTGCCCTGGCAGGGAATTGATGACGAGAGTCCTGCCGACAGTCTGTCTGAGCCACTGTCTCCCAAACCATCGACTTCTAAATCACCCTTCTTTGAGTCGTGGTCTGTGAACCACGCTGCTGATAGCGTAGCTCCGCATCCTTTCCAGGTTCGAGAAATCGAACGCAGTATTAATTTGACGGTCAACCCCCTCACTAATCACGAGGGAACAGTTCGGGGCGGCTTAGTGGTTTTAGAAGACATTAGCCAAGAAAAGCGGATGAAGGCTACGATGTATCGCTATATGACCCCCGGTGTTGCGGAGCGAGTCATGGCACTGGGTGACGATGCGCTGATGGTGGGTGAACGCAAAGACGTAACCATTTTGTTTTCTGACATCCGAGGCTACACGTCGCTAACCGAGAAAATGGAAGCGGCAGAAGTAGTGTCATTGCTTAACGATTATTTTGAAACAATGGTCGAAGCGGTATTCAATTTTGAAGGCACCCTAGATAAATTCATTGGAGATGCCTTGATGGCAGTCTTTGGTGCGCCCCTGCCGCTGGAAAATCACGCTTGGATGTCCGTGCAATCAGCCTTAGATATGCGACGGCGGCTGGCAGAGTTTAACGATCGCCGTCGTTCGTCCTCTCAACCTACCATTCGCATTGGGATTGGCATCAGCTCAGGTGCGGTTGTATCCGGCAATATTGGTTCCCAAAAGCGGATGGACTACACGGTCATTGGAGATGGGGTTGATATCAGCTCACGGTTAGAAGGGGTAACGAAAGAATATGGGTGTGACATTATTATGAGCGAGTTTACCTACCACCTGTGTCGCGAACAGGTGTGGGTGCGCGAACTCGATTGTATTCGGGTGAAGGGCAAAAGCCGACCCATCAATATTTATGAATTAGTTGGCGATCGCCGTGACTCGCTTGAACCCACGACCTATGAATTTCTGGAACTGTATGCGGCGGGGCGTACTGCCTATGCCAGTATGCAATTTACCCAAGCCCTTCGCTACTTTCAGACGGCTCAGCAGTTGCGCCCCAACGATCGCGCCGTTGCCGTACACCTCCAGCGATCGCGCGAATACCTGCTCAGCCCTCCTCCTGAAAGTTGGGATGGCGTTCACACCATGATTACAAAATAGGTTTTGACCTTAAAGGCCACACATAAAAAGGCACCCCCACCGTGGGATGCCTTTTTATGTGTGGCCTTAGTTTGGCAGTTAACCTTGACCCAATAGCTGCATTTCCTCTTCAAGTTGGTGCAACAACTTTTCATCTCCCTTAGCTTGGGCAATCCGAATTCGGTGTTGCAAATAGGTCAAAACCGTTTGACGATGAACCTGATTAGAGTCACTGGTCAACGTGCTGCGAGAGTGAACTGCCAAGGGCGACTGAGACGACACGGGGCTGGGTGCTGGACGACGTAGCCGCTTTATCTCAGTTTGCTCCGCAGCCGAAAGGGTTTCGGTGGCACCCGTTTCGGTAATGCGGTAGGGCACGCCTCGGTAAGACAAACCTGTTACAGGTTGGGGGACTGGCAATTTGCTGGGCTGAGCTACATGGTAAGACTGACCGCGATATTGGGCGACGCGATCGCTTTCCACCATATCCATCAGTTCTGGTTCGTAATGGTAATCAGTTCCACGATACTTAAATTTCATGACTGTACGCTCCTTAACTTTTCACGTTGTGATGTGTCAAGTGGGCGCGTTCCTTCGGGAGATTCCCCTACTTCCGTCTCAACTGGCAATTTAAAATCTTAACCGCTAGCAGAGATGAACGAGGTCTTGATTCATATTTGTATCTTAAACTACCGTTTAATCAGAAAGTGGATTCTATTCAGGAAAATTTATAAAACCTATCCTAGGGCATAGCTATAGAGCCATAGTTGCCGTCAACTACACGCGATGCTTAATCTGGGTATGATTTTTTTCAAGGGGCGCTCCGCCCCTTGAAAAAAAATCATATAGCCATAGTCATAAAGATTTAGGACATGCCAGCGTCATTCCCGCGCAGGCGGGAATCCACCCCCGCACCGATCGAGCAGATGGATTCCCGCCTGCGCGGGAATGACAGGGAGGCGTCCTATTGATCATGGCTACCGCTATACATGAAATCAGCAACACCGATATTTTTTCTGAGAGCCGCGCGGCTCTCAGAAAAAATATTAAGTGGAGTTAAGCGCATAGCGCTACAGATTACAACAACAGGTCATCTGGTTATCCAAATTGTCCAAGTTATCCAACCGATTGCAGTTCAGACATTAGCTTTCGCCGAGCTTGAACTTGACCATCCGCTTCCACGTCCAGCACGGCTGTATCGCCAGGTTTAATTTCGCCCGTCAGTAGGCTTTCGGCTAAGCTGTCTTCTAACAGTCGAGTCACCGCCCGACGCAGAGGACGAGCACCGTAACTAGGATCGTACCCTTCGGCAACCAAGCGTTCTTTGACGGCATCGGTCACTTCTAACAAAATGCCCTGTTCGGTAAGGCGCGACCCTACTTCACGAATCAGCAAGTCTGCAATACTAACAACCTCTGCTCGGCTCAACTGGCGGAAGACGATGATTTCGTCTATGCGGTTGAGCAGTTCAGGACGAAAATATTGTTTCAATTCGTCGTTAATCCGGGTTCTCATCCGGCTGTACTGGGCTTCGGCGGCTCCTTCAGTTGTAAAGTCAAACCCTAGGCCAGAGCCTCCTTTCTCGATTGCCTTGGAGCCGATGTTAGAGGTCATAATGACTAACGTGTTTTTAAAGCTAATCACTCGACCCTGGGCATCGGTCAATCGACCATCTTCTAAAATTTGTAGCAAGAGGTTGAACACATCGGGGTGGGCTTTTTCGATCTCGTCAAATAACACCACGCTGTAAGGCTTCCGTCTAACTGACTCTGTAAGCTGCCCCCCTTCGGTGTAGCCTACATACCCAGGAGGGGAACCCACTAGTTTTGAAACTGTGTGAGACTCCATGTATTCCGACATGTCTAAGCGAATCATGGCCTCTTCAGAGCCAAAGATTGCCGCCGCTAGCGCTTTGGTCAGTTCCGTTTTACCCACACCAGTCGGCCCTGAAAAGAACAGGCTAGCAATCGGACGGTTTGGATCGCTTAACCCAATGCGCGATCGCCGAATGGCGCGTGCTGCAGCCTCTACCGCTTCATTTTGACCCACTACTCGTTGATGGAGTTGCTCTTCTAGATGCAGCAGTGAAGCCGATTCCGATTCAGTCAGTTTGTTTACGGGTATGCCTGTCCAAGCTTCAACAACTTGGGCAATATCTTCGGCTGTAACCTGGGATGTTTGGAGGGTTGGAACTGACAGTTCAATCTGTTCTCCTGCCTCCAATCGTTTGATGTCTGAGTCTCGATCTCTAGTGCCACCCTCCACTTCTTGATCTCGGATTGTCTGAATTTGCGCTTGCAATTCCAGTTCGCGATCGCGCAACTTGCTAGCTGCATCGAAGTCTTGCGTTCGTACAGCCGCATCTTTTTGAGCAGAAACAGTTTTCAACTCCTGCTTTAGTTCCTTTGTAGGGGACTGGGGCGCAGACCGAAATCGCACCCGCGAACCTGCTTCGTCCATCAAGTCAATTGCCTTGTCTGGTAAAAAGCGATCAGCAATGTAGCGATCAGCCAAGTTAGCAGCGGCGGTTAGTGCCTCATCAGTAATGAGCAAACGGTGGTGTTCCTCATAGCGCTGGCGCAGTCCCCGTAGAATTTCAATGGTTTCTTCGACGCTGGGTTCATCTACCTTCACAGGCTGAAAACGCCGCTCTAGGGCGGCATCTCGCTCAATATACTGGCGATATTCGTCGAGGGTCGTTGCCCCAATGCACTGAAACTCGCCACGGGCTAGGGCGGGCTTGAGCAGGTTGGCCGCGTCCATTCCCCCTTCGACCGATCCAGCGCCCACTAGGGTATGAATCTCATCAATTACAAGGATAATATTGCCCGACTCACGCACTTCCTCCATGATTTGCTTGATGCGTTCTTCAAAGTCGCCCCGGAAGCGAGTGCCTGACAGTAAGGTACTAATTGCCAAACTGATCACCTGTTTTCCGATCAGGAGTTCAGGTACATCTTGGTTGATGATTCGCTGAGCTAACCCTTCGGCGATCGCAGTTTTGCCCACGCCTGGTTCACCTAGCAATACGGGGTTGTTCTTGGTTCGTCGCCCTAAGATTTGAACGACTCGCTCAATCTCCTTCTGTCGCCCTACAACTGGGTCTAACTTCCCTTCAGCAGCTCGATCTGTCAGATTTGTGCCAAACTCCTGCAACGCCGGAGTCTTACGATTACTACGGCTATCCCGCTCTGACGAACCGCCAGCGGGCACTTGTGCTACTTTGCCCACCGCACGAATCACATCCGTTCGCACTTTTGCTAAGTCAATGTCCAAGTTATCTAAGACTTTAGCAGCAACGCTTTCTCCTTCCTGAACCAGGCTTAACAGGAGGTGCTCAGGGCCAATATACCTGCTATCAAGCTGACGGGATTCTTGAAACGCTCGTTCAAACACGCGCTTTGTCTTGGGCGTAAACGGGATCTCAGGTGGGACAAATCCACCACCGCGCCCGATGATTTTTTCTACTTCTACCCGAGCTGCTTCTGAAGTCACGCCCAAGTCAGTCAACACCGTCACGGCCACAGTGTTTTTTACATGCAGCAGACCTAGCAGAATCTGCTCTGTTCCTACAAAGTTGTGTCCTAAACGGCGAGCCTCTTCTTGAGCTGCCATAACTACAGCGATCGCCTTCTCTGTGAAATACTCAAACATGTTTTGGAACCCTCAGTGAGGTTTGCTCAGCCCAACCGCTCGGCTGATTGCCAGAAGTATTTGGCTGCAATCATTCGGCAGCTAACCACGACTTACCAGCCGTATGAACTTTTGTATACTTTATTGTTCTAATGTACTCCCTATTCAACTTAGCGACATAGGGAGGAAAACCGTATCTAGTTCAACTGGCCATGAGACGACGGGCAGCTTAACAATCTGAACTATCTTGGTTCACCCACAAATTAGACAGTGCTCTGGTAGCCATGATGATGTTGCCAAACTCTCGCAGCGGCAGCTCACCAAAGCTATAGGTGGCAATAGAGCGCTGCATTGGAGATGTATCGTAGAGGCATCCTTATTTATCTTGTCTGCATGGCTTTATATGGCTACTCGCATGGCTACATTGCTATCAGACAGGGCTACTAGACAGACCGTATCAAGCTTTTCAAGAGTTAACAAATATCATATAGCAGTCCTAAATGATTTGTTAGATGGGTTCTGAGAGGCAGGGGAGGCGCAGTCTGCTGCACTCATAAATCATTCAGGACTGCTATGTAAGCTAGATCTATAAATCTCTAGAGCTGTAGATCTTCAGGGTAAAGGCATTGGTGCAGTGGCTGTTTAAAGCGCGGACAAATCTTGCACTTCAAATAGCACTACAAACTTATGGTACCAAAATTCGCTCAATGAATTGCTGTTGAATTTTAACCAATTCTTAAGCTCTAGATAAACGACTATGTCAAATCGCTAGAGTTACGCAGACGAATTAGCCGCCGACGCATCTGTGGAGAGGCATCTATATCTGATACCTCTTGAGCCGACACTTCTACCTCAATATGCTCAAGGTATTCGTCGGCACCACAAGAAAAAGCCTCTAATAGGGTTTCTAGGAGCTGCTCGCGATCGCTCAAGACACCTTTTTCTTCAATCAACCGAAATTTGAGATGAATTTCGCAGTCATAAACACCAACTTCGGAGTTAACAGGTTGATATTGCGCGGAACTAGATTTCATCTTCGGAAACAGCACTGCTGCGCTGAGAGAGTAAGGATGAATTGAGCAGATATGAAAGCCGCATTATTCCTTTTCAGAACACTTGGCTCATCTAAAGACATAGTATTTTGGCGCAACGAATTACCAGGTGTCTAAAACTCTGCACTATCCGCTGGTGGATGACGCAAAGTTTTAGAATCCATTGTTGTTTAAGTTGAACTGTTCAAAGGGCTGCAACATTTACAGAACCTACACTTTGATAAAGCTCAACACTCAATGTTCTTAAATTAGCATTCCCAAAACTTTAATCCAATTCACTAACGGCTAAAGTCAAGTCGTAAAAGTCACTGATGATTAAGTTATTTTGAGTAGCATCATTTAACGATATCGATCAAAGATATTAGGTTTACTGATTGAGTGATTAATTGGCTGGCCAATACAGCAAAGAATGTATCTTTTGAACATAACATCATATCTGCTACTTCAAAAGTAGGATATATAAAGTGTCTGTAAGGAGTTTCAAACTTCCTTTACCATTGCTTTAAACAATGATTCAAAGCTATCTAACCTTACTAGCAAAAGAAGTAGTTTAAGGGGCTATAAATCCTGGACAGGTCGCTTGACAAATATCCTTTAGACGTTTTGTAACAACCCTAAGCAATTTCTGAATAACTTTTGAGCGATGTATAAAAACTGGGATGTCGCTCAAAAATTACTTGTCTGACAAGTAGTTCAACCTAAATAAAAACAAGATTCTAAAAGTCTGCGCCGCCCGCGCAGCGGGCGGCGCAGACTTTTAAGGTTTTATATTTAATTACGCCCATCTATAGCCATAGTCATAAAGCTTAGGACATGCCAGCGTCATTCCCGCCTGCGCGGGAATGACGCTGGCACCTATCGAGCAGATGGATTCCCGCCTGCGCGGGAATGACAGGGAGGCGTCCTATTGATCATGGCTACCGCTA
>JBBQFG010000087.1:0-18537 GCA_038321765.1 Elainellales cyanobacterium
GGTTTTGGGAGGTTTTGGACAGAACCGAACTGCAACCAAACTCTCAATAAATCGATAAACCAGCTTCAAAGAGACCTTAAGCAACGCAAAATCAAGCGTTTAGCCTTTAGCCCACAAGTCGATTAGTCCAAACTCAAGTTATTTAGGTTGAACTACTTAGAGCCTCACTCATTTGTTTCTGCCAAGTACACATTGGTCTGATGCGCTAGGGAGATGCAGCGGGTTCCGTCGATGGAAACGGCATGTTGACGGTGTAGCTCGGTGAGGTCGATGAGCAATTGGTCGAGCACTGCTCCAGTTTTAGGCACGTAAGACGAACTGCGAACCATACCAAGCAGGCTGGGAAGATCGAGCTGGCGAGTCCAGTTGATGGTGTGTTGGCGGAAGTGAGTGAATAAGGGACTGACGGCGATCGCGGCGGCAGATTTGCGATCGCCCCGGTCAAGAATATCGCGATCGGAGGCATTGAGAACCATCTCGCTGTATTGAGCGGTTAGCGGATCATCTCGGTGGCGATCATTCCATAGGATGGCGACCCGTCCGCCCGGTTTGAGAATGCGGTGAAACTCTTGCAGGGCAATGGGTTGATTAAACCAGTGAAACGCCTGACAGCAAAGAACAATGTGAACCGACTGATGGGGTAACCCCGTCTGTTCGGCGGTACCCTCTCGAAACTCAACGCGGGGATGGGGAGTCGCGGCAGCGCGCATGGCAGCGTTGGGTTCGATCGCCCAAACGGTAACACCTTGGTCTGCCAACAACCGAGAGGAAATGCCAGTTCCGGCTCCCACATCGGCTGCGATCAGGTGATTGAAGGTTCCTGTAACCGTCCCTAAGTCTGATTCTGACCCTAAGCCTGATAGAAGAGTGGCGATCGCCTCTGGTGGATAGATTGGGCGATACTTAGCATAATCCTCTGCCCGATTGGAGAACCGTCCCAAGGGGTTTTGATCGTGGAGTGGGGGTAACGGAGAATCGGGATTGCTCATAAATTACAGGATTGCTCATAAATTTGAGTAAGCGCCCCCTTCGACTTCGCTCAGTGGGCGCTTTGGGAAGTCGAAGGGGGCGCTTTGGGAAGTCTGGCCTCGACTTCGCTCGGCCAGCAAGAATTAGGGAACGATTAAGTAGTTCAACCTAAATAAAAACCAAATTCTAAAACCCTGCGCCGCCCGCTGCGCGGGCGGCGCAGGGTTTTAGAATTTGATACTTAGCTTAAGCCCACCTACTTACCAATTACTAAAGACGATTACTAAATTAAGAAAGCTTACACATCACAGCCTACGGGTTACAACCATCAATAAAATCGATGGCTTGGTGAATAGATCCGGGTTTTGTCACCATTAGAATCGTGGAACCTGCTTCCAGCACTGTGTTGCCGTTTGGAATCACCAGATTGTCATGCTGGTGCTGCTGATAGCCAATAATCAAAGAGTCAACCGGGAAGCGTGAATCCTGTGCAATTTGGGCAAGGCTGCGCCCGACCACAGAACAGGATGGGGGAATTGCCAGCTTAACGACCTCAATTTGCCCTTGCTCAAAGTGCATCATCGACTCAACTTGAGGATATTCAATGGCATTCGCCATCGTAGAAACGGCAAGATCGATGGCATTTACTACCGTGGTTGCTCCGGCAATGCGATAGGGTTCAGCAAAGTCTCGGTGGCGCATTTTTACCACAATTTGGGGCACGCCATAGTGTTTTGCCAGAGTCACCATTGCCAGGTTAAGCGCATCTTCGCGCAGTACAGCGGCGATCGCATCTGCCTTACGAATACCCGCCTCCAGCAGGACTTCTGTATTTACTGCACTGCCTTCAAACGCCATCACCCCTAGCTGTTCCCGCGCATATCGACAGGCGTTTGGGCTAATATCTAGCACTGCAACCGTATGTCCCAAGTTCACCAGCGTTTGTGCCAAACTCATGCCAATCACGCCAGCACCGCCAATCATCACGTACATCGGCTGATCTCCTAAGTTTGTTCTTTTGGCATTGCTGAATTCTATAGCCGTTGCCAAGTTAGTAAAACCAGGTTGGCGAATTGGCAGCGTTGCTGAGCAACGCTGCCAATTCGCCATTGATCCTACTCGTTGCTATTCAGCCATCCTAAAAGATCTAACTCTACAAAAACCCTAATAACGACTGGGCGCTATATCCTGAGAGAGGAGTCTCGCGGTTGCTCGTGAATGCAAATCTACCTAGACTACAGTGCCACTACACCGCCCCGCACCGAGGCGATCGCCCTCATGCAATCGGTTTTGACCCAGCAGTGGGGCAATCCGTCTAGTTTGCATCAGTGGGGACAGCAAGCGGCGACTGTGGTGGAGCGTGCCAGAACCCAAGTGGCAGGGCTATTAAATGCCGAGCCAGAGGCGATTGTGTTTACCGCAGGGGGCACCGAGTCAGACAATTTGGCGATCTTGGGAATTGCGCGCCAGTATGCAGCGCCTCAGCACATTATTGTTTCTAGTGTGGAACATTCTGCTGTGGCAGAGCCAGTACGCTCCCTAGAGCGAGACGGTTGGCAGGTCACACGACTGCCCGTCAACAGTCAGGGTCGAGTTGAGCCTGTACAGTTGCAGGCAGCACTTCAGCCCAACACCGTATTGGTCTCGATCATTTATGGACAAAGTGAAGTCGGGACGCTTCAGCCGATTGAACCCATCGGGAGGATGGTACGCGATCATGGTGCCTTGTTTCACACCGATGCGGTTCAGGTGGCGGGGCGCTTGCCAATTGATGTACAGCGGTTGCCAATTGATTTGCTGTCGCTCTCTAGCCACAAGTTTTATGGCCCGCAAGGAGCAGGGGCACTCTATGTTCGCCCTGGAGTAGCGCTGGTGCCAGTTTTGAGCGGTGGTGGCCAGGAATTGGCGCGACGCTCAGGCACTCAAGCCGTGCCAGCGATCGCCGGGTTTGGGATTGCCGCTGAGCTAGCAGCCCAGGAAATGACAGCCGAAGCGCCTCGCTTAATCGCATTACGCGATCGCCTCTTCGACCTACTAGCTGATGTACCAGAGCTGATCCCCACGGGCGATCGCCTGCATCGCTTACCCCACCATGTCAGTTTTTACCTGCGTCACACCAATGGCGACACCCTCAGCGGCAAAACGTTAGTACGCCACATGAATCTGGCGGGAATTGGCATTAGCTCTGGCTCTGCCTGTAACAGCGGCAAGTTGATCCCCAGTCCGGTGCTTAGCGCTATGGGGTTGAGCGATCGCCTCGCCAAAGGAGGCATCCGTCTTACCGTCGGACATCACACCACCGAAGCAGATATTGACTGGACAGCACTGGTATTGAAGCAAGTTTTACAACGGTTACACCCAGAACTGGCAAGTGCTGGACGGGAAGGGTAAGTAGATAGACTTAAATTAAATATAAGATCCTAAAACCCTGCGCCGCCCGCTGTGCGGGCGGCGCAGAGTTTTAGAATTTGGTTCTTATGTAGGTTGAACTACTTAACTGTGTAGAACTTGTGTATTAAGAGGATGTTTTAAAAGTCCCGTCGCTGGTACAAAAACGGTATCGATCCCCCTATATCCCCCTTGAAAAAGGGGGACTTTGAATCCAGTTCCCCCTTTTTCAAGGGGGGCTAGGGGGGATCACTATGTACCTAAAATCACAACCGATCACTTTTAAAACATCCTCTAAGGCTTACGCAGACAATACATATAAGCCAACTCCCACGCCCCTAATATATAAAGGCATGGGAGTTGACTTGTTTTCAGATTTCGCCTGGTCAAGCAGATTAAAAGACTCATCCTGAGAGAGTTGGATCTACGGCTCTAACGTCCAATTTAGAGAGCGAGTTCCACAGGCTAAATCTTTGAGGCTGCTTGAACAAGGTTAAAGAAACGCTAGTCGAGCTTGGAGAGACGCGATCGCTCGCGACATGGACAAACTCAACGAGTAGAAACTACATCGCGGCCAGCGATGAACCTAACTAAGGCAGTTGGTTGCTGGTGTAGGCATCGGCTACCTGGAAGGCGGGAACGCGATCGCTGTAGTCGATTTCGGTTCCGGTGAGAGCGGCTGCAATCTGCTCAAACGAGTCAGAACGCCAGTTGCGCTCGTGGATGGGCTTAGACTGTTCGCCACGAAAATAAGCCTGCGTGCCAATCAGTGCAACGGCAACCCAACCTACGACGAAAAGAGCAGTAATTAGAAGAATCATTCGAGCCTCCTGTAAATTTGTGTTTCTTTATGTAAACAAATATAACAGATTCTTGCAACATTTGGGAGGTTTTTGGTATAGAGCCTCAAAACAAGGGCTGTGTTGGATTCAGCGTAGCGTGGGCATCAGTAGCTGAAGCCTAGACGAATAAAGACACTCAACAAAATCACAAAAACTTTTAGACACTCGACAGAGTCACATCCCCCTTTGCAGTAAAATGACTGTCGGTGCGAAACTCTGTTAACGCTTCGAATACTCAGAAGTGTTAATCCCGGAGCATGGTTTCGAAGACTGAACTCTGGAGCATTTATTCCGGAACGTTTAATGACGCGATGTGCAACTTTCCTGAACCCCCTCACCCTTTTCATGTATGCCGAAGGCTCAAAGTCCCTCTCCGCTCTGGGAGAGGGACTTTGAGCCACTCTTGCTCCCCTTCTCCCCGCTTGGGAGAAGGGGTTGGGGGATGTAGCTTGCTTCTGCGTAGCAGTGGGCGGATTGAAAGTTGCACATCAGGTGTTTAATGCGACCTGGGTTGAGAGTAGCGCCAAGAGTGCCCTCATGCAGATGGCTCAGTGCAGACATTAGCTCTCCTGCGCGTGTCGTTTTCTGGTTCATTCAAGAAATGATCTACGCCCCCGGCCAGTCAGTCATACAGTAAGTTTGTTGCCCAGAATTGTAAATTCTTTGCTATCGTCAGCCCATCATGCCTAAGGTTCTTGTTTCGGACCCGATTGATCAAGTTGGAATCGACATTCTCTCGCAAGTCGCTCAGGTAGACATCAAAACGGATCTATCGCCAGAGCAACTGGTGCAGATTATTTCGGAATATGATGCGCTGATGATTCGCTCGGGCACTCGTGTGACCCAAGCCATGATTGATGCTGGGTCTCAGCTCAAGATTATTGGGCGGGCAGGGGTTGGAGTCGACAACGTAGACGTGCCTGCTGCAACTCGCCGGGGCATTTTGGTCGTCAACTCGCCCGAAGGCAACACCATTGCCGCCGCTGAGCATGCGATCGCCATGATGCTGTCGATGTCTCGCTACATTCCTGATGCCAACCTATCGGTGAAAAGTGGCAAGTGGAATCGCAGCAGTTTTACAGGCGTTGAGGTCTACAAGAAAACCCTTGGCGTGATGGGGCTGGGTAAAATTGGCTCCCATGTGGCAACGGTGGCGCGATCGATGGGGATGCGGCTGTTGGCTTACGACCCATTTCTTTCAAACGAGCGAGCTGAGCATTTGGGATGCCAACTAGTAGAGCTAGATATGCTGTTTCGCGAGGCAGATTATATTACCCTGCACTTGCCTAAAACCGCAGAAACCTATCACCTGATTGGGAAAGAGGCGATCGCCAAAATGAAGCCCACCGCCCGCATTATCAACTGTGCGAGGGGCGGCATCATTGACGAAGAAGCACTGGCGATCGCCCTCCAAGAGGGCAGATTGGGCGGTGCTGCGTTAGACGTATACGAAACTGAACCCCTGGGCGAATCACCGCTGCGCGCCCTAGGCAAAGAAATCGTACTCACCCCGCATTTGGGAGCGTCTACAGAAGAGGCTCAGGTGAATGTGGCGATCGACGTTGCCGAGCAAATCCGCGATGTGCTGTTAGGGCTACCCGCCCGCTCTGCTGTCAATATTCCTGGACTGCGCCCCGATTTGCTCGAAAAGCTGCGCCCCTACTTGCGCTTAGCGGAAACCCTAGGCAACATGATCAGCCAGTTGACCGGAGGCCGGGTAGAATCCCTCAATGTGCGGCTTCAAGGCGAACTCGCCAGCAGCGAAAGCCAGCCCGTCGTTGTCGCTGCCCTCAAAGGGTTGCTTTCCCATGCCTTGCAAGAACGGGTCAATTACGTCAATGCCAGCATCGAAGCCAAGGAACGGGGCATTCGCGTTATTGAAACCCGCGATGCTGCCGTGATTGACTACACTGGCTCGTTGCACCTGGCGGCCACTAGTTCTCAGGGCAACCATTCCGTTACTGGTGCAATTCTGGGTGACAACGAAATTCGGATTACCGATGTAGACGAATTTCCTGTCAATGTTCCCCCCAGTCGCCACATGCTATTCACTCTGCACCGCGACATGCCGGGAATTATCGGTAAAATTGGCTCTTTACTGGGCAGCTTCAACGTCAACATTGCCAGTATGCAAGTTGGACGAAAAATTGTTCGCGGCGACGCGGTCATGGTACTCAGCCTAGATGACCCGCTTCCAGATGGTATTTTAGACGAAATCGTCAAAGTTCCTGGCATCCGTGATGCTTACACAGTAACGCTTTCAGTCTAACAAATCAGGGATGAAGGTTGTTCGGCGTGAACAACCTTCATCCCTGATTTGTTCGGTAGTGGTATTGATGTAGGGATTTTTTGATGGGCGGGCGAAGCCCGCCCATCAAAAAATCCTTACCAATTTAGGACTACCATTTTCTTATTCCCCTAACCCCTTAAGACCCTTGGCAACTAGCTGGTGGGAAATTCAAGCGCTTTGTGATGTATCAGCCGAAGACCTGGCCTCTTGGCGACTGGGCGAATTTGGCTGTCGGGGCACGTCGAGCGAGAGCAAAGGACAAGTTCGGTTGGTGAAAGGGTATATGCCGCAGAGTCAGACGCAGTTGTTAGATTTGGCAGCGCTGGCGCTGTTGATGAAACAGGATGCGCTATGTGCGGGCGTGCCAGTGCCGTCGGTGCAGTGGATTTTAATTGACGAAGAAGACTGGTCTAGTAGTTGGAAAGATTACTGGCACCCACAAGAGGTAGGCGATCGCCTGCTCATCAACCCAGCATGGCTGCCGCTGCCCGTAGGAAGCGATCGCGTTATTTTGCGGCTTGATCCGGGTGTCGCCTTTGGCACGGGTGCCCACGCAACTACCCAGCTTTGTCTAGAGGCGCTAGAAATGCGGCTAGAGCCGCCGACCGACGCAGTGGTGGCTGATATTGGCTGTGGTTCAGGCATTTTGTCGATTGCCGCTCTTTTGCTGGGTGCAAAACAGGTCTATGCTGTTGATACTGATCCCCTTGCGCTGACTGCTACCTACGCCAGCCGCGAACTGAATCAAATTGCGCCTGAGCGCTTGCTAGCAGACTTGGGCAGTTTAGATCGGCTGATTGAAATGACCCCAGCCCCCGTAGACGGGTTTGTCTGTAATATTTTGGCAGAGGTGATTGTAGATTTGATTCCTGGTATGGCGGCGATCGCCAAACCCACTACTTGGGGCGTACTCAGCGGTATTTTATTAGACCAAGTGAAACCCGTTGCCGATACCCTCGAAGAAAATGGCTGGATTGTCGCTACGTTATGGAAGCGACAAGACTGGTGCTGTTTAAATGTTCGGCGATCGTAGCAGTCTCTATGCTCGTAGCAGTCCCTATACTCGTATAGCGGTAGCCATGATCAATAGGACCCCTCCCTGTCATTCCCGCGCAGGCGGGAATCCATCTGCTCGATAGGTGCGGGGGTGGATTCCCGCCTGCGCGGGAATGACGCTGGCATGTCCTAAGCTTTACAACTATGGCTATAAGTAGTTCAACCTACATAAAAACCAAATCCTAAAACCCTGCGCCGCCCGCACAGCGGGCGGCGCAGGGTTTTAGGATCTTATATTTAATTAAGCCTATCTACTTAGCAGTCCCTATACTAGTAGCAGTCCCTATGCCTGAGTTGGGGATACCAGAAACTTGAACACCAAAACTGCTACTAGCCCAAACAGTGCTAGCTGAATTGCGAGAGCCAGCAGTTGCAACAAAACGCCAATCAGCGCGACCAGAAACAGCCCAACGATCAGTAGGGTTAACACTTGCTTGCCCTGAGACAAGTTAGCAAACCAGATGTGCAGATCTAGCCTAGACGGGGCATTGGGTCGAAGGGCGCTATCGTCTGGGCAAAACGGGATAGGTTGCAGGATATCTGAGTCTAACTGCTGTGCCTCTAACTGCTGTAACTCTAAATGCTGTAACTCTGAAGGGGACACCGTCGGGGGCAACGGTTGCAGGGGAAATTGAGAGTCTAGAGACATCGTTCAAAGTGGTGAGGGAAGTAGGTGGGCTTACTTGACTATAGGACCCTAAAACCTGCACTGCGTACACAACGGGCGACACGGATTTTAGGCTTGGGATGTATTTAGGTTAAACACTGACCGGGTTTTTTCGCCAGACTTTTTCGCCAGACTTTTGCGATTGTAACGAACCTCAAGTGTAGATACAGTAACCCATAGCGCACAATAGAAGAATGCCGTTTATCGGTGTGCTCTGTTTGCGTCTCTTTTACCTTCCTGTACCCCTATGGCTGATTCTCCGTCTCTGCGCGATCGCTACCTAGAACTAATTGACCAAATTGTGCAAACCACGCTCAAGGGCAATATTCGCTCTAAAGAGCAAGTGTATCAACTGCTGGTGCAATCGGTAGAGCCAGGAACGGGGGAAGTATTTGAGGGGTGTTTGGGCGATCGCCTTGAAACGACTCAACAGCAGGCCGCCCAGGCCGACGAATTAAAGCAGGCCAAGGCCACCCGCATTTTACGCGCGTTGAAAACCATTCAAGGTGAATGGCAGCGCTGGCAAACCCATAACCAAGCTAACGAGAGCCTCAGCAGCGCCGTTCGCCAAATCGCATCTGCTCCAGAGGCCGAGCAGCTAACGGCGCTGCTGAGCGTCCTCGATCCCAATCGCAATCCGCCGCTGAACCTGGCGCAGTGGAGCCAACTGGCTGCCCTGCTGCGTACCACTGGCACTCCGTCTTCTCACCCCGAAGCTCAGGAGACTGCTGTACAAGAGCTGGCCGAGGGCATTCGGCGGGGACTAGAGTCTTGGAGCCGACTGGAGGGGCACTTGGTGAGCTGGATGTATGACCAAAGCCGAGGTCAGTTGGGCTTCGATGGCGTACCTGGGCAGCAAGGCCCTTGGGCACTGTGGGCAAAACAGGTAAACAGCCCCGTTCCCCACGAGCTGTTTCAAACTCTAGCGACGGATCAATCGGCGGTGGAATGGGTAGAGCATCGGCGGCAGTTTGATGCCAGTGATGTGGTAGAACTTGCTGTGGTACTGCGTTGCCTACAACAGGGCTTGGTCAGTTGGTTTGACAAGCTGGTCTATGACGCTAAAGTGGGCGCAAAGCTTTCAATTTCTACCTTTTTGGGATTTTCGGTGATCTGGTCACAGTTGGCCAATGGGTTTAACCAGGCCAGTACCGTCAATCCTGGCTGGAGTGGGTTAACCGATGCGTGTTTTCAGATTACCCTTCAGATTTTGCGAACGTTTTCCCAGCGCGAGTATTTTCCGCTATATGGCGGCGTGTTTGCGTCGTTTTCGGGCAAGTACTTGCGGGGCGCATTGGACTATTTGAGTGAGCCACTGCAACGCTCAGAGGGCACCCAAGAAAAGGCTCGAATTCTAACGCTGCTGGGCTATTCGTTCCGCGTTCAGGGGCAGATCGACCGGGCGATCGCCTTCCATCAACAGGCGCTCAAACTGGCGCGGCAGTCTGACGATCGCCCCTGTGAAATTGCCAACCTTAACCACCTCAGCCGCACCTATGCGGCTCAAGAAAACTACTCCGAGGCCATCGACACTAGCCAGCGTGCCCTAATTCTCAGTCGGCAGGTGGGCGATCGCCTGGGCGAGGCCAATGCTCTGGCTAGTTTGGGCTACAGCGAGGTATTTCAAGCGCAGTCGTTAGAGCACGCCGAACCGGATGTGTATGAACGCGCCGTTTACTATCTACAGCAAGGGTTGGAGCTAGCAGAAAAGGTGGGCGATCGCCAAAGTCAAGCACTTTGCCTCAGCAGTTTAGGCATTGCCCAAGTCGCTCTAGAGCAGTATCAAGAAGCGATCGAGCCACTTCAGCGCGGCGTACAGGCCGCTCAATTTTCGGGCGATCTTTACCTTCAGGGGATTAATTTGGTCTACTTAGCCGAAGCGCACCATCGGCTACAGAACCCTGGTCAAGCCCTCTACGCCGCCTGTCTCAGTATGTATCTGCTAGAGCAAATTGGCAGCTCTACCTGGCGACAACCCGCCGGATTGCTCACTGTCCTCAAGGGTCAACTTGGGTCAGACGCATTTCAGTCTCTCTTACTCCAACAACGTCCCGCTATCATTGCCGTAATTGGCGTAGACGGGTACGATCACTTGCCCCATCTATTTGAGGAGTTATTTTAAAGGCTAATATTTCGGGCACTAAGCGCCCGAAATATTAGCTCCCAACTACCCTTCGCCGCTTGAGGAACTGGCATAGAGTCTTTCTAGTCTCTATATCCACAAGGCTAGGATTTAGAAGTATGAAAGGGCTACGTGTGAGAGGAGGTTGGGGTATGAATGGTCGAATCAATTGGAAGGCGATTCCAACAGCGTTTGCAATGGTACTGGCGATCGCCACATCTGCCTATAGCCAAGTGCAAACGCCCCTTCAATCAGAGGCAGTGGTGAGAGGCAATTCGGGTGGAACGCAGGCAAGCGCCTGTGGATTTATCGCTGGGCGACCCAGCCAAACGGTTCGAGTGACTGAGGCATTTACCCGCCTACGGTTTCGCGTCCAGGGAGGAGGCCGACCCACGCTGTTGATTTTAGGGGCAGATGGCAGTGTTAAGGGCTGTGCCCGGGCTGATAACTTCTCAAACGGTAACATTGAAGCAGCAGGAGCTTGGGAGCAGGGAACCTACTCGGTATATGTAGGCGATCTCGATCGAGGCAGCAGCGCTCCGTTTACGCTATCGATCGTCCAAAACTAAGCTACCGCTATCCATAGCGCTACACGCTTAAATACCAATCAGTAATAAGTCGGTGGGCTTAATTAAATATAAGATTCTAAAACCCTGCGCCGCCCGCACTGCGAGCGGCGCAGGGTTTTAGAGTTTGGTTTTTATTTAGGTTGAACTATAGCGGTAGCCATGATCAATAGGACGCCTCCCTGTCATTCCCGCGCAGGCGGGAATCCATCTGCTCGATAGGTGCCAGCGCCATTCCCGCCTGCGCGGGAATGGCGCTGGCATGTCCTAACCATTGTGGCGACAGCTATAAGTCTTATCCCTGCAATAGCTCCAGAGCCGATTGCAACGTATCTGCCTCGGCGGCGGGTTTGTCGGTGCGCCAGCGAAGAATGCGGGGAAATCGAACCGCAATGCCTGACTTGTGTCGGGTCGATCGCAAAATTCCTTCAAACCCAATCTCAAACACCTGAATGGGTTCAACCGATCGCACGGGGCCAAATTTTTCAACAGTGTGTTTGCGAATCCATTTGTCTAGCTGGTCAATTTCTTTGTTATCTAACCCAGAATAGGCTTTGGCAAAGGGTACCAGGTCTGTGCCGTTCCACAACGCAAACGTATAGTCTGTAAATAAGTTGGCACGCTTGCCGCTGCCTGCCTGGGCATAAATCAAGACAGCATCTAACGTCATTGGTTCTAATTTATATTTCCACCAGTAGCCACGTTTGCGTCCTGCCAAGTAGGGGCTATCGACTGCTTTAATCACCAAACCTTCTGCACTCTGTTCACGCGCTTGTTCACGCAGCGATCGCAATTCATCCATTGAAGTGAAGTTTAACCGTTCCGATACCGTGACAAATGTTGGATCAGCACCTGTTAATGTGTGAATCAACTGCGTGCGGCGATCGCTCAATTCCCATTCACGAATGTCAGTACCGTTCTGTTCCAACAAATCGTAGGCAATGAAATGAATCGGGTTTTCCTGCATGATTTTAGCTGTGATGCGTTTGCGTCCCAGGCGTTTTTGTAAATGGTTGAAACTGAGGGGACGGGTGCCATCCCAGCACAGAATTTCTCCATCAAATACTAATCCATCAGGCAGGGTCAAAAAATAGGTTGCTAGTTCGGGAAACTGCTCTGTAACCAGATCTTCGCCACGCGACCAGATGAACACTTGCCCCTCTCGCCGGATAATTTGTGCCCGAATACCATCCCACTTCCACTCGGCTTGCCACCGAGTTAAGTCTTCACTGACAAAGCGATCAACTTCTAAAGGAGACGCTAGAAAAAAGGGGTAGGGGCGAGTCGGAGAACGGCGATCGCTTTCCTGAAGTTGAGTTAGCTCGTTAAAAAACTCAACCGTTGGTTCAAAGCTGCCCATCAGTCGATGCGCGATCACGGGTTCGGGAATACTGTATTCGTTGGCGATCGCTCGAATTACCAATTTTTCCGATAGTCCTACGCGAAATGCTCCGGTCAGCACTTTGTTTAGCACAAAGATTTCAAACGGATTCAGCGCCGACCACCATGACATAACGACATCGCGCAACTCGTCTGGGGAGGCGATCGCCTTCACCCGTGGAATAATATCCTCCATCCACAGCGACAGCGGCAAACCGTCTGCATTACTCTCCTGTTGCTCTACTGCCACAAAAGAACTCGACTCCCCCGCTATACTCGGATGGGCAGCAAGGCTGGGGGAATGCGGCATACCTTGACCCTGTAATGAATGCCACAGTAGCGAAATCACTTCAGCAGAGTCGCCGACTTGGGCGTAACAGTCTTCAAATAGCCACTCAGGAATGTCAGAAATTTGCAGAAAAATATCTCGCAGCACACGAGACGTAATTAACCGCTTCCGCATCTTGCCCAGTAGCAAGTAAAGCGCCCACACTGCATTAGCAGGTGTCTCATCGCGTAAATAGCGTTGCAGTGCGTCTACTTTGGCATTGGTAGATGTGGTTGCGTCTACGTCTTGAAATAACTGGGCAAAGCGCTTCATACGTACGTCTCATTAAATATCACTTTCTCCTTCAAAGAGCGTTTTTAGCGGCATTGCGTTGATGCCGCACGTCTCAGTCAGGTAGCGCGACAGCACGTCTGTTTGCCCGTGGGTGACGTAGACAGTTTTAGCGCCCGTTTGTTGAACGGTCGTCACTAGGCTCTGCCAATCGGCATGGTCAGATAAGACAAAGCCCCGTTCGTAGCCCTGGCGGCGACGCGCCCCTCGAACCGCCATCCAGCCAGAGGCGAAGCCAGTTTGGGGTAACGGGAAGCGCTTCATCCAGCTAGAGCGATGAGCGGAAGGCGGCGCGAGGACAAGATCGCCTTTGAACTTGTAATCGCGCGGCATTTCCGAAGCGGGCACCGTTGCAATCATCGGAATACCGACCTGTCGATAGAGTTCGGTCAAAACATGAACGGCTCCGTGGACGTAGACGGGTTTATCCGTCAATTTTTGCAATTCACCGAGAATTCGCTGCGCTTTTCCAAAAGAGTAGCAAAACAAAAGCGAGGGGCGTTCTAAGTCGCTTTGCCACCAGTGGTAAATCTCTTGGGCGGTGGTGCTGCCCGGTTCCCAATGATAAATCGGCAACCCAAATGTGGCCTCGCTAATGAAGCGATCGCAAGGCACGACCTCAAAGGGTTCACAGGTGGGGTCATCGCCGCGTTTGTAATCACCCGAAACCACCCAAACTTCATCCCCGTGCTCCACGCGAATTTGAGCCGAGCCGAGCACATGCCCTGCCGAATGAAACGAAACCCAGGTATTGCCGAGCTTGATTTTTTCGCCATACTCCACACCCTGAAGCTGAATCGTCGCGCCCAATCGCTTAGTTAGAACCCCCTGAGAAACCTGGGTAGCAATGTAGTGGCTAGAGCCAGCGCGGGCGTGGTCGGCGTGGGCGTGGGTAATCAAGGCAGTATCGACGGGCTGCCAGGGATCGACAAAGAACTCACCCGCTTCGCAGTATAGACCTTCGGGACGGACGGTAATTAGGGTCATGGCATTCAGAGTATCTTCAGAGCATCTTTAAACGGATTTGAAGCACTACCCAGACCAATATCCGGTGTTGCTGAATGAGATATGAAGGCGAGCCAACAGCCTTGGGGGAGGTTTCTCCCCCAAACCCCCTCATTGGGGGACAGCCCTTGTCCCCCAAACCCCCTCCGATCAGGTGTTGGATAGGTGAGATCAGTTACTGGTGACGCTACGCATTGCTGCTAAGTTAGGGCATATGGGAGCGAGTCGAGGGCAATCGCCCCTTGCTATCCCTGCAATAGGTAGCGAAGCGTTTCCAGCGACCTTTGATGCTTACCGAAGCGGCCTTGCGGAGGGGGTGTGGGGGACGGGCTTCGTCCCCTGCTGGGGGTTTGGGGGAACCCCCCAAGGCTGTTGGCTCGGAATCCAAACGTCCTAAAGTAGTTTCAGAACTTGTGAATACACATTCAACAAGGCTCAACATCGTTAAAACGAAATTAAAACGAAATAATCAAAAATCCATCTTGAAATTTTGCCCCTGTAATCGATTTGCCGCTCAGTTCTGGCGGCAGAGAAACGTTGCGCCGCTGATCGCCCGCTTCTACGGTGACTTCGGGACCATACTGCGTCAGCTTGACCTGAGTTTTGTCAAAACCAGGGAGAAACAGGGCAACGGTGCGATCGCCGACATTGACTGCGATGGGTTTAGGAGCCTGGGCAGCTTGACTAAAATCGGGCAGGGCATCAACGAGGGGCTGCCAACTAGAGCTGGGATTAGAGGGCAACACCGCAACGCTCAGGGGGGCAAAGTCGCTGCTAACAATGGCTGGGTCAGTTCCCTGGTTCAGGATAATACCGCCCACCGTTAAGCCAATCTGCTGGGCACTACCCCACAAATATTTGGCGGTGGCGATCGCCGTTGGGTCAGCCGTGGTGACTAGATACGCTGCCACTCGGTTGGGGTTCGCAACCGCCGCTCTGCCCTGCTCCATTAAATTAGTGGCCTGTTGAGTCGCAGGCTGGCTGAACAAATCGCCCGACCAGTTCACATTTAGCACCGCACTGGCTACGGGTTGAATGAAAGGCGCGATCGTCTTAACTAAATCTGATTCAGCAAATACCTGCCGAAACCGTCGAGCATACCAACTGGCAATTTCTGGCATCCCTAGCATCCGCAGAGTAGCCTGGTCGCCCACACCATCAAATACAATCACATCGTAGTTGCCGCTAGCATCAAACTCCCGCAGGGCGTTTAGCGCTAGGGCACTGTCCATGCCCGGTAAGATACTCAGTTCTTGGCCATAGACGGCTTTTAGAATGGGCGATCGCAGGTATTGTGCCTCTTGCGTTTTAACCTCTTCCCAGGCTCGCTCCATTAAGACCGTGGCTTGAAGTTGCACGACCTGTAAGTTCGGTTCAATATATTGAGGGTCAGCCGTGGGTACCATACCCAGCACTAGCCCCAGCGTCGGCCCTGCATCTTGCCCAACTAACAGAACCCGCTTCCCAGATGCCGCAAACTTTTTGGCCGTGGCGATCGCCACCGTTGTGCGCCCCGTTCCACCCTTACCTAAAAATGTCAGAATCAAACTCATCCCCACTCCACCTACCTACTTACAGCTTTCGCTTGATTAAAATCTGGTGCATCTTGGTCAATCGCCCTGAATGCGACTCTTAACCTAAATAGCTGCGGTTAAAGCAACTGCGTTAACGCACCTTAGATTATCGTAGCGATCGGATTGGTCGTTCGTGTTTTCGGTTTAACAATCAAACCGATTGAGACAGTTTGTCTGGACTAGCTACGGCGCTTTGTACTTGGATAAAATCTGATTTTTGATGAAGAGCCACACGCTGCGCGGGGTGTTGCTGGTTTCATGTATGAATTTTTTTGAACGGGGTGCAGAGCGCCCCGTTCAAAAAAATTCATACCCAGATTAAGCCCCAGATTAAGCCCCAAATTAAGCAATGCCAAAAATCTGCACCCGATGCACTGAACAAGCCAAATCAATAGGTAACTGATTAGACCCTGCTTCTGTCAGGATGAGGGTTCTAGCTCATCTTCAAAGAACCAAGTGGAGAACTTATCGTCAAATAGAACCACTAACCCGACTCCACTGCCATCTGTCATTTTGTAGGATTGAACAACCCCAATTTTTCCTAATTGAGCAATCACGTACTGCGGGGCGCGATCGCGCAGGCGACGAACCCGAACCTTTTGGCCAATTTCCATCTTTATCTCAAAAAACTCTCAAAGAACGGATAAACATTAAAAATTGTATCAGTGTATTGCGACTGTTTACAGCGTTTCTCGACTAGATGAAATATGGTTGCCGTTAGCAGCCGCGCAGAACGTGCTTTTAACAGAGAAACTTGCCTTTCTTGAATTGAGAAATAGCTGTAGGCTGTTGTTGCTGGGGGCTTTGGAGACGTAGGAGCAATAACTTTCATGCTGGCAAAACGGATTCTTCCTTGTCTGGATGTCAAAGCGGGTCGGGTGGTAAAGGGTGTAAACTTTGTAGATCTCAAGGATGCGGGTGATCCGGTAGAGTTGGCGCAGGTCTATAACGATGCAGGTGCCGATGAACTGGTGTTTCTAGATATCACAGCAACCCACGAAGACCGGGGCATTATTTTTGATGTGGTATATCGCACGGCAGAGCAAGTTTTTATACCGCTGACTGTGGGAGGCGGGATCAGTTCCTTAGAAACAATTAAACAATTATTAAGAGCTGGAGCGGATAAGATTAGCCTCAATTCGGCAGCCGTGCGAACTCCAGACTTAATTGACCGAGCCAGCGATCGCTTCGGCAACCAGTGCATTGTGATTGCGATTGATGCTCGACGTCGGGTTGATCCGACGAATCCCGGTTGGGATGTTTACGTGCGCGGCGGGCGAGAGAATACAGGGCTAGATGCGATCGCTTGGGCTGAAGACGTAGCTCGGCGTGGTGCAGGGGAATTGCTAGTCACCAGTATGGATGCCGATGGAACACAAGCGGGCTATGACTTGGCGCTGACTAGGGCGATCGCCGACCGTGTTTCAATTCCGGTCATTGCATCGGGCGGGGCGGGAACTTGTGCTCATATCCACCAAGCCCTCACAGAGGGCAAGGCTGAAGCGGCGCTACTGGCATCGCTTCTACATTACGGCCACCTGACCGTAGCCGAAATCAAACACTATTTAGCTGAGCGGCAGGTACTAGTGAGAGCTTAGGGAACTGCGTTGAAATAAGATACCGGCTCAAGCAGAAGGCTTATCATGGATTCCCGCCTGCGCGGGAATGACACCGGGATGGTTTTTGTTTGCTGATCCCTTAGGTGAACACTGGCTCTGCTCTAGTCGTAATAGCTTGGGTGGCTGTGGTTCCCACGGATTGAATAGACCCCTGATTTTTTGAAGCGCGAGCTTTGCCCGCGCTTCAAAAAAACATTACCAATTTAGGACTACCCACGCTCACGAAAAAACATTCATGCAAAAAGTCTAATAGCTAGGGACTTGACAGCATCTCACAACTACCCATGGGAGGACACTTCGCTGAGAAACTGTTACACTATTTAATATAACGGTTTGTTTACAGTTGCTTAGGAAATGATCTCTATATTGATTGTCGTTATTCTCTTAGTGGCCTGGGCGCTGCACTTGATGCAAGAAGCCCTCGACCGCAAAGAGTTTTCTCTGATGCTAGCGGGCTTTTTGGTGTCTGTTGCTGCATCGGCTTTAGTGGCAGTCTATTTTTTAGTAGGCAACTATGTCGGCTACATGGATCAGATGGCAGAACGCGCGGAGTTGTCTGATCAGTATTATGAAACCGCTGGATTCGTGTTTCCTTCCGAGCTAATTTTAGAGGAAGAGACAGACGAACCTGGTAACCAATCTACAGAATTGTCTGAGTTCAACGGTGCGGTCTCAATCGTAAGTCCTTAGCCACATCACGTTTAGGACTACCCGGTCGTCACCACTTACCGCAATCACTTAACGCTAAGGGCGGCGATCGCCAAGCACCCCCAGCCCACCATCAAGGCCACGCCACCCAGGGGAGCGATCGCGCCTAGCCACGTTACCCCCGTCAAGCTGAGGGCATAGAGGCTTCCAGAAAAGATGAGGACTCCGACGATAAAAGCAATGCCCGCCGCTATGAGTAGCGATTGAGTCGCTGCTGATTGCAGCAACAGTAGCGCCACTAAAAGCAACGCTAACGCATGGTACATCTGGTAGCGTGTGCCAATATCAAAGATTTCAAGGGCGCGATCGCTCAATCGAGACTTCAGAGCGTGCGAGCCAAAGGCTCCTGCTGCCACCGATGTCCCACCTAACACCGCCGCGATTGCCAAGAATGCTCGAACCATAACTAGCCTTCCCGTAGTTCTACATCGATACTTCTAAACAAGTAAGTAGTTCGACCTAAATAAAAACAAGATTCTAAAAGTCTGTGCCGCCCGCGGCGCGGGCGGCACAGACGTTTAGGATTTTATTTTTAATTAAGCCCAACTACTTTGTAGATTTTTTTGTTTATTTTTAAAACAAAGTTATCAAGTGAGGTTTGAGTTTCAAAAACAATACAAAAAACTCACCTAATATGTTGGCCTAAATAAAAAAAAACACCCAAAACTTCTGCGCCCCCCGCGCCGCGGCGCCCACAGACTTTTAGAAGCTTGTTTTTATCTAGGTTGAACT
>JBBQFG010000088.1:0-18418 GCA_038321765.1 Elainellales cyanobacterium
CGCGAATATTCTGTAGGGGCGAAGCATTTGCATCAATATTCTGGCAACGCAGCGTCAATTCGAGTGCAAATGCTTCGCCCCTACTGCCCAAAAATCGCCCTAAATCTCAATTCTAATTAGATGTCAAATGGGTTCTATAAGATCTAGATTGAAATTTACAACGATATGGGTATCAAATTCTGCTGGAATTGTGCTTAAAACTCATCTTCTGCCGGATAACGACTCAATAACGTTGAATCTTTTCAAAGTTCAGTATGAAATATCCTAAATGGGTAGTATTGTGTAGCGATCGCCGTGATACCTTAGTGGATGGCGCAGATGTGCAAACCACAAGGAATTAGCAAAAAATTCCTGAGCCGAAGGTACAAACAGAAGCGTTTAGAGAATGCCATGTTGGCTTTACGATTCTCCTCAAGTGCTAGCTCTGTTCCGCCTTACCCCGTTGCAACACTTTCACGCAAATTGGTCTGAACCAAATCTGGAGGAATCTTCACCTTATGTCTATTCGTCTTTATGTGGGTAATTTGCCGAAAGAGCAGGTAGAGCGTCAAGAGCTGGCTGCACTATTTTCTGGTCTAGATGAATCTATTACCACCAAGGTAATTACTGATCGAAAAACTGGCAAATGCCGTGGGTTTGCTTTTGTCACCGTCAAAACTGAAGAACAGGCTGACCTGGTAATCGAAAAGTTTAACAACTTTGCGTTTCAAGATACGACGTTGCAGATTGAGCGCGCCAAGCCGCGCGAGAAGGGTAAGGAAGATGATGCTGAAGGTACTCCTTCTGCTGAGTCGACTCCTACTCCGGTGGCTGCCCGTAAAAAGGGTGGTGCTGGTGCCGCTGCCAAAACTCGAACAAAGGCGGGTGGCTCTACAGAGTCTGAGGCTGTTCAGCCCGATCCTCGCTGGGCACAAGATCTAGAGAAGCTAAAGAAGCTCTTGGCGGCTCAAACAGCTAGCTCTTGAACCTAATCCTTGCAGAAAATGCAGTTGGCTGTAGAGCGCTTGGCCTGTGCGTAACTTGGCGTTGCTATGTAGGTAATAGCTATGTAGGTAATGCCCAAGATCCGCCAGCAACCATGCCCATGGCGATCGCCATCTAAATGCCTGGTAAAGCCCTTCAATCCGATGTATTCCGAAAAGGATACGTCGGATTGTTGTTTGCATCTGTGTCAGATGGTGCCAGTGTCCAGTTATGTCATTGCCATCGGAAATGCTTGACTGAGAGCTGGGAGAACGGGGCAAGGCTCTTTGCGCTCCAGATTTTCAGGCTTATTCCAACTAAACGGTGCTTCGCGTTCTGCCGCCATCCACAGCAGTCGCTTAGCGCGAGTCATGGCAACGTAAAGCAGGCGAAATTCTTCGGCCACTTTAAGATGACCTGCCTGAGTCCAAGCTCCATCCATGCTAGGTAAGGGCAATTGGTTGTGAATGCTAGCTCGAATTTGTGCCCGTGTTACTTCTGCCAGGTCAAAATTGCCCAAAAACTGAGACTGAGGCAGAACTCGAACGCTACCAGGAATGAGTTGCTCATGCAAAAAGGGCAGAAATACAAAGTCCCAATCTAATCCTTTAGCTTTGTGCATCGTAATGATAGTGAGTTGGCCGGGGCGGGTGTAGCGAGCATCTAGATCTCCCGTTTCAACTGGTTCAAACCGCTCGCCTCGCACCACCTCTTGAAGGGTGTCTAGAATTGCCATTAGAGAGGGATTGGTTGCGGTTTGCTGAGCGATGCGTGTGGCTAGTTTATCGGCGGTAGCGAGTTCTGTTTGGTCGTAGCGTAGCGTCAGGCCTAGGAAGGGGATGAGTTGATACAGGGGCAGCTCTAGGCGCGCCCGCAATAGGCTATTGCAATAGCGCCGTGCCTGTACAACCGACTCAGCCTGGGGCGCATCTAGAGGGCCGGGATAGAGAAACTGTTCGGATTGGCTGCTGAGTTGGTTTAGATCTGGGGTGGGAATCAGTTGGCGATCGACTAGAACCCGGAGAGCGGCTTTAAGATTGTCGGGCGAGTGGGGGCGATCGAGAAATTGCAGCAGGGCTAAGACTTCTGCTGGTACGTGAGAATGGCGATCGCGTTCTCCCACATCGTAAATTTCAATTCCTAACTGACTCAGATCAACCCCTAACTTGTACTGCTCAGGGTTTCGCAGCAACTCTCCCACAAACCGCCCCTGGCGATTCTCGCGCACCAATACAGCCGCCCGCGCCGTTGGTTCCCGTTCAAATAAATCTGCTATCCGCTGAGCAATTAACGCCACCGACTGATATACATCCGGTGGAAAGCGTAACTCCAGACCTCTACCCTCAGGCGGTGGATTACGGTCTGGCTGCGGGTCGTTAGGTGTAACCGGATGGATCTGTTGAGGACGGAAGGGAAGTAGGGGGTTCGGCAATACCGAATCCCCTACTTCCCTTCCGTAGCGCCGATTTACCCATTCCAGCGTGAAATTTGCCGCATCCATAATGGCTTGAGTGCTGCGCCCAGCCTGATCCATTTCGGCCAGTCTGCCCTGCTGTTGACAGCGTTGGCAGAACTCACGAAAAAAGAGAGGGTCTGCTGGCGTAAAGGTGGAGTTGATGGCCTGATTAGGGTCGCCGACGCGCACTAAGTTGGGCGGGCTGCCGTTGGGGTCGGCTGCTAATAGCTCTAGAAGACGGGTCTGTAGCGGAGAAGAATCTTGCGCTTCGTCTTCAAAGACAGCGAAGACTAATGTTTGCCAAACCTGACGGGCGCTGTCATTGTCGAGCACACGCAGGGCAGCGAGGATCATGTCGTCATAGTCTAAGAAGTTGCGCTGTTGTAAAAGGGCTTGGTACTGCTCGTAGAGTCCTGCGGCCATGCTAAGAACGTCATAGTCGGGAGCGTCTGAGGTGGCATCTAAATGTGTACCTGTCGCAATTGATCGCGGGGTTTGACTCAGGGCGCGCAAATCTGACGGCATTAACCCTGAGCTTTTAGCTTCATGAATCGCAGTCTGCGCCAAATTGGGTAACACTTCTGTTCGTAACACCGATTGTCGCCGCAATCGCTCGGTTTCTTCTCCATCAAACTGGTTGCTTTCGATCAGTTGCCGATACAGTACCGGATTTGCAGTAATCCATTGTTCTACACTGGTGCGAATTAGGCGGTTGCCTTGGGTAGGCGACACCAGGGTCATGCGATCGAGGTTCAACCCCGACAAATCGGGGTAGCGGTTGGCAATGGTTAGCGCTAAACCGTGTAGGGTGTAAACAGCAAATCCGTTGGCGGGTAACCCTAACTCTTTTAGCAGGTGTCGAATTTTGCCCCGCAGGTTTGCTGCTGCCGAACGAGTGAAGGTAACGAGGACGATTTGATCAGCCGGAAGGGAGGCTTGTAGCAGAGCCTGTTGGTATCGTTTCCCTAACAAAATGGTCGTGGCGATCGCCATTCCGGTAGATTTGCCTGAACCAGGTACGGCTGAAACAGCCAGTGAACCCTCTTGCCAGTCTGCAATACGCTGCTGCCCCGGACGCAGGCGATCGCGCAAGTTTTGAAGCTGCTGATCGAGCGATCGCTCCGGCGCGGTGACGGGTACAGCATCGGAAGAAGACAGATCGGATTCCATTGACAGAAAATCACAGTTTATGGAGCTAAGCGGATTCGAACCGCTGACCCTCTCAATGCCATTGAGATGCGCTACCAACTGCGCTATAGCCCCGTGATGCGTCTTCCATCATCTCTGATACTTGGCCAGTTAGTCAACTAAATCTGAGATTTAATTTATTTATAAATCTGAGATTTAATTTATTTAGTTAGACCTACACACTGTACGAAAAATTCAAGAAGCTTGAGTGAGGGTAGACGCTCTGCACCTGCAATACTGCTGGTAAGTAGTTCAACCTAAATAAAAACCAAATCCTAAAACCCTGCGCCGCCCGCTGTGCGGGCGGCGCAGGGTTTTAGGATCTTATATTTACTTAAGCCCACCTACTTATTGCATAATCGGGGGATGATTGTTTGGATGGGAACGGTGGCCGTTAGCACCTAGACTGAAGGTAGTCATTGGTTGCTGAGTGTTGATTTCTCAGCCCCCTTCGTTCCATAAATCTCCCAACTGTGACTGACAAATCTTTCATGACTGCCCTACCCCCCGACAATTTGAATCTGCCGCCCGCCGATGAAATTGATACCGACGCATTAGTGCGATCGCTGCGTCGTAAAGAAGGCAGTTGGGTTACTTGGGGCAACGCCTGTCAACAGCTTCAAAAAGCGGGCTATTCGCCGCAGCAAATTTTCGAAGCGACCGGGTTTGAGCCAATCCAGCAGAATCAAATTACCGTCGCGGCACAGGTCTACAGCTCTATTGTAGCGGCGGGAGTGTCGGCAGATGTGCGATCGCGGTTTGAGCAATCGGGTAGCGATACCCTATACGAGTTCCGTGTTTTGGGGCAGGCCGATCGAGCGACTGCGGCGGGATTAGTCGTTGAAAAGGGAATCGACTCAGAAGGTGCCCACGAAGTTGCTAAGGCGCTGAAAGATTTCTCTCGACTATCATCTGTGCCAGAGCATTTTCCACAGCCCCCCGGCGATGCCGTCGCCTATTACTGTTGGAATTTGGCACGACAACAGGCCGATTTGCAAATGCGATCGCGTCTAATTGCCCAAGGGTTGCGGTTTGCCGTCAGCGAGTCTGCCCGCCGCCAGCTAGAAAAGCTGCTAACCGATTTCTCAATTGCCCGAATTCAACCTGCGCCGCGACTCCCGTTCTATCGCCTAGAGTCCGATGCAGACGTACCAAGAGTCATTCCAGTAGTGGGCAGGCTGCCGCTATCGCCTGCTGAATTGCAGGCCGTGCCGCTGATAGAAGAAGACGGCGCATTTCAAATCGTGACCTTTTCCGGAACGGGTGCGTGGGTGCCTGTGCCCGGTTGGCAAGTGATTGTGGCGGCTGAAGACCCCGTGGCAGTATTGGCTACAGAGGAGCAACTGCCAGTACCCCCCGATGGCGCACCAGAAGAAATTTTGGTGATTCTAGATCGGGCACAGCGGCAGTGGGATGAATTTAGCTACTTCGTGGTGGATCACGATGACCAGTTGGCCATCCAATGGTTTAACAGCACCCCAGACTGCCGTTTGCTAGGGCGAGTGCTGCTCATTATGCGCCCCAAAAAGGTGCTGGATGCAGACTACAACAAGGAACTCTGGCAGCTAGAAGAATAACGGGGCTGTTTCAAATCTATGGATGGTTTTGCAAAATAGTTTTGCAAAGTGAATTCTGCCAAAAAACATCGCAGATGCGAAACATCGCCACCATACCCCGTCCTCCGATACGATAGAACTGGTATCCGCATTGGGAGACACATCGAATGGATTTGGTTTCGTTGCAGGGCTGGCTAGACAACGCCTCGTTTGCCGTTCTGTTTCTAACCATGCTGGTTTATTGGAGCGGGGCGGCGTTCCCCACCGTTCCCTATCTGGCATCGGTAGGCACCGCAGGGATGGCGATCGCCAATCTGGGTATAGCGGCGCTGCTAGCTGCCCGGTGGATCGAGGCGGGCTATTTTCCGCTCAGTAACTTGTATGAATCTCTGTTTTTTGTAGCGTGGGGGATTACAGCGGTTCACCTATTGGCTGAGAATATGAGCCGCAGTCGGTTAGTGGGTGCGGTCACGGCTCCGGTGGCAATGGCCATTACGGCATTTTCGGCGCTGTCGCTGCCCGCTTCTATGCAGCATTCTGAACCGTTGGTGCCTGCCCTTAAGTCAAACTGGCTGATGATGCACGTTAGCGTCATGTTGATTAGTTACGCGGCGCTGATGGTAGGGGCGCTGATGGCGATCGCTTTTCTGGTTGTTACGCGGGGTCAAGCAATCGAGCTGCGGGGTAGCTCTGTAGGCACCGGGGGCTATCGCGATTCGCGCTATCGGCTGCGGCGCATGGGAGAGGCGATCGCACCCCAAGTTCCTCTAATGGCAAATGCTGGAGTAAATGCTGGAGTGGATGGGGGTGTGGATACGGGTGGCACTGCCGTGCTGGAGGCGATCGCCACACCCACCGTTGCACAGGCATCTGGCATCCCGCTCTCTCCTCAGCGACTCAGCCTAGCCGACACGCTTGACAATGTCAGCTACCGCATCATTGGTTTGGGCTTTCCCTTGCTTACCATCGGCATCATCGCCGGAGCCGTCTGGGCTAACGAAGCCTGGGGTTCTTACTGGAGCTGGGACCCAAAAGAAACCTGGGCACTCATTACCTGGCTGGTATTTGCTGCCTACCTCCACTCCCGCATTACTCGCGGTTGGCAAGGTCGTCGCCCCGCTATTTTGGCAGCATCAGGATTTTTGGTGGTCTGGGTGTGCTATTTAGGAGTAAATCTGTTGGGTAAAGGCCTGCACAGTTATGGGTGGTTCTTTTAGTGATTTTTGAACGGTGCGTAACGCGTCCTGTCGCAGAACAATCACTAAGGATGGCGAATTTAATCAAAACCCAACGTTATTTTTTGCAAGAGAAGCTCCGCCTCTCTTGCAAAAAATAAAGATCTGGTTTTATTTAATCCACGCTCCTAAAAAACTGTCTAATTTTTGATAACGACAAAAGGTAACACATCGTAATGGATCAACTACCCACTCTGCTGAATGATGACGAGGTGCTGTACGTCAGTGCTGGGCGTGTTTTGATGTCGAATCCAACCTTTAAGGTGGAAGAGTTTTTGGATGCATTAGCACAGGCGATTAGTGAACGAGAGGGTGAGTGGTCAGAAGAGTGTGAAGGCTGGTTTGGTGAAGGGCTACGCTGTGAAGTGCTGCGGTTTGCCAATCAGGGTTGGCAGCGTGGTCGGGTGAGAATTCGGCTGGAGTTTTTTCCAGAGACCCAAAAGCTGCTGCGGGAGGAACGTCCTCGGCGTGCGAGTCTTGAAGATCGGCCTACTCGCGAAGAAATTTATTCGCGCCGCGATGAGGTTTATGAAGCCTATCGTGAACCCGAAGACACCTATTAGCCTTGGCAGTCAGGATTAGTCTGGCAGCCACGATGGATAGAGCCGAAAGGGAATCTATTCTGGGTTCCTTTACATCCCTTGCAACTCGTTTGTCCGCCTGATTCATTTGGTTTTTTTGCGTGCTTGTATGCCTGACTTTTTGCCGTGGACGCTGCTACACGCGCGCTTGCATCGGTCGATCCGGCAGCGGCAATTGTTTCAGCAGGGCGAACGAATATTGGTCGCGGTGTCAGGTGGACAAGACTCATTATGTCTAATCCGACTGTTGCTTGATTTACAGCCCAAGTGGGGATGGGAACTGGCGATCGCCCACTGTAATCACTTCTGGCGCGCTGATTCACAGGCTAACGCTCAGTATGTGCACGAGTTGGCAACTGTCTGGCAGGTGCCCTATCACCAGGCGACGGCTAATGCAGATGTGATTAGCGAAGCAGCGGCGCGTGACTGGCGCTATGGCACATTGGGGGCGATCGCTCAGCAAAAGGGGTATACCGCCGTTGTTACTGGACATACAGGCAGCGATCGCGCCGAAACGTTGCTCTACAATCTGATTCGAGGCAGCGGTGCCGATGGGCTTCAGGCTTTGACCTGGCAGCGCGAACTACTGCCAACCGTGCAGCTAGTGCGTCCCCTGTTGGAGGTGTGGCGTAGCGAAACGGCTGAGTTTTGTCACGAGCGTGATCTGCATGTCTGGCAAGACTCGACTAATGATGATTTATACTATGCCCGCAACCGAATTCGCCAAGAGCTACTGCCATACTTAAAAGCGCACTTTAACCCGCAAGTGGAGCCATCGCTGGCGCAAACGGCAGAGCTGCTGCGGGCAGACGTAGACTTTTTGGAAAAGACTGCCGAAAGTTTGAAACGACAGGCTACCCCTGCAACCGATTCAGATCCGCCTCGCCTCAGCCGCCGCGTTTTGAAGGGTGCGCCGCTGGCATTACAGCGCCGGGTTATGCGCCAGTGGCTCTACCAAGAGTTGCCCCAAGCTCCCAGTTTTGAACAAATTGAGAAACTTGTGGCGTTGTTGCATGCGCCCAACCGCAGCCAAACCGATTCCCTCCCAGGGGGGGCGATCGCCACCGTCGATGGCGACTGGATCAAAATTGTGGATAACATCTAATAGTTTTGAGCCAAGACGGCTTAGTTGCCCCGACTCAAAACTATCGGCGCTGAAATGTTTAGAGGAACCCATGCCTGCGTCAGACCAGACTAATTCAATCACTCTTCAAGTCAACGGTGAATCCCGCACCTGTTCACCTACCACACTGCCTCAATTTTTGCAGCAGCTCGGCATGAACCCCCGACTGGTTGCCGTGGAATACAATGGCGAAATTTTGCACCGTCAATTTTGGGAAGAAACGGTGATGGCAGAGGGCGATCGCCTTGAAATTGTCACCATTGTGGGAGGCGGCTAAGCAGGCTGTACGGTCATCCCCCCCAAGATCTACCCCTAGGACACTCGCTCCAATGGGTGAAACACTGTAAATTAGTAAATATAGTTCACTGTGTAACGTTTAATTAAGCCCAACTCACGGACTTGAACGGAGCCACAGTTCGCACATAGGGACAGGCTTATGCTCAAAATGCTCGTTCAGTTAGTCAAGCCTTTAGTGAAACCGTTAATGGTCTTCGCCCTGGTGGCAATGTTGCTCTTTAGCAATGCCAGCGGTGCGTTAGCCGCCAGAGGTGGTGGCCGGATCGGCGGCGGCAGTTTTAGAGCGCCCGCCCGCACCTCAATGCCTAGTCGTGCCCCATCCAGCTCCTATCCTGGTGGCGGTGGTGGCTACTATCCCGGTGGCGGTGGGATTGGCTTCCCGCTAGTATGGGGTCCTACCTTCTTTGTAGGTGGCGGCTTTGGTGGATTATTCAGCATCCTGATTTTCCTTTCCATTGCGTCCTTTATTGTTCGCAGCTTCCGAGGCAGAGGCGAGACGGACGAATATGGCTACACCACACCTAACATCTCTATTGCTAAGGTGCAGGTCGGCCTACTTTCTAGCGCTCGAGGTCTCCAAGCCGACTTGCAACGTCTGGGAGAAACCGCAAACACGGGTTCAACGGAAGGCTTAACTCAGGTTCTACAAGAAACAACGCTGTCGCTGCTGCGCCACCCCGAATACTGGGTTTACGGTGGCACAGAGATGAGTCAGGCAGGCTTAAACGCGGCTGAAGCGCAGTTCAATCGACTGGCGCTGTCAGAGCGTAGCAAGTTTGGCGAAGAAACGCTCTCTAATGTCAACAATCAGTTGCGGCAAGCGTCTGCTCAAGCGGCGATCGCGGGTGCAGAGGCAGGCGGTGTTCTAACTCAGTCAGAACAGCAACCTGGCGAATATATTGTGGTGACGCTGTTGGTTGCCGCTCAAGGAAGCCTGAAGCTTCCAACCATCAACACCTCTGACGATTTACGTCAGGCTATTTCTCAAGTAGGAGCCGTGTCTAGTGACCAGTTATTGGCGCTCGAAGTGCTCTGGACACCCCAAATGGAGGGTGACACCCTCTCGTCAGATGACATGTTAACTGAGTATCCTAGTCTCAGATTGGTCTAGCTAGCCTGTAGATAATGGGATACGTTAGGGACTGAGAAATCAGTCCCTATTTTTATTGGTTGTAGGGGCAAAGCATTTGGTCAAGAGTGTCTGACCCTAGCCGAGACTTACTGGCCAAATGCTTTGCCCCTACCCAAGGCGTAGAAATTCCCGTGGCAAGTACCAGCGTTATTGTATTCTCTGAGTCTTTATCCCTTGACCTCTAACAGGCTATGGTGGGAGGTGTTTTAGACCAGTAGGCAATCAGGATGACAGCTTTTCTGTTTATTACCGACCTGGATCACACGCTAGTGGGTGACGACGCAGCCATGATGCAACTAAACGAGCATCTGAGCCGTCATCGCGACGAGTATGGTACCAAGATTGTGTATTCTACGGGGCGATCGCCCTTTCTCTATCAAGAACTGCTCAGTGAGAAACCGCTAATGTCTCCCGATGCCGTAGTTACAGGTGTGGGAACAGGGATCTACTACGGCGGCAGTACAGAACCCGATCGCCTTTGGGCTGAACAGCTCAATCAGGGATGGGAGCGCGATCGCGTCTTAGCTGCTACTAGCTATTTTGCCGATTTAGAACTGCAACCGGAAGACGAACAAAACGCTTACAAGGTCAGCTTTTTTCTAGAGGAGGCGATCGCTCCTGATTTATTGCCTCAAATTGAGGCCAGCTTGAAATCAGAAGGCTTGCAAATCAACTTGGTTTATAGCGGCGGTAAGCATCTAGATATTTTGCCGCAGGGTGCCAATAAGGGCTTAGCCATGCTGTTTTTACGTCAGCACTGGAGTTTTGAACCCGACCGCACCGTAGCGTGTGGCGATTCGGGTAATGACCTGTCTATGTTTCACAGTGGTGAAGAGCGGGGAATTATTGTAGGGAACGCCATGCCCGAACTACGCAACTGGCACGAAGAAAATCCGTCACCCAATCGGTACATGGCCACCTCTCACTGTGCTGCTGGTATTTTGGAAGGCTTGGGTTATTTCGGTTTTGTTGACCTTAACGGAAAAGCAACTTAGTCTAAAAAGCTGATTTTTGGGTGCTTCACGCCCAAAAATCAGCTTTTTACGATCCGGTTCAACCAGCCGATGAACTAACCTAGATCGTAAGCAGATTGCAGTGCCCAAATGAGCAAAAACGCAATGCCACCCAAAATCACAACTGCTGATAGAGCAAGAGCGAGAGGGCTATCTGCTCCGTTAAAGCGCATAATACCTCGGTTGTAGTCTGTCATGGTGCAGTGTCCTCATACGTGTAGGTAAGTGCAGTAGTTTGAATGTGGTTTAAAACTGCCTGGGAACTTAGGGTTTCGCTCCGCAATAACCTGTCAGGGTCTTGACTAGGAATTTTAACTAGTCAAAGCCGCCTCAATTCTAGCCGGACTTGTTCAACTTGAGGGTTATCTACCTTACCTAAAGTAAATTTTAAGAATTGCCCGGTCATTGCTGATGATCTTAGGACTTACGCAGTTGAATGATGTTGCAAGCGCGGAGCACTTGCAACATCATTCAACTTTCTTGATTTTTCATTTGGAATGTGTAAGTCGTAGATCTTATATAGCTGTCGCCACAAAGGTTAGGACACTGGGATCAAAGGGGGTGTGGGGGCTTTGCCCCCAGCTAGGGGTTCCACCCCTGCACCCCGTCCTAACCAATCCGTCTATGGCTATAAATGAGATGGTCGGCATCAGTGCTGGATCATTGGACTACTTGGTGCGATCGCATGGGAGCCGCTAGCGGTGAAATTAGCAGTATTGGGAGCGATCGCCACTTTTATTGGTTTGGTTTTAGCGGAGCTATGGTTACGTCGATGGGTCGGGTTGGGGACTCCGCTGTTGTACCAGGCTGATCCTCACATAGGCTATTTGCTGGCACCGAATCAGCAAGTACAGCGATTTGGCAACCACGTTTTAATTAACCAATTTTCGATGCGGAGTGGGGCGATCGCAGCGGGACGGCCTGCGAACACGCTGCGAGTGTTGCTGTTGGGAGATTCTGTTGCCAACGGTGGCACTTGGACAAACCAACCCGACATTGTTTCTGAACGGATGCAGCGAATTCTTCAGTCGCTAATTCAACAGGGTCTAGATTTATGTCTAGATCCGTATCTAAAAAAGCATCCAGGTCAAGCGTTGGCTCAACGGTTCCCCACCCCCGCGAGCGACTTGACGCAATTTAGGCAGGTAGAAGTGCTGAATGCGTCTACATCGTCTTGGGGGCCGCGCAATCAACTGGCCTATTTGAAACAGTTCGGCAGCTTTGGAGCGCAGGTGATTGTTTTATTGATCAATACGGATGATTTGTTTGCGGCTGTGCCCACCTCTGCCCCGGTTGGACGCGATCGCCATTACCCCAATCGCCGTCCCCGATCTGCTCTCACCGACGCGGTGAATTTAGGACTGGCTAGATTTTATCCGTTCCATTCTACCCAGCCTGCTCCCGTACCAGAGCGTGACCCGGTAGGAGCCAATCTGGCGGCCATCGAACAAATGGGAGCGATCGCCCAGCAGTCTGACGCAGCCTTCATGCTTGCCATGACACCGCTACAGCGTGAAATTAAGCAACCGCGAGACTACGAACTGCAAACCCGCCAGCGCCTAGACGAATTCCTTCAGCAGCGACACATTCCGTATCTCGACTTTCTGCCGCTGTTTCGAGAGACTGTTAATCCAAGCGACCTATTTCGAGATCACATTCACCTCAGTCTGGAGGGAACCCGGTTAGTGAGCCAGGTGTTGAGCGCAGCGGTCTGGGACTGGAGATTGCGGCAGCGTGAGGATTGCTGACGTTGCTGAATTCGGGCATGTTTTTGAATGTGAAACCAAAGGCTTCATATTCAAAAATATGCCGCCATTAACCAATGCCGGACTGCTAAGTAGGTGGGCTTAATTAAATATTAAGATTCTAAAACCCTGCGCCGCCCGCTGTGCGGACGGCGCAGGGTTTTAGAATTTGGTTTTTATTTGGGTTGAACTACTTAACCGTGTTGTAGGGCTAGACATGACAATCACAGAGCCGCTTTATTTGGGAATTGATTTTGGCACCTCTGGCACACGGGCGATCGCCATCAATGCGGATGGAGACATTCAGGCGCAGGCCAGTTTTCGGTTTGGGTTAAAGCCAGCGACCCGTTGGGACGTGACGTGGCGCAGCATCCTATTTGAGCTGCTGGAGTCGCTGCCGCTGGCGGTGCGGCAGTTGGTTAAGGCGATCGCCATCAACGGCACGTCATCTACCGTGGTGCTTTGCGATGCCGCAGGGCAGTTTTTGACAGAGCCTCTGTTTTACGATGATGCCCGTGGAGCCAGCGTGTTGTCGGACTTAGAAGCGATCGCCCCGCCGCACCACACCGTTCTCAGTGCCACCTCTAGCCTTGCTAAGTTGTGGTGGTGGCGCTGTCATCAGTATATGGAGCCAAGTGATCCCCGTCCCTATTTTTTGCACCAGGCCGACTGGCTTTCCTACCTGTTGCATGGCTGTTTGGGCATCAGCGACTATCACAATGCCCTGAAGCTGGGGTATGACGTAGAGGCGCTGCGCTACCCCGACTGGATGCAGCCGATGACTAGCGTTGCGACGCTGCCGCAAGTGGTTGCACCTGGAACGGCGATCGCTCCTATGACTTCTACCATCGCTAAGCGGTTTGGATTTGCCGCTGACTGTCTGATCTGTGCGGGCACAACCGACAGTATTGCTGCCTTCTTGGCCAGCGGTGCCCAGATGCCCGGAGAGGCCGTGACATCGCTAGGTTCTACCCTCGTGCTGAAATTACTGAGCCAAACCCGCGTTGATTGTGCCGATTACGGCATCTATAGTCATCGGCTGGGGACTATGTGGCTAGTGGGCGGCGCGTCTAATACAGGCGGGGCGGTGCTGCGACAGTTTTTTACCGATGCCGAGTTAGACACCCTGAGTCAGCAGCTTCAGCCCGACCAAGCCAGCCCGCTTGACTACTACCCCCTAACCAAACCGGGAGAACGCTTTCCCATCAATGACCCTACCCTACAGCCCCGCCTAGAGCCACGCCCTGCTACAGCCGCTGAATTTTTACACGGCATTCTAGAGGCGATCGCCCGAATTGAAGCCAGTGGATATCAGCGGTTGCAGGAATTGGGCGCAACCCCCCTCACCCAGGTTTATACCGCTGGCGGTGGAGCCAAAAATGCTGCCTGGGAACGGATGCGATCGCGGTATCTACCTGTTCCAGTGCGCGCCTCTAGCCAAACCGAAGCGGCTTACGGCAGTGCCCTACTCGCCAGAAACGGGACTGGTCAATCTCTGAAGAGCTATGCCGTTGAATGATCGTGTGGACGCGGAGCGATCGCAACATCATTAGACTTCTTGCGTGAATGCTGTTTCGTGAGTGTGAATCGTTTTCCGGCGAAGCCAGAAAACGATTCACGCAAGAGGTCTATTTAAATTTCTGGTTTTTTCGCATCGGGTGCTTAAGTCCTAAGTAGATGGGCGTAATTAAATATAAAACCTTAAAAGTCTGCGCCGCCCGCGCAGCGGGCGGCGCAGACTTTTAGAATCTTGTTTTTATTTAGGTTGAACTACTTAGGGAACTGCGTTGAAATAAGATACCGGCTCAAGCAGAAGGCTTATCATGGATTCCCGCCTGCGCGGGAATGACACCGGGATGATTTTTGTTTGCTGATCCCTTATCTCTTATCGATGATGTGGGCTAAACAAAATGACAACCGTGCCTACAAGTGAAATGGTGACTCCTAATACATCCCACTTGTCAGGCTTTGCCCCTTCTACCAACCATAGCCAGAACAGAGAAGAGAGAATATAGATGCCGCCGTAAGCCGCATAGACCCTGCTAGCGTTGGATGCATCTACTTTGGTAAGGGCAAGCGCAAACAGGATCAGGGCTAGGATTCCAGGTATAGTCCAAAGTCCGCTTTTACCAAGCTTTAACCACGCCCAAAACGCGTAGCAGCCTGAAATTTCTGCCAACGCAGCGAGTAAGAAAAACGCGAAATTCTGCATCTTTGATGTTGTAGACTGCAATCATCTTTACTTAAACAGATAAGGGTTACGTTTAGGCATGTCAAATTCTCCGCTGGGGTCGTCGGCACAATTGGTCAAGTCGTATGTAGATTTGGCAAATACCTTGTTTATTCAACATGATTTAGACGGTGCGATTGAGAACTTTGAAAAAGCGCTTAATGTGGAAGTAGGCGTGACGGCAGCTCAGCGGGCGAAGCTGTTATTTAATCTGGGAGTGATGCATTATAAAAAAGGCGATCGCCAGCAAGCCACCGACTACTATCAAAAAGCGCTTGAATTAGATGCAAATCTTGCCTTAGCTCAACTAGAGTTGCAACGATTGAACTACGAAGCGAATGTTCAATCGAAGGGGTATGATTTTACACAAGATTGGTTTAGCCGCAACCTGCTGATTTGGCAGGAATACTTACAGGAATTTGTTGGTCAAGCCAGTCTAAAAGTGCTGGAAATTGGCAGTTGGGAAGGACGCTCTGCCTGTTGGCTACTAGAACATGTGTTGACCGATCCGACGGCTGAAATTACCTGCATTGATACCTTTCAAGGCAGTCTAGAAAACCAGTCGCTCAACCCCGAAGACTTGCAGTCGTTAGAAGCTCGATTTGATGCCAATATGGTAAAAACGGGTGCAGCCAATCAGGTGAAAAAGTTAGTTGGGAACTCAGCCGAAATTTTGCGATCGCTTCCACTTAACACATACGATTTGATCTACATTGACGGCTCTCATGTCGCTTGCGATGTGCTGACCGATACGGTGCTCAGTTGGGGACTATTGAAGCTAAACGGCATCATGATTTTTGATGATTATGACTTTGGTTTTAAAGAGTATGGAACTCGCCAAGGCATTGACGCATTTTTGAAAAATTTCGCGAAAAAAATTGATCTCGTTCACCAGTCTCATCAAGTTTTAATTCGCAAGCAGGCGCTATAAATATCCGGACAGTTTTGTGCGATCGCCCTATCATAAACCTTTTGAATCGAGCAATCCTGGGTTGAGCTGCATGATCAAACGCACGTCGTCTCTCTGTTGGACGGCGGCTTGAACGTGCTGCCAGAGATGTTTGTCTGTTTCATAAGGTTTTAAGGCAACGATCGCCGCTTGCGCCTCTTTTAAGGGTTTGCTAGCAATTAGTTCTAACAAAAACTGTATGGCTGTATCGTGTCGTAACATGGCGATCGCCACTAGTGCAGTTTGGCGCAGCTCTGCATCGGTGGTTATGTTCCACCACTGCTGGAGCCACTCAAACGCCCCTTCTAATCGGGATTCGCCCAGCGCCAAGGCTGTTAGCTCCTGGGTTTGAGGCTGCGGATCGTGTAAGAAACGGGCGACAAAATCGAGCGAGTTGTGGGGAGCCAGCTTGATTAACGCTGTCAGGCACTCGGCTATCACAGGCGGCTCATCTCCTATTTTGGCACGCAGGCGCAGCAGGGGAATCCCCGCTGCGTTTTCACTATAGGCGATCGCCCTGGCAGCCGCTATGCGCGCCGGAGGTTCCGCATCGGCCAGCAAATCGCCCAACTCAGTCAGCACCTGGGGATAATTCATCCGCACCAGCCCGATTGCACAGGTGCCCCGCAGTGTTGCCGCCGTGTCGGCTTTTCCTCCCCAGACTGGCTCCATTTGCACGTGGCGAACGCCTTGTAGAAAAAGCGTCTCCTCGCTGTAGTCCAATCGATACAGTGTTTCTGTAATGCCAGTTTTGGCTAGACAACTCGGATCGGTTTCGGCAGGGCGCACCATAAATCGACTGAAGGCGGCTACCAATTGCGGGATTAATTGCGTCAACCGACGTGCTTCAACCAGTCTGGCTGCTTGAGCCACAGCCACACCATATTTACTGGTCAAAATCTGACTGATTGAGGCGATCGCCTCATCCGAAATCGGGGCCTCTCGGAGCTGCACCAGGGTGTCTAACAACGCTTCGAGTTTGTGAGATTTTGGCATGGTGACAGCAACACCCCTCTAAACCACCGAGACTAGCTAGACCATACTGAGTGACATTAGCTCGTCTGCCATGTCGAAATTAGCGGTAACCGACTGCACATCCTCTAGATCCTCTAGCGCGTCCATGGTTTTGAGCAGGGCGATCGCCTGTTCTGCATCGGTTATATCAACAGTATTGTTAGGAATCCACCGTAGTTCAGTTTGGCTGACGGTGTAACCGCTTTCTTTGAGGGTACGTTGCAGGGTTTCCAAGTTTGGCACTGTCGTAAACACATCAGCAACGAGTTCGCCGTCTTCAGTTTCGCTCAGGTCGTAGGAGTCTGCTCCGCCTTTCAGAGATGCTTCTAGCAGGTCGTCTTCGTTGAGATTGCCTATGACGGCCACTACGCCTTTTTGCTCAAACATCCAGCCGACGCAGCCCATTTCTCCCAGATTGCCGCCCCGCTTGCTCAACGCCATCCGCAGTTCGGCAGCAGTACGGTTGCGGTTGTCGGTTAGCGCTTCAATTAAAATAGCCACACCGCCGGGGCCGTAGCCCTCATAGCGAATTTCCTCAAGTGCAGAGTCGCCGCCTGCTTTGCCAGCACCTTTGGCGATCGCCCGGTCAATGTTGTCGTTGGGGATGCCTGCGGCTTTTGCTTTATCGATTGCTGTACGGAGCTGAAAATTCCCTGCTGGGTCGGGCACCCCACTACGGGCAGCTACGATAATTTGCCGAGAGATTTTAGCAAAGGTTTTGCCTTTGACCGCATCTACTCTGGCTTTTTGACGCTTAATGTTAGCCCACTTACTATGTCCTGCCATGAGTCGAAAGTCGCTGTGTTCTAGCGTGTTAACTGTATGACTGTATCAGTGCTCAAGTTAGCAGTTGCCTTCCCACGCATCAGTTGAATTAGAGTTTGTCCTCGACTAGGCGTTTTAGCTGGCTGATGTTGTTGAGCCTTTAAATAGGTAATTACGGCTTGAGTGATGATTGTATCTGGAGGATGCCCTTGCTGGGAAGCTAAGTTCATTAGTTCTTCAAGCAAGCTTGGCTCTGCGTTCCATATAAATGGAGTCGCCATGATTAATATCCTTCCAGCTTTTATTGGTCGTGTTTGGAGCGATCGCCCCCTTCCAAATTCTACCGAACGGCGATCGCTTTTTTTCCCGCGAATGTTGGGGGCGATCGCCCTTTACAGGTCGGCATTTCAGGGTTTGAGGCCAATGTTCTAACTTCTGAGGCTGAGGGTGGCGATCGCTGCAATTCCCCTTAAAATCAGAACATCAACCCAGTTAAACTATCGCGATGAGCAATCACCCCCTCCTCAAAGTTGAAATCTCTCAACTCAGCATTGCTGAACGCATTCAACTTGCTGAAGACCTCTGGGACAGCATTCTGGAGCGGCAAGACGAGCTTCCTTTAACCGATGCACAGAAACAGGAACTCGATCACCGATTAGAAAACTATCAGCAAGAGCCAACCTCCGGTTCGACCTGGGAAGAAGTCAAACAACGATTAGGCTTCTCCCAATGAGCTACAGACTTCTCATCCGTCCAGAGGCAGAATTGGATATTCAAGATGCTTTTGAGTGGTACGAAGCACAGAGTTTAGGATTAGGCTCTGAGTTCGTCCGGGCAGTCGATACCTGTCTGTCTGGCATTGGACGTGACCCACTTGCCTATCCAATCATCTATAAACAAGCGCGACGAGCGTTAGTCCGGCGTTTTCCCTACGGCATCCTTTACGTATTTGACCAAGACATCATTACTGTTATCGCTTGCTTTCACGGTAAACGTAATCCAAAACCGTGGAAAGATCGTCTCTAGACGCAGTTTATTTAGCAGCGATCGCCCCCTTCCAAATTCTACCGAACGGCGATCGCTTTTCTTCCCGCGAATGTTGGGTGCGATCGCCCTTTACAGGTCGGCATTTCAGGGTTTGAGGTCAATGTTCTAAATTCTGAGGCTGAGG
>JBBQFG010000089.1:0-18351 GCA_038321765.1 Elainellales cyanobacterium
TAGCCATAGTCATAAAGCTTAGGACATGCCAGCGTCATTCCCGCGCAGGCGGGAATGACGCTGGCACCTATCGAGCAGATGGATTCCCGCCTGCGCGGGAATGACAGGGAGGCGTCCTATTGATCATGGCTACCGCTATAACTCTAAAGTACTGGTCAGTCTGCAATGATTGAAGTTGTCAACTCACAACTTCCCAAGATTACAGCTCAGAAGCTGAAACGTTACCCAATTACAGTGCAAAGATTTGAAATTGGTATCTTATGAGTTCTGTTTGGCGATCGCTTCCCATCTTCAACCGTACCGCCCTGCTGCTCGCTAGCTGGACGCTGAGCGCTGCCTTAGTAAGCTGCGAGCGGACTACCACACAGCAATATCAGGCCTCTGCTGAAACCATCTACACCTGGCAGGTGGAGTATCAAGGCACTGGTGGTGGAGCCGGAGAACGCCCACCACGCATCGAAAAATTTGCCTCTTCTGCTCTAGTTAACGAGAATGGGCAACAGCCCGACGGTGCAGTCACGGGACCTGACGATCAGGGATTGTGGTGGGGAGCGTTGCCGCCCCGTCCTACAGTCAACCAGCTAGAAGCAAAACAGCGAAGCCAGGAAGTGATTGGGACTCCCAAGCTCCGAAAAAAGGTTGATTATTATGTGACGTTTCGGCTACCCGGAGGAGATAACCAGACGTTGCCCACGCGCTACGAGGTCTATCGCAAGGTGGTTCGAGCGTACAAAGACCGTATTCCTCTAGAGTTTACCCTCGATCCGGCTAAAAGCAGCGTACTTAAAGCCGACCCGACCCTGCCGCCGTTGCAATAACGCTGTGGCAAGGCTCCATCGGGAGAGGCCAGGTTGGTTTGTTAAGCGGCACGCGCCGCTTAACAAACCAATCGTGTTCTTTACCTGAGACGCTTGAGTGTTCAAGCGCGAAAACTCAAGTTTTAAGCTAGACCCTAGCGCCTTCTACTTCCGGGAGTTCGGCCAGATTCATCATTGCTGCCACCACGGGGACGAGAGTTGCCGGGGTCACAGCCCTCAGAGCCATTGCCGATGCCCTGGTTGCAATTCCGTCGTCGAGGGCGATCGCCCCGCTCATCATCGTCGTCATAGTCATAATCATCATCGCCATCGTCATCGTCATCGCCATCGTCATCGTCATTGTCATCGCCATCGTCGCTGTTGCCGTCCCAGCTATACCACTCGTCATCGCGATCGCGATCAACCACAACGATTGTTTCGCTGTTGTATTCTCTATAGGTAGAGATTTGCTGAATTACTTCGTAAACCGAGACACGACGCGTGCTAAGGCTAACTAATTGAATCAATGTTCCTGGTGTCGAGGTAAATACAGACGACAGGTTACGAGTGAAAACGGCGACGGTTTGGCTAATTAACGCGTAGCGACCAGACGCAAAAGAATCTGTGTAAACACAATTTCTCGATGGGTTGGGCAAGCCCTGCACCTGGAAGTGACGAGCGTTAATAGTTTGGGTATTTCTGAGGAACGTGACGCGGGTATTGTTGGTGGAGGTGTTGACCTGGGTGAAGTAATCGTAGGTGGTTGTTCGAGCATCAATGTTGCCATCGCGATCGCTATCCGCACCATAGACGGTACGAACAGTACCGTAGCTAGAAGACTGGTTAGGCAAAATTAGCGTTACAGCAGAATTGTTGGCCAACATTTCAAATTCACTGTAGCCAATGAGCTGATTTTCTAAGCTATAAAGCCTTACAACCACGCGATCGCCTACACTAGCACCCCGAATAAACTCGGCACGCTGGTTCATTCGATAGCGGAAGTCGCCCAGAAATTGCTCTGCCAAAAATTGGTTATTGCGGCGAGGCTTAAGCGAGACGCGAGCAATCACCTCAGGCAACGTCACCTGTGACTGACGAATAGCAAGGCTCAATCGACTGGCAACCGTCCGACGACTGTTGGTCGTGGTCGTGGTTGTGGTTGTAGAGGCTAGGTTGGTGCTACTAGTGACAACGGCAATCTGCTGATAGGTCTGCACCTGCTGCCATTCCACTGTCTGATTTCGGCGACCACCCTGAATGTCGTAGCGTATTTGCGACACCGCCCGCAGTTCTACATCCTCTAAGCCAACCCCGTCAAACCGCTGCGCCAATCCAGTTTGCAACTGACTAATCTGAATCACTTCAGAGGGCAAGGTAAGCCGTCCCCGCTCGTTACTGAACAACCGAGCACCCTGATTGGTGTAGATTGCCTGCCAAGCCCCGCCCCGCTGACGCGCAAATACTTGATAAACCGCATTAGCGTAGCTGGTCTGGGGCTTGTCTAACACCTCTAGTTGCAGCACCAGCGCCGTCACTTGGCGGCGGGCATTGGCAAGCCGACCCATCCGCAGAATGCCATCCCAATCTTGCTGCCGCTGGCTAATCTGGATGGGTGCTGGTACAGCCTGAGCGGATTGAGTATAGTCGCCAATAGGAACTGTGGGAATAGTGAGGGCGATCGCGCCTAGACACGCTAAACGAGTTAAAAATGTTCCGGATTTCGATTTAGCAGAGTTGGTCATAATTCTTATGCAGTGTGATTACGGTTTGACAAGAGGTGAACGACGAAGGACTGCTTGTTACTTGCTACAAAGCAGCCTTGGCAGACCGCACGAAGTTAAGGCAATCGTGAAAGGCGATCGCCTGTGACCTTCAATTGAGTGCCTTGACTCTTTTACTCGGAGTCAGGTTCCAATTCAGGTAGTCCTAAATTGGTAAGGATTTTTTGATGGGCGGGCAAAGCCCGCCCATCAAAAAATCCTTACCTCAATACCACTATCGGTTTCTAGAAAACTAGCAAATGTGAATTTGGGGAAATTCTTGAGCCTCAACAAAACTCGACGCGATCGTCGGACGCATTGACTTCTAATCTTGTCTAACGGGGATGAGCGCAATGAAAATGCGCCAAAACAGACAGAATAATTGTCAACAAACGTAGAGTATTGGTGAATACTTAATACCGTGCTTGTCTTAAAAGTGATGGGCGTGCGTCTCCGAGACGATTAAGATAGATTAAGAGCCACGTGTTTATATCTTCACATGATTCCAACCCTGCTTCAGTCTGCCGTAACGCCGCGCCTTAATTCTCCAACGCTTCACCGCCTTCCCAATGGCCTAACCATTGTGGCCGAGCGCATGCCGATTGACGCAGTCAATCTAAGCCTCTGGCTAGGAGTGGGGTCTTCTGTAGAGTCTGATGCCATCAATGGCATGGCTCATTATTTAGAGCACATGGTCTTTAAGGGAACATCTCGCTTACGAAGCGGCGAGTTTGAGCATTTGATTGAGCAGCGCGGTGCAGTGACGAATGCGTCAACTAGCCAAGATTACACGCACTACTACATCACTACAGCTCCCCAAGATTTTGCCGACCTTGCCCCTCACCAAATTGAGGTTGTCCTAAACGCATCTGTTCCAGATGAGGCATTTGAGCGAGAACGGCACGTCATTTTAGAAGAAATTCGTCGCGCCAATGATAGTCCTCAGCGGCGTACTTTCTACCGAGCTATGGATGTGGCCTTTGAGCGATCGCCCTACCGTCGCCCAGTGTTAGGCCCTAGCTCAGTGATTGAACATCTAACAGCGCAGCAGATGCGTGATTTTCATACGACCTGGTACCAACCCCAATCTATGACAGCGGTGGCGGTGGGCAATTTGCCAGTCGAGCAGTTGATTCAAATTGTGGCCGATGGCGTTGCTGACTCTCAGTCACGCCGCACTGATACTGTGCCCCAGCAACTCTCAGAACGGCTAGAGTCAGAGCCAGAAGCTCCCTTTACCGAAATCGTCCGCTATGAGCAGGTCGATGAGAGTTTGCAACAGGCTCGATTAGTTATGATGTGGCGCGTTCCGGGCATGGTGAATCTGTCACCGACCTACGCGTTGGATGTGGTGGCTTCCGTTCTGGCACAGGGGCGCACCGCTCGTTTAGTGCGCGATCTGCGGGAAGATCGGCAACTGGTGTCTGGCATTTCAGTGAGCAACATGACTTATACCCGCGAAGGCGTGTTTTATATTTCGGCTCAGTTGCCTGCGGAAAACCTGGAGACAGTAGAAGAGGCGATCGCCCAGCATATCCGCAGATTGCACACCGAACCCGTTACCGAGGCAGAAATTCAGCGGATTCGTACCCTCGTTGCCAACCGCTATGTGTTTGGTAATGAAACACCAGGCGATCGCGCTGGACTCTATGGCTACTACCAGGCGGTTGTGGGCGATTTAGAACCGGCGCTGCTCTACCCCACCCACATCCAATCAGTCGATGCGGCTGATCTACAGCTTGCAGCCCAACGCTATCTCTCACCTGATGCCTATGGGGTAGTCTCACTGAAGCCAGCGGCGTAGGGTTGGTGGTATTTCCACAGCAACCGTCCTGAGCTACTCCGACGCTTTCAAAAGTTGCCGACGTAGCTCCCGGAGCATCTTGCTAGTGCCTTCCTCAAATGCCTGTTGTACTAGGTTGGGAACCATTTCCACGATAGCTATATCAGGAAATGTCGGGCTATTCGGCGATTCACCATAGCCATCGGCTTGCAAGACGTAGATTTTGAGTTTTGTACTGTCGCATACCCAAACCTCTGGCACGCGTATAGCTGCATAAGCATCCAGCGTAGTTTTGGATGTTACATCTGACTCAATTGCCAAATCAGGAGGCGGATCAACAGTCATGTCTAGACGTTGGCGATCGCGCACATATGCTGAATTTTGAATATAAAAACACGTATCTGGTTCCAATCCAGCTTGCTTAGGCTTTTTGAAAGTTGTAGAACCGAAGTCTTCCCATGCTCGCTCTTGAGCATCTAGCAGAGCCGTTACAATGTAGCCGATAATGCGGTGAGGGCGTTCATGGAGTGGAAGCGGAGCCATGAGTTCTAAAGTATTGTCGCAGTAATTAATCCGAGGAATACGACGGTTGCTTCCCAATTCCTCTAGCAGGGCTTCATATTGCTTCCAAGAAACCTTTTCAATCAGCAAATGGCTCCCAGGAGATAAGGTTATGGTGTGGAGGGGAATGGTAGTGGGAATAGCCATAATTTTTGTTTTAGAAGAGCAATAATGCTAGTCCACACCTTGTAGTCTCACCGGAAATGGCTATTCTGTAGTCAGCTTGCACAAGAACTATTGGACTCTATCTAATTCAAAAACTATTGGACTCTATCTAATTTACGAACCTAATTATTCAATCTTACTGCTGGCGAATGGTAAGCTGCCAATCTCCATATTCAAACTATTAGACTGCTTGCATGAGTACTCTTGCGTGAGTGTGAACGGTTCCCTGCGAGGCTGGAAACGATTTATGCCAGATTATGCCAGAGATCTACTCCAAAAGAAGTGTAAGGTTTGCTAAGGATTACCAATTAATTAATCTGTAATCTTTTTTTGAAAGTGCTGCGCTCCGCGCAGCACTTTCAAAAAAAGATTAGGTTTTATTTTGTACGCAATCCTAAGTCATCTCTGGTATGAACCTTAAAATGCACCATTCAACTCTACTTATGTGGTTATGTGGAATTCCATTGCGGCACATATCAGCCAGGTGAGCGGCAAATCCTTTCAAGCCTCACATCAGCGCCCAGTGGGAGGTGGCAGTATCAATCGAGCCTATGCTCTTTCAGATGAAACCGGGCGCGCTTATTTTGTCAAGGTCAACGTAGCGAGTTGCATCGCTATGTTTGAGGCCGAAGCCTTGGGGTTGCAGCAGATTGCTGCCACGCAGACCATTCGGGTACCCCTACCGATTTGTTGGGGCACCACCGAGCAATCGGCTTACATCGTTCTGGAATGGCTAGATTTGGGCTACGGCACCCATAGAGCCTGGGCAGCAATGGGGGAGCAATTAGCCGCAATGCATCGAGTGAGCAGCACCCAAGGATTTGGCTGGGAACAGCACAATACAATTGGGTTAACTCCCCAGATCAATACATGGAAGTCTGACTGGGCATCGTTTTTTGCGGAACATCGAATTGGCTATCAGTTGCAGCTAGCTCAACAGCGTGGTGGGCATTTATCCCAAGGTGAACGACTGTTGGCAGCCATTCCAAACATTTTGGCAGGCCACAATCCGCTGCCGTCTTTGGTGCATGGCGATCTGTGGTCAGGTAATGCCGTGGTTACCCAGTTAGAAGAACCCGTGATTGTAGACCCGGCAGTGTACTTTGGCGATCGCGAAGTAGACCTGGCCATGACGGAACTATTTGGCAGCTTTCCCAACGACTTCTATCGTGCCTATGACGATGCGTTTCCGTTGGAGCCAGAGTACAGACAGCGTAAGCTTTTATACAACTTGTATCATGTCCTCAATCACTTCAATTTATTTGGGGGCGGCTATGAACATCAAGCTAACCAAATGATTGCCTCTCTGCTCTCAGGCAGGTAGATCAAACTTTGCCAAATCCATGACCCAAGCCAGGAACCAACCAGTGGATGGCGGCTTTGTATCTTAGAACACAGATTTACTTCCTCTACCTTGGTGGAATCATTGAGTGATCTTTTCTTGGTTTATTGAACCTGCAAGTAGTCCTGATACGCCAAAAAGCGAGTCTTGCTGCATCTGCCAATTTTTAGAGAAGTTGTAGTTTGCGGGTTGCAAAACCGAAGAAAGCTGTTCAAAGGATTGTTTAATGCTTAAACATTACAATTCCTGATTTGTGTTACTCATTTCGATTAATCTCTGACTCTTCGAGTCAAAGTTCTTTCACCCAGTTCAAGGAACGTTCATCCATGTCTAGATTCGTTCTCCAAAAAAGAAGTAGACGGCGATCGCTCATCGATTGGCGCACCTTTTCCGATACAGTGCAATCGGTTTTAAAGAACCCTCAACGACTAGCCAAGCTGTCCCCAAGCTGGCAGGCTTGCATTCCTCTAACAGCCCTAATCGTTTTGGTAGCGGGCACCGCTGCATTTGCTCAAGATGCCCCCACGCTAGAGTCAGTGAGCGCCGCCACTGCTGAATTGAAGGTCGGTCTCGACACAATGTGGGTCATGGTAGCAGCCATGCTGGTGTTCTTTATGAACGCAGGCTTCTGCATGTTAGAAACAGGCTTCTGTCGCCAGAAGAACGCTGTCAACGTACTTTCTAAGAACCTGATTGTCTTTGCCCTCTCTTCCATTGCCTTTTGGGTTATTGGCTGGGGCTTAATGTTTGGCAACGGCAACCCGTTTTTTGGTACTGAAGGTCTGTTCTTTTTGTCTGGTGCCGACAATAGCCCTGCAACGGGGGACGCTTACACAGGTGCCTACGGTGCAATTAGCTGGACAGGAATTCCTCTGTTTGCCAAGTTCTTCTTCCAGCTTGTGTTTGCCGGAACCGCTGCAACTATCGTGTCGGGTGCAGTGGCCGAGCGGATTAAGTTTGTTGACTTCTTGATTTTCAGCTTGTTGCTAGTAGGCATTGCCTATCCCATCACTGGCCACATGGTTTGGGGTGGTGGTCTATTGGCTAAGGCGGGTTTTTGGGATTTTGCCGGTTCTACTGTGGTTCACGCGGTAGGCGGTTGGGCAGCGCTAATGGGTGCAGCCTTCTTAGGTCCTCGTTTGGGTAAATATAGCGAAGACGGGTCACCCAACGCCCTGCCGGGTCACAACATGAGTATCGCTACGTTGGGATGCTTGATCTTGTGGTTGGGTTGGTTTGGGTTTAACCCCGGTTCGACGATGGGCGTAGGAAATGGCTCTTTAATCGCTCACATTGCCCTGACAACCAACACAGGGGCTGCATTTGGCGGGGTTGCTGCTACCATCACAGCATGGGTGCTGTCGGGTAAGCCCGATTTGTCCATGATTATCAACGGAGTTTTGGCTGGTCTGGTTGGCGTTACGGCTGGCTGTGCATTCGTCAGCGTTGGTGGAGCCGCCATCATCGGCCTTGTTGCGGGTGTTTTGGTGGTTTACGCTGTTAGCTTCTTCGATCGCATCCGCATTGACGACCCTGTCGGTGCTCTTGCAGTTCACTTAGTCAACGGGACTTGGGGAACGATTGCAGTCGGTTTGTTTGCAGTTGGGCCAAGTGCAGAACCTGGAGCGCTTTATGGCGATGGTCTGGGGCCTGCGGCAGGCTTGTTTGCAGGCGGTGGTTTAGGTCAGTTTGGTATTCAGCTTGCCGGAACATTGCTCTGCGGCTTGATTACCGTAGTGTTGACCTCAATCTTCTGGGTTATTCTGAAGGCTACCTTGGGGGTCCGAGTCTCGGCTGAAGAGGAGCTAATTGGTCTAGACATTGGCGAACACGGTATGGAAGCCTACTCAGGGTTCGTTAAAGATGCTATAGGCGCACCCAGTGGCCCTCACAGTATTAGCAGTTCAACTGGTGAAGTTGCGGGTAGTGCAAACTATTAGTCCAACTTCAACGGCTAGATTTGGCTAGTCTGACGTAAATTGGGGATGTGGAAGTTAGGTTCCACATCCCCAATTTATGTTTTAATCTCAATATCTCATTGCCAAGAGCAAAGATAAAGCGGCTCTCAGGTATGATTGGCGGTGAGAGTTATCTCCCGGATTGCCATTAGAGGCAATTGCCCGTTGGCACGTACTAGTTTCTTCTATGGCTGCCGTTGCTCATGCGCGATCGCCCCTACAAAGTTGCTCATAAGATTGCTCAACAGGTGATACAGCAAATTGATTCTGCTCAAGCGCCACTGTTTGGTCAGCGATCGCTACCGCGTTGGGTCGCGTGGTCATTGCTAGCCAACGGCGTGTTAGGCGTATTTATGTTGTATATGCTTTGGCAGCAGTATCGTCGAACTGAGAATCATCGAACTGAACCAGCAGCATTAGCTCAAACCCGCCCCGCCGCCGCCGCCACTGCACCTCTCCCGCCCGATTTAGGCCCAAGACAACAACTCACCTATGAACAGTGGGTTGATCTGCTGCGGCAAGAAGCCCGCGTTGCTGCCGAGCGCCCTACCGAGCATCTAGCGGTGCTGTTAGGAGATTCGATTAGCCTCTGGTTCCCGCAAGATTTGCTGCCCACCGAACGTACTTGGCTTAACCAGGGCATTTCGGGTGAAACCTCGGATGGGCTGCGGCAGCGCCTGAGCGTACTCGACCAAACTCGTCCCCAAACAATTTTGGTGATGATTGGGATTAATGATTTAATTCGGGGTGTCGATGACTCGGTGCTGCTGGAAAACTATCGGTCGATTGTCAGGCATTTGCGGCAGGCTCATCCCAATACTCAAATTGTGGTGCAGTCTATTTTGCCCCACGCGGGCAAGGGCACAAGTTGGGAAGGGCGCGATCGCCTGCTAACAGTTCCCAACAGCCGTATCCGCGGTTTAAATGACGCATTGAGGGCGATCGCCACCGACCAGGGCGTTTACTATTTAGACTTATACTCTGTGTTTACCAATGCCCAAGGCGATCTGCACCCCAGTTTTAGCACCGATGGGTTACATCTAAATCCCCAGGGGTATCTAGTCTGGCGAACGGTTTTGCAATTATATCTGCGAGGTCACGGCTAGGTAAGTAGGTGGGCTTAAGTCAGTATAAAATCCTAAAACCCTGCGCCGCCCGCTGCGCGGGCGGCGCAGGGTTTTAGGATTTGGTTTTTATTCAGGTTGAACTACTTAGTGTTTCAAAAGTGTTTCAAAGACCGTGGATTGGTTGTCAAAGCCCCTAGGCGGCTTCTAACCAATTCAGCACTACAGCTAAACACGACCTCTGCTAGGCTAATCGTAGAATGAGCTGCTGATATAGCTATGAATTTTATTTTACAGGCGCGCTCAGCGCGCCTGTAAAATAAAATTCATAGCAGGACTAAGCAATGCTGAATGGGCAACACTATTAATGTTGATACATGTTAAGTATGGATACTAAGGCGTTTAAGCGATCGCTCAACAATTCTGACAATTATCACCGCAAAGGCTTTGGCCACGAAGACGACGTTTCGGGGCAAATGCAGTCAGAATATCAAAGCGACCTGATTCAGCAGATCCGCGACAGTGGCTACACGCTAACACGAGGCAATGTTACCATTCGGCTGGCGCAGGCCTTTGGCTTTTGCTGGGGCGTTGAACGGGCAGTAGCCATGGCTTACGAAACGCGACAGCACTTCCCTCAAGAGCGCATTTGGATTACCAACGAAATCATTCATAACCCTTCTGTTAACCAGCGCTTGCGCGAGATGCAGGTGGAGTTCATTCCGGTAGACGGGGTGGTGAAAGATTTTGCGGTGGTGGGGCAGGGGGATGTGGTGATTTTGCCCGCCTTTGGTGCCAGTGTTCAAGAAATGCAGCTCCTCAACGAAAAAGGCTGCACGATTGTAGACACCACCTGTCCGTGGGTGTCAAAAGTCTGGAATACGGTAGAAAAGCATAAGAAAAGCAGCCATACCTCAATTATCCACGGCAAATACAACCACGAAGAAACGGTTGCCACCAGCTCTTTTGCTGGCACCTACCTAATTGTGCTGAATTTAGAACAGGCGGAATACGTTGCCCGTTACATTTTGCAGGGGGGCGATCGCCACGAATTCTTAACTAAATTTCAAAAGTCTCACTCCGTCGGGTTTGACCCCGACCGCGACCTCGAACGAGTGGGCATTGCCAACCAAACCACCATGTTGAAAGGTGAAACAGAGCAGATTGGCAAGCTGTTTGAACGCGCAATGATGCAAAAATATGGACCTGACCAGCTCAACCAGCACTTCCTCTCGTTTAATACTATTTGTGACGCAACGCAAGAGCGGCAGGACGCCATGTACGAGTTGGTCGATGATCCGCTTGACCTGATGGTGGTAGTCGGCGGCTACAACTCGTCTAACACAACTCACCTACAAGAAATTGCTGTCGATCGCCACATTCCCTCTTATCACATTGACAGCGGCGATCGCATTGGGCCGGGTAATCGCGTTGAACATAAACCGCTAAATCAGGTGCTAGAGGTCACCGAAAACTGGTTACCCGACGGGGCGATCGTGGTTGGCATTACGTCCGGTGCTTCTACCCCCGATAAAATCGTCGCGCAGGTGATTGAAAAGATCTTTGCAATTAAGGGCGCTGTGGCGATCGCCCAGTCGTAGGCGGTTGGGCAACTGCGGTTGCTACGGCGGCTGCCGAATAGTTATAGCTTCAGCCAGTCATCTTAGGACAAGGGGCTTAAGCCCCTTGTTGGGTGACGTGCTAACCTGCGTCCTAACGTTTGTGGCGACGGCTATAAGTAGTTCAACCTACATAAAACCAAATTCTAAAACCCTGCGCCGCCCGCACAGCGGGCGGCGCAGGGTTTTAGAATCTTATATTTACTTAAGCCTATTTACTTAGCACGATCCTTAGCCCTTGAGCTAACTCCCATTCGAGTCAATGCGGTATCTCCCGGCTGGACTGACATGCCCATGTGGGATGGCATTTTTGGCGAAATAAAGCAGGAGGTATTCAGTGGAGTCGCGACTCAAGTTCCAGTGAAGCGCCTCTCCACTGCGGCAAAGGTTGCCCAAGCGGTGATTTTTCTGATGCACAGTGGAACAGTCACGGGCGAGGTGATTCATGCTGACAGCGGACATCGGCTGGTTTAGTTCCTAATCTGCACATATTTCATACATTTTTAATGCCTTTCACTCAAGCTTGTCCTAGCTTTCAAAGCTAACTACAGCCGTGGGTAGTCCTAAATTGGTAAGGATTTTTTGATGGGCGGGCTTCGCCTGCCTATCAAAAAATCCTTACATCAATACCACTACCCAGCCGTGATTCCGGACTACATCAAATTCTGAGACATATTAGGAGTTAGACATGGCAAGACTAGGACAAGTTCGTGTAAGTCGCATTCAAGCAAGCCAAAACCTTTTGGACGAGTTTTTAGTAGGAGATGCTGGCGATGACATCTTGAGAGGAGGATCTAGCCGCGATGTAATCTTAGGTCTAGCGGGAAGCGATCGCCTCTTTGGTGGTAAAGGGAACGATGTGATTTTGGGTGGTCAAAACGACGACCAATTGTTTGGCGGTCAAGGCAACGACTTTTTGCTGGGCGAAGAAGGCAATGATCAGCTCCAGGGCGATGAGGGAAAAGACTTTTTGGATGGAGGTGTGGGAAACGATAGTCTGTTGGGCGGTGATGGCCGCGATACGTTGGTTGGCGGAGCGGGAGGAGCGGATACGCTAACGGGTGGAACTGGATCTGATGCGTTTGTCTTTTCTGGCAACGTTTTTGCAGGTGCTACCCCAATCCCTATAGGAACAACAGGCATCCAAGTTGTCAATCAACCGGATGTAATTACTGATTATGCGATCGGTCGTGATCAGTTTGTTTTTAATGGTGCAGATTTGAATATTACCAATCTTGCATTCCAAAAGGGAACGACTGCTCAGATTGCAGCTAATGGCAATTTTATTGTCCAACTTGATCCATTTGTTAATGCAGGAACGGCAGCTCGGGCGATCGCCAACAATCCTGCGATTACTGCTGCAGAGGGCGTATTTGTTTACTTCAACACCACCTTAGGCATTAACCGTCTGGTGTATTCTCAAGACCTGGCAAATGGCGGCAACATTAGCATTCTGGCAAACCTGACCAACCAAGCAGGAGCTGCTGGCATCGCAAACTTAAATAGCTTCACGGCTAGCGATTTTAGCCTGACCTAACTCTCGTAAAATCAGCAACGCCGATAGCGGATTTGAGAAGTTATTTTAAAGGTTAGATTTTGTGCGCTCAGTGCACAAAATCTAACCTTCGCCAATTCAAAGTTGAAGTGCATCAGGGTCTGATTTCTTGCCATAGAATACCTCAAAAGGCGTTTGGTAATCAAGTGATTTTCTCGGTCTGTTATTAATTAGATGCACAGCTCTCTCTAATGATTTTGGCTTCACAAGCCTAAAGTTTGTCTGTTTCGAAAAGAACTGCCTTAATAATCCATTCGTATGTTCGTTTAGTCCCCGCTCCCAAGAGTGATAAGGACTCACAAAATAACACGACAGTTCTAAACTCTCACTCAACTCCAAATGCCCACTAAATTCCTTCCCGTTGTCAAATGTCATCGTTCTTCGTTGCAATTCCGGAATCTTACTAAATAAATTAATCGTCACTTTTTTGATTTCAGCTGATGTCTTATTCTTTCCTAAACCCGCCACTAACAACTTCGATGCCTGATCGACATGAGTGACAATCACACCGTGATGATTCCCGCCAATCATCGTATCACTTTCCCAATGTCCCATTTCTGTCTTGGCATCGGCAATCGGCGGACGACACTCAATCCCCACTCGACCTGCTATCTATCCTCGCTTTGAGTGACTGCCTCCCCGCCGCCGACGCTTCCCACGCCCTTGTCGTAAATACTGTTGGTACGGCCTCAAGCCAGCCTGGTCGGCATAGATCATTGGATAGATGGTTTCATGGCTAATGGATGCCGCCCCTTCGCGACGTAACCACCCCGCAATTTGCTCCGGGCTATGATACTGCGACAAGCGCTGCTTAATCTATGCAATACAAACCTCTGAGACGTTACTAGGGGTTAAGCTGGCGAAGCTGCTATTTGGGGTAATTTAGTACGCTAGCACTATCATATTGCGAATTTCTGAACCAAACAATGGGCTGTTCAGCCGTTCAGAGCGACTTCATTCAGTGATGGATCGCTTTGGTTAAAAATCTACAGAAGTATTGCTGTAACCTGAGTTGAGAGGCAGTCTACCCTAAATAGCAGCTTCGCCAGTTTAACCCCAAGTTGGATCTGAGGCATAGGACAATGCTCGACGACAACAGACCAGAAACAGACCAGAAACAGACCAGAAACGGTTCCAGATCTGCCTGACTTTGTGGGTCTGAGTCACGATATCAAGTTTTGTACTTTCTACAGATCAATTTTCCTAATCACGCTTTAATTGACCCTCATACTTTTTGCTTTGGGGGTGAGAACCAATGCCTAGCGTTTTGAAGTTAGCTCAGGATCAATCTGAGACAGCGTCAGATTTTTTGAGTTCTGCTGACGTGATTGAAACCATGATCGATTTAAAGATTCAACTGCATCAACTCGAACAAGAAATTCAGGCACTGCAACCCGCCTTCTTTGCCGCTTGCCTCATGCTCAATACTGAGAAGATCACTCGTCAGCGCGCTATTATTTCCAAACGCCTCACTCCAGGTCAATGGTGCTATTCGCCTGACATTTTGGAGCAGGAGTCCCTCCTCAAACAGCTTAAACAGATATTTCAACAAGATCACGACCCCACCAAAGGCAGAGAGCTATCTTGGGTCATCAGGCTATTGCTGAGCGCGACCGGTCGCTGAACACTCGTTGGCCATTTCGCTGAATCGCAGCCAGCAGTGTTCACAGATGCCACTTTCCCATAACGCTGGCAGCCGCAAGGGGGTTCCACAAGCGGGACATTGCCATTGCAACGACTGCTGGTGTCGCTCACAGCGTTCAACGCTCGCATATTGCCAAACCCGTCGATGAATCGGCACTTCTCGATAGCAGACCGGACATAATCGAGTTCCAAGATGGAGCTGGCTGGAGTCTGGCGGCAGCATCTGGACTAGCGTCTCTCGGTTGACACCAATCCCATTCGACAGAGATTCAAGCTCAGAACGACTAGGGGGACGCTGTCGCGATGGCGTTTCCCAGTTTCTGACCATCATGCCACTAACGGACAGAAGTTCTGCTAATCCTAAGCGACTTAAATCATTAGCTCTCCGAAACCGTCCTAGAAAATGCCCAAGGCTTTCGTCAGGGTGGGGCACGACTTGAAAGAGCCAAAAGCCATCTGCTCCATTCATCGGCACTCTGTGGCTACTGCTTTGAGAATACTTAACTCAATCCGTTCAAACCCTTGTTCGAGCGATCTCACCGCTGCTTCACGCACGATCCGGTCTAGCAACCCGATATAGCCGCCACTAGCGGGGCCTAACACTTTTTGCATTTTGGCACTGCTCAGATGGGAGGGTTGAGGCAGTTTGAGGACATGCATCTCCCAAATGGCGCTGGTTTCGACTAATTGACTGCTGCTGAGCCGGTCATAGCGATGGCTGGCAATGAAGCGGCGCAATACCTGTTCATCTCGTCGCATCACCGCTTCAAGGCGGTCGGTTCCCACTAGCACGACCGCCAGCTGTAAACCATCCAGAATGTCTTGTAGATCCGAGAACGTCTTGGGGCGCAGTCGGTGGGCTTCATCAATAATCAGCATCTCTACGCCGCAGGCTTGTAGGCTGCGATAGACCCGACTGCGAATTTCTGACAGGGTGCCTCGACTCAGCTGGTATTTCAGCGCAGACAGAATTCCCTCAAACAGGTCTCGATTCCCACTCTCTGGCGGCGACTGCCAGTAGACCACTGGAACCACTGGCGGTGCCCCGGCGACTAGAGTCGGCGGATGTTTCAGTCGATAGGCATCACAGGCAATCGTCTTGCCGGTGCGCGAGTCTCCCATCACTCGGCAGGCTTGTCGGGCTAGACGCTTGCTATCCAGCCATTGATGAAATTGCACCATCGGCTCTAGTTCGACTACGTAACGTCGTTGAAGTCGAACAATTTCTGCGCCACGACACCAACCGACCGGAGCGTCACTCGATTCAAACTTGTCCGCTTCACCAGAGTCCATACTCCTGCTTCCACTCCTCATAGTCATGCACCACGACCTCTGGCACTGGCTTAGTCAACAAATCGCACTCGCCCACCCCATCGTCTTTGACCGCTGCTCTCTCTTGGGTCACGGCGGGGATAGATGCTGATGGAGCAACTGGCGGCGGGCTTTCCTCAACAGCCTCAACAGCCTCTGGCACCCGCTTCTGCTTGCGCCCGCGTCGCAGTTGCTTGACTTCGCTATCCCGCCGTTGCACTTCTAAAAGCAACGATTGATTGCTCACAACTCGCCCTGCCGCTCTTACACGCCGACTGTTAGCGTAGCTTGCGCGCAGCGCGTATCGCTTGCGCTTCAGCTAACGATAAACACTCGGTCTCTAACCCTTGGGCATGGGCATGTGAATTCCGGAAACTATGACCCCTCCAGATCCGGAAATTATGACCGATGAACAGACGCAGGAGGGACAGTTTTCCACAATGGAGAAAAAGCCCTACCCCCCTGCTCACGATGTACAAGGTCATGGAGCGATACATGGTACAGAAACTAAGAAACGCTCAAGTGCCAGTCAAGCAAATCCAAGAAGTGACGGGCATGAGCGAACGGACAATTGGGCGGATTGCCCAAGAAGAGCCAGTCACGACTGCTGACGATGCCGCACGGCGACAGGCAGGCAAAGTGGGACGGCGCAGCACCGTTGCCCAATACGAAGCCCAGGTTCAGCAATGGCTGGCAGCAGCCCGTGCGCCCGAAGACGGACCGCTCCAGTCCCAGGAAGTGTTAGCCCGACTACGAGCGCAAGGCTATAGCGGAGGACGAACGGCAGTGTATGACTTGGTGCGGCGATTGCGTCCTGCTCAGGTGCCTTTACCCATTGTCCGGTTTGAGGGATTACCGGGCGAGTTCAGCCAGCATGACTTTGGGCAGCGGCGTGTCACCTTTGCTGATGGCAGTACGCAAGCGGTGCATTTCTTTGCCTCCCGCCTGAAGTATTCCCGCTGCGTTGACGTTCAGATTGTGGACAATGAGCAGCAGGAGACGGTGGTGCGGTGTTTGTTGCGGGCGTTTGAGCAGTTTGGCGGCGTGCCGCTAATGTGCGTATTCGACAACATGAGTACGGTAGTGCAGTCGCGCAGGGTGCAGGAGACGGGGGAGGAGCAAGTGAATTGGTCACCTCGCTTCGGGCAGTTTGCGATTGATTGTGGGTTTATTCCCTTAGCTTGCTTTCCCTACCGTCCGCAGCAGAAGGGGTCGGTCGAGAACTTGGTGGGGTTTGTCAAAAGCAACTTCTTCTGTGGTCGCAGGTTTCAAGACCGGGCAGACCTCAAGGCACAACTGCAAGCCTGGATGAATTGGGTGAACCAGGAGCGTCCCTGTGATGCAACCGACGAGATCCCCCAGGTGCGCCTGCAACGCGAATCGCTTAAAGCTTGTCGCCATCGTGCAGCGGAGTATGCGTTCAAACTATCTGGGGTGGTGCGCCCGACAGCACGAGTGGTGTATCGCGCTATCGAATATTCTGTGCCTGCCGAGACGATAGGGCAAACGGTGACGCTGCACCTGATGGAAAGCCGAGTGGCGATCTATCTGGGCGAACGGTTGCTGGGGGAGCATCCTCGTTATCCGGACAATGGTCGTTCGAGTATCTTGGCAAATCATGCCCAGGAATTGTTCCGCTTCCGTCGCGGTAAGCCCTACGCTCAACGGCAATTGCTATTGGATTTAGACCCGTCGGTTGAGCCGTACTTGACCGAGCTAGTGCATCGCCGTCCCCAGGGCTGGGAGCGGGATGTGGAGCAGATTTACCAGCTTTACGAGCAGGTAGGACGCGCTGATATCTTAGCCGCAATTGCCTTGGCAACGGAACAACGCTGCTTTGGAGGGGAGTATCTCCTGGCGATTATCCAAAATAGTTCTTTTTCTGGTCATTCTGTATTCACGCTCACATCACTTTGATTTACCCTAACGTCATGACTTTAGACATCTTACTCAAGCATCTCAACCTCACAAGCGTTGAACCCACTCTGGCTGACTTGTTGCCTGTTGCCGAGCGCGAAGGCTGGAGCTACAGCCAGTTCCTGGAACGCATCTTGGCTGAAGCCGTCGCCCAACGCAGTGAAAAGCGCATTGCCTCTCAACTGGCCCGTGCCCACTTTCCCTTTACTGCCACGATTGACTCGTTTGACTTTACCTTCAGACGTGATCTCAAACGCCAGATGCTCGGTCGCTTCCTCGGTCCCGAACTGGTCAGTGATGCCCGCTCGCTTATCCTCGAAGGTCCGCCAGGAACAGGCAAAACGCACCTGTGCATTGCCATTGCCTACAAAGCAATCCAAAACGGCTTTGTAGCTCGCTTTACCACTGCTGCTGCCCTGATTAATGAGTTGTGTATTGCTTCCAATCGCACCCTTGCCCTCAAGCCCTATCTGCAACCCCATGTCCTGGTGATTGATGAGATGGGCTATCTCGGCTACGGGACAGGGGCAGCAGACGTGCTATTTCAAGTCGTTGACCATCGCTACCATCAGGGCAAACCCATTCTGTTTACCTCTCAACTTGCCCTTATCCAAGTGGGGACGGGTGCTGCATGATGAGGAATTAGCCAAAGCCATTATTGACCGCACGCTCCATCACGGTGAGTATCTCAAACTCACAGGTTCGTCCTATCGCTTGAAAGGACGCTCACTCAATCTCGACACCCCGGCATCGGGGGAAGCGACTACAACCTCAACGGAACGACTTGTTCAAGGGGGGGATTGACAATTCCTATCCGGTTACGCGATCTATAAAGGAGCCGTCATAATTTCCGGATTTTCTGCCCGATCTAGCCG
>JBBQFG010000090.1:0-18344 GCA_038321765.1 Elainellales cyanobacterium
ATTTAGGGCGATTTTTGGGCAGTAGGGGCGAAGCATTTGCACTCGAATTGACGCTGCGTTGCCAGAATATTGATGCAAATGCTTCGCCCCTACAGAATATTCGCGATCACCGGAAAGATGTCAAATGAGTTCTATAGTTAGGGCAAGTTTTTCTGAGAGTCGCGCTGAGCACGGCTCTCAGAAAAACTTGATTAGACTTAAGCAATCACGAAATTGCGCGAACCGATCGTTGTACTTGTAACATTGAGCAGGGTTGCCAGTGTAGTGAAGCTAGTGCCCACACCACTACCATCTGTATCAATTTGAACGGTTGTATTGGCTCCAACCTGCACCAGTTGGACAAACTGCGAGAACCGATCAAAGGGACTGGTACCACCAAAGGCTGCACCCGCAAAGATAGGCCGTAGGTCGATCCGATCTTGAAGAGCGCTGAAGTCGGTGATTCGATCCACCCCTTCCGCCAGGGTTTGGAAGACAAACAGATCGTTGCCCTGGTTTCCGGTCAAGAGATCGTTGCCTCGACCGCCAATCAGAATGTCGCCGCCTGTGCCCCCGGTGAGGCGATCGTTACCGTCGTTACCCAACAGGCGATCGCGACCATTACCGCCATCAATTTGATCTTTACCATTGCCGCCCTTAACGCGATCGTTGCCACCGCTAGCGGCGACGCGATCGTTGCCATCTCCACCTAGAATCACATCCCGGCGTTTGGTACCCACCAAGTTGTCTTTTTGAGCGGTACCTTTGATGCGATCGCCTGGTTGCCCCTGAGTAAAGTTAATATCCGGTGGGGCAGATCCTTCCAGATTAATCACCACTGTGGCATCGTCTGTAAGGCTACCGATACCGTTGTCTTGAACTTGTACCTTCAGGTTAAATTTGCTGTCGGCGATCGCCGCTAGAGCAGCGCTATTGGCAAACGAAACCACCCCCGTTGTGGCATTAATGGCAAACAAATTGCTTGTGTTGCCATCCACAATGCTGTAGGTCAACGTTTGACCGACATCAACGTTTTTGGCCAACACCGTGCCAACTACTGTGCCGTTGGGGCTGCTTTCACTAGTGCGAAAACTCTGGTCTTCGGTCACGACAGGTAACGCGTTGTCGGCTGGCCCAATATTCAATTGAAATGGATCGGTTTGATCTGTATAGCCATCCACCGCAATTTGGTAGGTAGTTCCGGCAACAGCATCCAGTGTCACCCGACTCTGGTACCCGTAGAGAGAACCTGTGGTATCGTCATCTTGATCAATTAGCGTCAGCGCGTTTACTGCCGCTCCGGTAAACACCGACAGGTAAGTATCCAACGGACTACCGATCGTATCAATGGTGAACTGGCCAGTAGATGGCGCTGTCCAAGACCACCAGACCGAATTGATAGTGCCTCCTTGAGCGGGTTCGCCTGTTTCGCTGGTTGCGCCCACATTGGTTCCAGTTGTACTCAAAGACGTTCCCGTTAGAGCAATGCGATTGGCAAAGTTATCGTTGACTGGAACCACCACCGGGCTGACATTAAGCGCGACAGCACCTGTATCGCTACCAGAACCATCCACCGCAATTTGATAGGTGGTTCCAGCCGTAGCCGCAAAGATAATCCGGCTTTGGCCATCTCCAGGACCCGCCCCCGTATCGGTTTCAGGAATGGCAGTTAAGCTATTCACTGCTGTTCCTGTGAATACAGCCAAACCTGTGCCCGACGTGCTGCCCAACGTATCAAAGGTAAAATTGCCGCTAGAGGGTGCCGTCCAAGACCACCAGACCGAGTTAATGATGCCATCTTGGGCAGGTTCGCCGGTTTCACTGGTGGCACCCGTGGTCGTGCTGCTGCTGCTGGCTGTAGCTCCGCTTAGAGTAATCCGGTTGGCAAAGCTATCATTGGCTGGAGGTAGCGTGGGGTTGATCTGAAGTGCGATCGGCCCCGTCTCCCCATTGCCTCCATCTACGGCAATCTGGTACGTGGTGCCAGCGGTGGCTGCAAAGGTAACCTGCCCTTGGTTTTCTCCAATGCCTGTAAAGGTTGATGTTTCAGGAATGGCTGTGAGGCTGTTAACCGCCGTTCCGGTGAAGACAGACAGACGAGAACCCAACTGGCTGTTTAAGGTGTCGATCGTGAAGTTACCGCTAGAGGGTGCTGTCCAAGACCACCAGACCGAGTTAATGGTGCCAGCTTGGGCAGGTTCACCTGTTTCCCCCGTTGCGCCAACGTTACTGCCTGTCGTTGTAACAGCAGCGCCAGTCAGAGTAATTCGGTTAGCAAAGTTGTCATTAACAGGAACAACCAGAGGATTGAGATTAAGCAAGATCGATCCAGTCTGATCGCCGCCGCCGTCTACCGCAATTTGATAGGTGGTACCAGCAGTAGCCGCAAAGACAATTCGGCTCTGATCCCCTCCTTCGCCTGTATTTTGCTCAGTTTCAGCAATAGCTGTAAGGCTATTGACTGCTGTTCCGGTGTAGAGGAATAGGGCCGTGCCAAACTCGCTGCCCAAGGTGTCAATCGAGAAATTGCCGCTAGAGGGTGCCGTCCAAGACCACCACACGGAGTTCCTTTCTAAACCTGTGTTGGGTTCGCCGATTTCACTGGTGGCACCGATATTGATGCCTGTGACGCTGAAGGAAGTTCCGACCAGAGGCACCCGGTTGGCAAAGTTGTCGTTGGCGATCGCCAGCACGCCTTGATAGGCTGCTAATGATGCAGCACTAAACATAGGGGTAATTTCAACATCGCCGATGCTAACATCCATCTGCCAATTCCCGTCTAATGCGGCGTTGCCAGTGGGTGTTGTCGATGCTGCAATGCTGGCTCCGGTGAGGCGGTGCAGTTTTTCAACAAATTCGGTTCCAGCATCTCCAGTTGCAACGTTGCAGCCGTAAAGAATGAGGCTAGGGGATGTAGGGCGATCGCATTCCATCTTTCTGGGATTCCACCAACTTCGCAGTTGATTTTGGTAGTGAGAAAGGGTATCGAGGCTAAGAGCGGTGTTGCCCAGTTTCAAGTACCCTGGCGCACCGTGAGAAACAATGTGAAGGTCACTAATCTGGCGATCGGCTTGGAGAGCAGCCGTAATTTGTTGAATCCCGTCTTGAGCTGGATTCAGGAACAGCATTGGAGTCTCTGGAGCCAGTCCTTTGACTAGAGTTTGATAGTCTTCAATCCCCAAGTCGATCACAACAAGCGCTGATTTTAAACTGCTCTGCACTTCAGCGTGAGCGCCATCAGAGGATTCTGAGGTGTGAGCTGTGAGGATTTGATTCGAAACCGATGTTTCAACGAATACGTTACGGTTCATACAATTTGTCCTTGGCTTTCAGGTTTATAAGATATACAGCAGCCCCAAATCATTTTTGAAATGAGTTGCGATATGTAAAACGAAGGAAGTTTACATCGCCTTTTAATCAACTCGTTGAGGGGTTAAGAGATACGAAAAGAGATACAAGTGTTAATGACTAACGAACACAAACAAGTACGCCCAGGAGAACTGTAGTCTCCCGGCTATAGACAAAGTTAAATGTGGTTTAGGTTCTCAGACTCCTCAGCTCAAACAATTCAGGATTAACCGAAATTTTTTGCACCGTAGACTGAGTTGAAGAGCTGCGGCGGATCAGGCGTCTTATCCAATTAATTAAGACTGTCCCGCTTTAAATATTTTTTGTTACATAGGCCGTCCGTAGTTTTGCCCATATAGGTACTACACTAATCCATCACTTCAGGGGGATGCCAGTAGATCAGGTTAAATCTCAGTAATTTACGCAATTCTTCATATTTTTTGCGGCAAATTTTTAGTCCCGTCTTATAGAACTCATTTGACATCTTTCCGGTGATCGCGAATATTCTGTAGGGGCGAAGCATTTGCATCACTATTCTGGCAACGCAGCGTCAATTCGAGTGCAAATGCTTCGCCCCTACTGCCCAAAAATCGCCCTAAATCTCAATTCTAATTAGATGTTAAATGGGTTCTATACTTGGATGGAAAAAAGACGTGAGCTAAGCCCACGTCTTTTTTCTACATCGTGCAGTTGCAGAATGGCCACTTAGCTAGGTTTGGTTTAGCTGCGATCGCGCTCTCACTAGCGCCTGCCGGACTTGTTCAAATCCAGTACCGCCGTAGCTATTGCGGGCTGCTACTACTTGTCGAGGGGCGATCGCCTCATAAATGTCTGCCTCAAACGCGGGATGGATGGTCTGCCATTCGTCTAAAGTGAGGTCTTTCAAAAGCTTGCCGCTGGCTAGAGACGTTTTGACTACCTTGCCAACGATGTTGTATGCCTCACGGAAGGGGACATTTCGCGCCGCTAAGTAGTCTGCCACGTCCGTTGCATTTGAGAAATCCTCTGCCACGGCTGTGTTGAGTCGCTCTGGACGAAACTCTAACCCTTCGTGCATCAAAATGGTCATGGCTTCCAAGCAGGCGGTGACTGTTTTGACGCTGTCGAACAAAGCCTCTTTATCTTCTTGGAGATCTTTGTTGTAAGCGAGCGGTAAGCCCTTCATTAGCACCAGTAGCCCTTGAAGATGCCCAAACACACGCCCAGTTTTGCCTCGCACCAGTTCGGGCACATCTGGGTTTTTCTTTTGCGGCATAATGCTGGAACCCGTCGCGCAACTGTCTTTTAGGGTGACAAAGCGAAATTCTTCAGAGGCCCACAGGATCACTTCCTCAGACAAACGAGACAGGTGCACCATGATTAGACTGGCGGCACACAGAAATTCAATCGCAAAGTCGCGATCGCTTACCCCGTCCAAACTATTCCCATAAACCTGATCAAACTGGAGCAACTTGGCGACGTAATGGCGATCGATTGGAAATGTGGTGCCTGCTAGTGCCCCCGAACCCAATGGCGAAATGTTGACCCGGCGATACACGTCGCCTAGTCGATCCCAATCGCGCTGTGCCATGTCTACGTAGGCCAGCAGGTGGTGAGCCAAGCTAACAGGCTGGGCACGTTGCAGGTGGGTATAGCCCGGAATTAGAGTTTCTACATGCTGCTCTGCAAGGTCTAATAAGACGGTTTGAAAGGCTCGAATGTGTTGTTTGATCTGGTTGATTTTATCTCGCAGGTAGAGACGGGTATCGGTACCCACTTGATCATTGCGCGATCGCGCTGTGTGAAGTTTTTTACCTACGTCGCCCACAAGCTCTGTCAGCCGCCGTTCTACGGCAAAGTGGACATCTTCAGCATCTACTCCCGGCGTAAATGTGCCCTGCCGATAGTCTTGCCGAATTTGCTCTAGCCCTGCCACCAATTTTTCACCCTCTTCAGGCGAAATAATTCCTGTATGCGCCAACATCTGAGCATGGGCTTGGGAGCCAGTCAGGTCATATTCGAGCAGTTCGATGTCGAAGCCAATGCTTGCGTTGAACCGGGCGATCGCCGGATGTAGTGCCGATTCAAACCGCTGGCTCCAAGCTTGTTGCTGAGATGGTGTTTCAACCAATGGAATTCCCCTAAAAGGCTAAATGCTAATGATCCAAGACTCAACGCTTCTAGCTAAAACGTTTCTAGCTAAAGGCTGAGCAAAAATCTCCTGCGTCAAGGGTCTACTTTAAACAGGACATTCCCCAAGTCTTCAGATAATGAACTGTAGAACGAGATCTATTTCAGAAGACAAGTTCAGAAGACAAGCCTCTTGCATCCTCTGATTCTCAAGTCTCTTTAGTTTCTAACCGAGTGGCTTCTAACCGTATGTGGTCATGCCTCGAAGTAAATATCCGATGACAATACCAATCAGTAAAGCCCACACTTGCCCTGATTTGACAAAATTGTTCATGGACGCACGAAACCCAGCAAATACGTCAGTATCGAATTGCGCTAGTGTAGTCCAATCGAAATGAATTTGTGAAAGTAACCCTTGTCCTGGTTCGCTCCAAGTAGAAGAGTCGGCCAGCCAAGTCGTTGCATTGCTAGCCCAGACTGCTGTATTCTGTGCCAAATCAATCCACATCATTGTATCGGGTAGCATCATTGAGATTAGCCTCACACAAACTTGGATAATGCCTGTATTTATACCATTGGTCGGTAGACATCGGTAGGTAGAGATATAGGAGTTTTCAACCAGAGAAACTAAAATGTTTGGAAAGCGGCTAAATTAGGACTCCATAGGATTTACGGGCATTGCTTAATCTGGGTATGAATTTTTTTTGAAAGGGGCACAGTGCGCCCCTTTCAAAAAAAATCATATAGCCATAGACGGATTGGTTAGGACGGGGTGCAGGGGCGGAACCCCTGGCTGGGGGCAAAGCCCCCACACCCCCTTTGATCCCAGTGTCCTAACCTTTGTGGCGACAGCCATACCTGATCACCTTAAAAATGTAGAGACGTTAATTTTTCAGCCAATTTCCTTAGCTCTTCTGGTGTTTGCATGGTTGATGGAATTTACACCTTGGCGAATGATGTAGTCTGCAATCAGCTTGTAGCACTGCTTAACAGCATTGACGTACATGCACCGAAGATACCTGTTTGTGTGATTGCCTACGACGATCGGCTTGATCGGGTGCGGGAGGCGATCGCCAATCGCCCCAATGTCACCTTGTTAGACGACGCGGTGCTCTTAGCACGATGGGAAGACTTTTCGCGCCAGGTGTGGAGCACTCACCCAAACGCCCTCAAGATTTGGCAAGCTAGGGGACTTGCCGATGTCTATCGGCTCAACTCTAACCATCGCTACGCCGTATTTGACCCAGATGCACCCTTTGACCGCTTCGTCTACTTAGATGCGGATACGCTACTGCTCAATTCACCTCAAATTTTCTTTGATAGCTTGAATCAGCATGAGATGGTTGTTTATGATTTTCAGCATAAAGATCCGTCTCACATTTTCAACCTGGCATCCTCGAAACTTGCCGAGACATTCAGCGCTGAACAAATCCATGACTCGATTTTTTGTGCAGGCTGCTATGCCTCCAAAAAAGGCTTTTTTGATGCCAACACGCGAGAGGCTTTGATTACTAACCTAGCCAATGGCGAGGCAGAAATTTTGTATATGAATGCACCGAATCAGTCGGTACTAAATTACATGGTGATGCGATCGCCCCTCACCGTTTACAATTTGGCATTGCATCTCCCTCCTGACACTTGCACGGGCAATTCGGTCACCTCCTCGCACTTTGAAGAACGCGATCACTTAATCTACGATCGCGGTATTCGTCTCACTTATTTGCACTATATTGGGTTAGACGCAAATCTGTTTAATCAACTTTGCAGTGGTTTAAATGTGATCTTTCCATATCGCGATACCTTTTTGTATTATCGATATCTCCACGAGCCACAAAAACGTCCCAAGCTCACCGGAAAACCTGTCAATCTACCGCCTAGCTTGCTAAAGCGAGGTCTGCGAAAGTTAGGATTACATCAGTGAGACTCAATTCATGACGCGTGGAATCTACATTTTGGCCAATGATCGGGTGATCGATCAGGCGATCGCTCTCCTCAATAGCATTCGCCTACATGATCCTGAGACCCCGATTGTCATGATTCCCTACGATGAACACTATCACGTCGTAGAACGGGTATTGGCTGATTCGTTTAACGTTAAAGTCTACGATGACTTAGCGCTATTAACTCGGTTAGATCAACTGGTAATCGAGGTGTTTGGCGATCGCTTTTTTGCTAGACCTAATCAATTTCGTAAGCAAGCCTGCTGGTTTGGACAATTTGACCAATTTCTTTATATTGATACGGACATTGTCGTATTTGAAAAAATTATTGAAGTTTTGCATTATTTAGATCATCACGACTTCATCTGCTGTGACTATCAGCACAATGGCGGCATTCAAAACGTATTTGATCCTCGCATCGTTAATGCTGGAACTTTTACAGCATCTGAGTTGGAAGATATCTTTAATTGTGGATTTTGGGGAGCTAAAAAAGGCTTGTTCTCAGAACCAGAGCTACACCGCATATTTTCCGAATGTGCAGCACACCCTGAATATTTTGATTTTTCCCAAAAAACCTCTGATCAGCCAATTATTAATTACTTAATCCTAAAATATGTTCCGAACCGCTTTAATCTAGTTCGCAGGGTCGGCGGGTGCCCTGGGAGTTGGGCTGGCAGCTCATTTGAGCAGCGCGGATATCAGCTAATCGATACTAAGGTTGAGCAAGTTTTGCCCTATCTGCACTGGGCTGGGTTTCGGATTCAACCCGGTTGTCCGTATTGGTCAATTTGGGAGCATTATCGTTACCTGAATCAGATTAAACCCGAACCACAGCCGTTAGATTTAACCCAGACGCTCTCTAAAAAACCATCTAAAAATCAGTTACAGCAATGGTTGACCACAATCCGGCAGTGGCCTAAGAAAGTAAGGGGGAGAAAGTAGTTACACTAGATGCCGTAAGGCGAAGGGATGGCTGTGAGATGTGCGCCGCACGTGCCCAACCATCCTTCACACTTAGCGATCAGCAATGTTGGACGGCGGGTTTTCTCAGAGGATGTTTTAAAAGTCCCGTCGCTGGTATAAAAGCGGTATCGATCCCCCTAAATCCCCCTTAAAAAGGGGGACTTTGAATCCAGTTCCCCCTTTTTCAAGGGGGCTAGGGGGGATCACTATGTACCTAAAATCACAACCGATCACTTTTAAAACACCCTCTCAGGTGGGGGCGATCGCTGAAGGTATTGGCACGTAGCCCATATTTGCCAAATAGCTCAGCACTTTTGCTGCGCTTTCCTCCAACGATTCCTCGTCTGTTCTGCACTCTATTTCTGCATTCAGTGGCGCTTCATAGGGGTCGTCAATGCCTGTGAACTGTTTAATTTCACCTGCTCGTGCTCGTTTGTACAAGCCCTTGACATCGCGCTGTTCACAGATTGCCAGTGGTGCGTTGACGTAAACTTCCACAAAGTCACCCGTCCGGTGGCGTACCTCATCGCGGGTCGCACGGTAGGGTGAAATAGCCGAAACCAAGACTACTACGCCATTACGGCTGAGGAGATGTGCCACAAAGCCAATTCGGCGGATATTCTCATCCCGGTCTTCTTTACTGAAGCCCAGCCCCTTAGTCAGGTATTGCCGCACAATGTCACCGTCTAAGACTTCTACTTTAAGTCCGCGATCGCGCAATTCTTGCTCAACAGCCATTCGAATCGTTGTTTTGCCTGCACCGCTCAAGCCAGTAAACCAAACCGTCACACCACGCTGTTCCACGCTACTCGTTGCTCCTTCTTGAACAGATTGTCGGTATTACATAATCGGGGGATAGTTTTTGGATAAGAGGAGTGCTGAGCGCCCCTGTTATCCAAAAACTATCCCTAAAATCAGCAACGCCAGATTGTCTTTTGCTTAGCCTACTGTGGAATGGCATTGCATGTCGGGAGATATTTTTTTGTGTGAAAGGGGTTAATAAAACTGAAGATCAGTTTACTCTATCTGCTCCCGCTGTAAGCTGTCATCCAATAATACAGCCTGGAAACGTTCTTGTAGACGGGTGCCGCAGCTCTTACAAAAGCGGGCATCATCGTCATGAAATGATAGGCCACAGCTTGCACAAGGCACCTCAACACGATTGCTTGTTTTAACCAGTTGTTTGATTAAATCCCCCAACTGCCAAGGGATAAAAATAATGCCCGTTAGCACCATTAAAATTGTCAGCAGCCGTCCTGCTTCAGAAATAGGCACAACATCGCCTAGGCCAGCCGTTGAAATGGTAGATACCGAGAAATAAACTGCATCTAGAAACGTTCTGAACAGTGTTGGATTAACCGGATGTTCGACTTGATAAATCAACCCTGAGTAAACAAAAACAATCGCCAATAGTGTGAAAATAATCCGCGCAAAGAGAGCCACATCTTCACGGGTTACGTAGCCAAAAATCGTTTTCCCTTCAATGAAGCGGATCAGCCGCAAAATTCTGAACCAGCGGAAAATTCGAATAAACCGAATATCGACCGCCCCTAATAAAAAGGGGAAGATTGCCATCAAATCAATCAAGCCATACAAACTAAAAATAAAATTAAGTCGGTTTTCAGCACACCAAACTCGCAGCAAATACTCAACTGTAAAGATGCTGAGAATGGCAATATCTAAAATATTTAAAGTGTCTTGAACTGATGGCGGTATAGCATAAGTCTGGGTCACAAAAATGGCAGAAGATAACAGTACTAGCCCTGTGATGGCCAGGTTAACAGTTTTGCCAAGAGGTGTTTCAATGTCGTCGAGGTAGAAACTGACGTATTGCCGCAAATGCATGAGAAAAGACACAAACGATAAATGTGATACTAATGTAACGAGCTTTTGAAGCAGAGGTTTTGCCGTGCTTCAAAAAGACATTACGAGTTAAGAACTACCCACCCTCAAATTCTAAAATCTTCCTATGTCTGATGCTAAAGAGTTTTTAGTGGGCGATCGCGTCCGGGTTGTAGCGTTGCCATCCTACATTAAAACCGCTGAGCCAATGCCCATGTTACGCCCGCCCAACCTAATTTATGTAGGGGAAGAAGGCATCGTGCTCGATCGCCGACCGGGAGGATATTGGGGTGTACGCTTTAGTCGGGGTGCATTTTTGCTAGAGAGCCAGTATTTGGAAGCGATTACAACAGAGTCGAGTGAGGCTTAAGGAGACGGGTAGTGATATTGATGCAAGGATTTTTTGATGGGCGGACGAAGCCCGCCCATCAAAAAATCCTTACCAATTTAAGACTACCAAGAGACGATATAGGAGTGTGAATTAACCTGTGACATTGTTTATTTACAGAGTTTATTTACAGATGACTCTAAAGGCTCTACGTGAGCTAGAGCCACACAAAAACAGGGTGTGGGAATACTATTCTCACACCCTGCTTTTATAAAAATTGAACTATATCAAACGTATCTACGTTTCTTAGTCTTGTCAAATACCAATTAGTTGAGTGCAGCTTTTTTAGCAGCAGCAGTCACAGGAATGACGGTTAAAGCTTGAGTTTTAGTGTTCTTTTGACCAGACCAGTTCATACCCACAACCGCATAGGTCTGGTTGTTTTGATTTTGAAAGGTATCACCCACAATCAGGGTTGCCTGAGAACTGAATGTGCCCAAAAACCTTTGGTGGGCATCCATTAATAGATATTGCATAAAACCTCCTGGATAGTTCTGGTACGTTATTCTTTGACGGACATATAGCATTTCTCGCCTGAACGAACCTCAGCCGCCTTATTGGCAGCCCTAGAGCTTGCAATAAAGCAACTGATACTTGGCACGATTGGGAATCGCTATACGTAGTGTGTTCGAATGAAAAGCATTAAACAGAACTACCCACCCTCGCACTTTTTCAAGAAGATGGAAGGGTGTGCCGAGTAATTATTGAACATCTGTGCAGATGCCTCTTCCTTCTTATATCATTTCTACGCTGCAACAGCGGAGAATTAAGAGTTCGCACTACAAATTCTGAAACGTTAAGTTAAAAATGATAAATAAAGAATTTAGATAGAAAAGTTAATCAATTATTTAAGAATGCTTGTACTATCACCTTCCCGGCTGAATTTATATCCATGACCCTAAAGCCTTGCTACCAGGGTAAACTTGTGGCGTGTTTTGGGGTGCAGATTGGCTTGAGTTATGGAGTTGAGCTAGAGCGTGAAGATCAGGTAAGGGACAAAAATCTGGTACGAGTGAGGGGCGATCGCGCAATTTAATTTACAATCGCGTCGGCGAACTCTCTCATTTATCGAATTTGAGGCAGTGCTATACAGGCTAAAAACGGAGAAGCCTTCTCTAGCAGACGGTTTAGATTCTGTCGAGTTTTTGGTTTTTGATGAGTCAGGTATTTAGAATAGTTAATATAACTTTACAGTCTGGGGTTTATGCAAACTGCGATCGCCAATCCAATCGGCACGTTCTGGCAATGGCGTGGGCAATCTATTTATTACGTTAGGGCGGGAGCAGGTCATCCTGATCGGCCACCGCTGCTGCTTGTGCATGGGTTTGGAGCCTCGACAGATCACTGGCGCAAGAACATTGAAGGGCTATACCCAGATTTTGAAGTATGGGCTATTGACCTACTCGGTTTTGGACGATCTGCAAAGCCAGACTGGGTTTACAGTGGTGACCTTTGGCGCGACCAATTGCACGAATTTATTACTGATGTGATTGGGCGGTCGGTTGTATTGGTAGGTAATTCCTTGGGGGGTTACTCAGCCCTGTGTGTGGCGGCGCAGCGTCCTCAATCAGCGGCAGGACTGGTGCTACTGAACTGTGCGGGTTCCTTTACCGAAACCAACCCCACGGCTCAGCCCGATCCGGTGCGGCAAGTGTTGGGGCAGGTCGTGCGATCGCTTTTATTACAGCCTTTTCCTAGTTTTCTGCTATTCCAGTACGTCCGGCAAAAATCAGTGATTCGCAAGACGCTGCAAAAGGTGTATTTAGATCAAACGGCAGTCACCGATCAGTTAGTAGACGATATCCATCGTCCTTCCTGCGATGCTGGGGCAGCTACAGTATTTGCGTCAGTCTTTAAATCGCCTCAGGGTGAAAAAAATGATCTGCTGTTGAGCCAAATGACCTGTCCACTGCTAATGATGTGGGGAGTCGGTGACCCCTGGATGCAATCTACTCAGCGTGGAGCAACGTTTCGCCAACACTATCCTAGTCTGACCGAGCATTACCTCCAGGCAGGCCACTGCCCTCATGACGAGGTGCCCGATCAAGTTAACAGTCTGCTGCGAAATTGGGTGTTGAACTTGCCCTAGAGCCAAGCTGATACGGTAGGTTGGGACGCAGAAATAGCTCAGGTTGAATATCTGCTCTCAGGTAAAGCGGGTGGCGGGGTTGTCCAGATTGGGTAATGCCCAGGCAGTAAGCAGGACGGGCGGAGGCTAGCAAACTGAGGACAGCGCGATCGCGGCCATGCAGTTGACCCCAGTTTCCCCACGCCATTACCAGCATTGCGGCTCGACGGGCAGCGATCAGGAGAGTGCGATCGTTATCGTTTCCCACCGGGTCGTTCACCTGTTGCAACTTGTGGGGATGTGTGGCTCGATAGGCAAACAAATTGACGACTTCCAGCGAGCCGTATCCCCACTGTTTGGCAAACTGCACACAGCGCCGAATGGTCGGGTCGTCCTGGGTAGCATCTGCCGTACTAGGGTTCAGCATGACAAAAGCAACACGGGGAGCACTGGCACTCCACTTGCGCCAGAGCGAATAGCGATAGAGACTGGTGGAGTCAAATCGTGCGCCCATCCTTTTGTCCTAACTTTTGTGCCTAAAACTATACCTATCCGATGAATTTACAGCGATTTCCAAGCGTATTGCTTTAAGCAATCACACGTACTGTTTAGCTCATGATCGAATGAGGTTTAAATTCGTCTTTTTACATAAAGCATTTCACGCATTGCCACTGCTTGTTTTCATCTTGACAGTAGTAACAGCCTTCCCACCAAATGCAGCGATCGTAAGATGACTCAATTAGTCTGCTTTTTCGAGGTTGTTCATCGCTGAGCAAATCAATAATTTCATCTTTACGATCTGTAGACCGTTCAGCGATTTGGTTCAGAGTTTGTTGCAAATCAGTGGAAACGGCATTAACAACATTATTGGATTGTTGAATCATGAGCTTTAAGACTGGGGCGTTACGTTACAACTAGAGTGAAACTTATCTAAACTATCTACAGAGTGTAGTCCTGCACCAATAGGATTAGTGCTGACTAGACAGTTAAGTACAAGACTCAACAGAGTCTACAGTGTTCCCTGTAGACTCTGTTGAGTTACAGTTATTCATCTAGACGAATAAACATCATTATTTAAGGTATAGGGATTTAAGGTCTAGGACTTAACATTTATGGAAACGGATCGGCTCTCGTTATCTAACTCTGCTGCTGTCGGTGGTTCCATTTCTGCTGCTTCAATGGAGTCTCTGCTGACAGTCCCAGCGCTAAAAGAATGGGCAGTGGCCGTAGATGCCTTAATTCAAGGCAATACGGTGCTTCTACTACGTAAGGGTGGCATTCGAGAACAACGCGGAACGTTTTCAGTCGACCATTCGCAGGTGCTGTTGTACCCTACTTACGAACATCAGCAGCCCGCTCTGCTCAAACCTGCCTATGCCCAGCACGTTCAACCCATTGCTTCAGGTTGGCATCCGCCCAGCGTCCTTTTGCGAGCTTGGGCAGAGATTACCCATGTGTTTCAAATTACGCAAGCAGATGCATTGTCGGCGCTGTTGCCTCTACACATTTGGAATCAGCAGTTTGTCACTGAGCGATTGCGTTGGAAACCTCGACAACCTCTCTATGGGCTGGCATTGCGAGTACATTTGCTGAGTTCACCGCAAGAGATTGTTTATCGGGCAGAGTATGGCGGCTGCAAATCATGGATTGGAGTGTCCTTAGGTAAATCTGAGGGTGAATCGGGCTTTTGCTTTGAGCCTGCGCCTGTGTTGACTGATTTGGAGTACGGCTATCGGGTCACGCAAATTCAGCAAGCGGTAGACGCTCAAGAACATTCTCACCAGTCTTTGTAGATATAGGATTTAGAGGAAGCGCTCAAATGATCCAATCTGTTGGCAGCTTAAAGAAGTTAGGAGTGAGTTTAGCGGGGACTGTTTTGGTCTGGTTTAATAGTGGCGCTGCTGTTCTAGCTGTCCCTCCGTTACTAAGTGCGGCAGATGTGGCGGTGCGAATGCACAATTTGCCGGGTTGGAGGGTTGATGGGCAGCAGCTTTCGTGCACCTACGCATTTGAGAACTTTGTGGAGGCGATCGCCTTCGTCAATCGTTTAGTAGCTCCGGCTGAAGCCGCTGGACATCACCCCGATTTAATTATTTCTTATAATCAAGTTACGTTACAACTGACTACCCACGATGCTGGAGGGCTGACTGATTTGGATTTTCAGGTAGCCGAAGGTGCCGTGCAGTTGAGTGCTGTACCGGGCCAGCTTCCCCGCCAGTGTGAAATGCCGCAGTAATTAACCGTTCTCCCCTCACCCTTCTCACCTCAAATTGCTGGTAGTGGTATTGATGTAAGGATTTTTTGATGGGCGGACGAAGCCCGCCCATCAAAAAATCCTTACCAATTTAGGACTACCAAATTGCTGAGCACCACGTTGACATCGTGAAGTGTTTAGTAATCGACGAGCATTCTTACCACTTAATTTCCTATGCTCCACCGCCCGATCTACATGGACTGTAACGCCACTACGCCTCTAGATGAGCGAGTGCTAGCGGCCATGCTGCCCTACTTTACCGAGCATTTTGGCAACCCTGCCAGTACTACCCACGCCTACGGCTGGGCGGCGGCGGCGGCGGTGACGCGATCGCGCGAAGTTTTAGCCGAGGCAATTCATGCTAGCCCTGACGAAATTATTTTCACTAGCGGCGCAACGGAGGCGAATAACTTAGCCATCAAGGGAGTCGCAGAAGCCTATTTTTCGAAAGGGCGACACCTGATTACGCTGCAAACAGAGCATAATGCGGTGCTCGACCCGTACGATTATTTGCGATCGCTTGGATTTGAAATCACTCTATTGCCCGTCCAAGCCGATGGCCTAGTCGATTTACAGACATTAGAAGAGGCGATTCGCCCCGACACGATTTTAGTCTCGGTTATGGCTGCTAATAACGAAATCGGTGTGCTGCAACCATTAGCAGCCATTGGAGAACTGTGCCATCGCCATCACGTACTATTTCATACCGATGCAGCCCAAGCGATCGCCAAAGTGCCACTCGACGTAGACGCGATGCAGATTGACTTGATGTCAATGACGGCGCATAAAGTCTATGGCCCTAAAGGGATTGGAGCGCTGTACGTGCGGCGGCGAAACCCCAGAGTGCAACTGTCTGCTCAACTGCATGGAGGCGGTCACGAACGGGGATGGCGATCGGGAACGCTGTGCACCCCGCAAATTGTAGGATTTGCTAAAGCCGTGGAACTAGGATTAGCAGAGTTAGAATCGGAAGCGCAGCGGTTGGAATATCTGCGCGATCGCCTTTGGCAATCCCTTCAGGTTCTCGATGGCATTTATCTCAACGGCCATCCTCGCCAACGCTTGGCAGGTAATCTCAACCTCAGTATTGCAGGTGTGGATGGGCAAGCCTTGCTGTTGGGCTTACAGCCATTTGTTGCAGTGTCCTCTGGTTCTGCCTGTAGTTCTGTCAAAACCGCGCCGTCTCATGTTCTTAAAGCCTTAGGACATACTGACACCCTGGCCTATGCCTCTCTTCGTTTGGGCTTGGGGCGATTCAACACCGTAGATGAGGTTGACCAAGTTTCCCAAGTCATTGTCACAACAGTTCAATCTCTACAGCGTCTCACAATTGAGATGGCCTAAACTCTCCCAAAGGAGATTTCTCTTGGAGTAGAGTTCTATGATCATTCGATGCCTCCCAATTTTAGCTCTCACTTTCAACCTCACAGGTGGGGAGCTGCGCTCTGTGCATTCTTACGCAAAGCTGTATTAGGCTAAATTATCTTCAACGCCTTATCTTCAATACGAGCTTGACATTGATATCGTTTCTTGATATCGTTACGAAGATGGACTGAATACAGCCCTGTCTGAATTATTTAACCCTACTTAACTCCCTGTAAGGTCGCAAATCAAAAATTTGATATTTTTCGTGCAGAGTCAGTTTGCTGCGCTCGAACAAAAAATATCGGTAGTTAACGTGTTTGCGATTCCCTAAACAGCTTCAGTACTATTTTGTAAAGCAATCTGTTGACATCAGATGTTTTCAGAAGACTAGTGTAACTGTTTGAACTGCAGAGAGGGAGATGTTTCTATGCCCGTGTAGAAATATCGAGTTACGATATGGAGAGCTTTGCCGACAGGTTAATCTTCAGTGGATAAGCAGCAGTTGTTAGCTTTTACTGTTACTAAACTAGCCCGGTTTATCTAGGCTCAGGTAATAGATCAGTTGCTTGCACGCTGTCTCCCGTGGCAAAGGTGTTTAGCCTCCAACGCCCGAAATCTTACGATGTGCATCTACTACGAGTTACCTAATGAGCACCAAAAAACGATTCGTGAAATCTTTGGTTATCCACCACCCTCAAATCTCTCCTGGGTAAAAATTCTGCGTCTCTTTCGGGCAATGCAAGCATCCCAACCTGGCAAAATCTTAGTTTCCGAAAATCAGGGCAGAATTTGTGTTGCGGTTGAACGCAAAAGTAAAGAAATTGGAACGTTCCATCGACGTAGAAACCAGTCATGTGCCAGTCCGTCTACGATCAATGCCATTCAAGATTTCTTAGTCAAGTCGGGAATTGAGCCAGTTGAATGAAATGAAGTGATCTGTTGAATGAAATGAAGTGATCTATTGTGACCTATGAGCACCTTGCTGTCGTACAAAACTTACACGGCCAAAGTGGAATTTGACCCAGAAGCTCAAATTTTTCACGGAAGAGTTTTAGATATTAACGCCACCGTAACCTTTGAAGTTGAAAGCGCTAAAGAAGTTAAGCGAGAATTTGAAAAGTCAGTTGATGAATACCTAAGCTTTTGTAAGAAGGTAGAACAACCGCCTGACCGACCATTTAAGGGTAATATTGCCTTTCGTACTAGCCCAGAAACCCATCGTGAAATTTGTCTGGCCTCGGCACAGGCTGATTTAAGCATTAACTCCTGGATGGATCGAGTTCTTGCAGATGCTGCCAGACGTGAGCTTCGTTCTAAAGCGGCATTAAATAATCCTAAATATGGGATGGAGAAGGATTCCTTAGTAGAATGGCTCAACAATAAACCCAACGCTATTGAAACGTTGTTGACCTCGGTCAAACCTTTTTTTGAACGCAGAGATTCAGAAGCAACGATCCAAATTCTAGATTCTTTAGAAAAGTATATCGAAGGTCGAGGCAGTTACTTAGAAGCTATAGATACGTTGAAGCAGCTTCTTAAAAAAGGCGAGGAAGATTTATTGTCAGACTTGCTGATGCAAATAGAAGTAGTTTTAAAGGAATTAGGTGTGTCAGATAAAATCATTGTTGAGTCAAACCATAAAAATATTATTGGCACTATATTACAAGGTCTAAAATCAACCAAGATTTAGCCGGATTAAGCAATGCTGATTTAGCTAGTCAGGCTGATCTAGCTAAATCAGCTTAATGTTAGGGATATCTTATTTCTAAAAAGTCGCTCTTTCGGTTTGTTTTCTAATAGGCTATTGAGCATATATAAGTAGGTGGGCTTAAGTAAAAACCAAATCCTCAAACCCTGCGCCGCCCGCGTAGCGGGCGGCGCAGGGTTTGAGGATTTGGTTTTTAGGTTGAACTACTTAGTAGTGATAAATAATTCATGAAAACTATGATTTATAGAACCCATTTGACATCTAATTAGAATTGAGATTTAGGGCGATTTTTGGGCAGTAGGGGCGAAGCATTTGCACTCGAATTGACGCTGCGTTGCCAGAATATTGATGCAAATGCTTCGCCCCTACAGAATATTCGC
>JBBQFG010000091.1:0-18307 GCA_038321765.1 Elainellales cyanobacterium
TGTGATTAAATGAACCTCCCGTCATGGGAATGATTTCTCCCTGGTGATATTCGCTGCGGAATTCTGCTGTTTCTTCCAGTGCTAGGTATTCACCGGGAGTATAAGTACGCGGTCTAGTTTGCATGACTTTCTCCAGAGCGCCAACGACAGCTCTTTGGGCTGTACCAGACTTCAATCGCGATTCAAGTTGCTCGACTTACTTCATATCGTAGCCAAACAAGTTAGGATTCACCTCGCCCAGATTGAGGTCGGCCAAGCCATATTCTGCCCAGCGCCGATCGACCATCGCAGCAGTATCAGGATCGGGCGATAGTTGGTCTGCCCAGGGGCGATCGCTCTCTGGATAGACCTTAGTGGTGGCATCGATCCCCATTTTGCTGCCCAGTCCCGGCTTTTCGGTAGCAAAATCGAGCGAGTCAAACGGGTTGTCGGGCAAAATGAACACATCCCGCACGGGGTCAACCTTTGAGGTAATCGACCAAACCACCTGACGCGGATCGCGGATGTTGATGTCTTTATCCACCACAATCACAAATTTGGTGTAGCTAAATTGCGGTAGCGCGCTCCAAAATGCTAGTGCCGCTCGCCGCGCCTGCCCCGGAAACGCTTTATCAATCGAAATCACGGCAACCTTATAGCTTAGTCCTTCCATGGGCAAAAAGAAGTCAACGATTTCGGGCACTTGCTGCCGCAAAATGGGCGTGTAAATTCGGTTGAGCGCCAGCGCCATCATCGCGTCTTCCTTCGGCGGACGACCGCTAAAGGTGGTCATGTAGATTGGGTTTTTGCGGTGGGTCATGCACTGAAATCGAATCAGTGGCCCTTTTGGGTTTGAGGGGCCGTAGTAGCCCATATGATCTCCCGCTGGGCCATCCACTCCGACTTCGCCCGGAGTGATTGTCCCCTCTAGCACAATTTCTGCATCGGCAGGGACTTCTAGATCGACCGTTTTGCACTTGGCCAAGTGGATTCCTTCACCTGCATACAGTCCGGCAAATAGCCACTCTGATAGATCGAGAGGAAGCGGGGTAGCAGCGGCCATGATAATCAACGGATCTACACCAATGGCGATCGCCACCTCCAGGTTTTGTCCCCGTTCTGCCGCTTTACGCAGATGGCGTGTTGCCCCCCGCACCGACAGCCACTGCACTGTCATCGTATTCTTCGACTGCAACTGCAAACGGTACACGCCCACATTCACTGACTTGTTTTCGGGGTCTTTGGTGATCATCAATCCCAACGTAATCACCTTATCGGCATCGCCGGGATACACCCGCAGCAGCGGCAGCTTGGTCAAATCGACTTGATCGCCTTTTAGCACTACCTGCTGGCAGGGCGGCAAAAAATCTCGGCTGGGCTTAGATTTGGCTACATCCAGCAGTACTTTGCCCAATTCCACGGCCTGGGCAAACTTCTTGGGCGGACGCAATTGATAGATCAGCGCCAGCTTTTTGCCCAGGGCTTCCAGTTCCTGCGGTTGTTCCATATTCATTGACCAGCAGACCCGCTCAACTGTACCCATAACGTTCACGGCTACAGGGTGAGGAGATCCCTTGACATTCTCAAACAGCAGTGCGGGGCCACCGCTCTGCAACATGCGGTTGGCAATTTCCGCAATTTCTAAATTTGGATCAACGAGTGCGCTAATCCGCCGCAGTTGCCCGCGCTGCTCAAGCTGTTTTAGAAATCCCCGCAGGTCTCTCGCCATTGTTAAAGAAGTGTAAAGCGTTCTTTCTCATTATGAGGGAGATAGAGAAGGAAACAGTTCTAACCTAGAAGCGAGTCAGGATTGCGAACAAAATACAACCTAAGGATTATGGATTTAATAAGATCGGGAATTTGATTGCTGGTAGGGGCGATCGGCCGTTTTTCTGTAGGGGCGAACTGCCGTTCGGCCCTACAGAAGAATGGCGGAGTTATTTAATTCTCATTCCTAAGCGTGTTTGAGGCAATTAGCCGAGGTCTGAGCCAGTCTTAGTCTCTGCCTCTAAAATAAGGTCGAGTGCTCTGTGCTCTACCATTCCTTGAGAAATGCGCCATGATTCAGCCCAATCTGCCCCAGCCTGCTACGTTCAATTCGTTTGCAGCCGATCGCCTGCACCGTAAGCAGCGGCTAGCGGCGGCGTTCCGGTTGTTTGCTCGCTATGGGTTTGATGAGGGGGTAGCAGGGCACATCACCGCCCGTGATCCAGAGTGGGGCGATCGCTTTTGGGTGAACCCGTTTGGTATGTATTTTGGCCACATTCGGGTGTCGGATTTACTGCTGGTGAATCATAAAGGTGAGGTTGTGGAGGGCGATCGCCCCGTCAATGCGGCGGCCTTTGCCATTCACTCTCAGGTGCATCATGCCCGCCCCGATGTGGTGGCTGCTGCCCACACGCACTCGCTTCATGGCAAAGCCTGGTCGTCGTTGGGGCGGTTGCTCGATCCGCTGACGCAGGATGCCTGTTCGTTTTATGACGATCATGCGCTGTTTGATGACTACACAGGCGTGGTGCTAGATCTGGCTGAAGGACAGCGGATTGCTGCTACGTTGGGCGATCGCAAGGCGTTAATTCTGCGAAATCACGGCTTGCTAACAGTCGGACGTTCTGTCGATGAAGCGGCGTGGTGGTTTATGACTATGGAGCGCACCTGTCAAGCGCAGCTATTGGCAGAAGCAGCCGGAACGCCTGTCCACATTTCCCCCGATGTGGCTAGTCTCACCTACAGCCAGGTGGGGACTGCATATATGGGATGGTTTTGCTTTCAGTCACTTTATGACAAAATTGTGCGCGAAGAGCCTGATCTACTGGAGTAGGCTGGGATTTGCAGCGCTTACAGTTACAGAGATGGGGTCTGGAAATTTAATTTCCAGACCCCATCTCCACACTAGAGTAAATTGGCTAGTTGTTGTCTACCTTACTTACCGTCGTGGTCAGCATCGCCAGGAAGAGCGCGTTCAACGCGATCCCAAGCATCACGCGTGGCGTGCTTTGCTTTTTCCCAACCCAATCGGTTTGTGCCATGCTGGCCTTCGTACTGCTGCCTTAAATGAGGCTCAGCAGCGTCAAAGGTTGAACCATCACGACCGTGAGCTGCATAGCCTTCGTACCCGGTGCGATAGGCAGGGGCATAGTCGTTATATTCGTATCCCTGTTCCACATAGGGGCGATCGCTGTAGTTTTTGCTCCAGTACTCATCTTCCACAGTGGGGTTAACGGTTTCGGCAACGTTCTTACCAACCAGTCCGCCTACAACACTACCAACGGCTGCCCCTACAACCGCACCCACGGGACCGCCTACAGCCCCACCTACAACGGTTCCGATTGTCCCGGCACCTGCTGCACCTACTCCTGTGCCAACAGGATGGGCACCTGGTTGCTTGGTGATTGGATCTGGGTTGGAATCGTGATCATTACGGGTTCTATTATCTTGGTTCATAGCTGTGACTCCTGGGATCGTGAGAGTACAAGTCTTCTTCAAGCACGCCCGTCTGTAGGCTGTAGCAACCGCTGGAGTGATTAGAAGAGTTAAACCGTGGCGGCTTGCTGGAGTTGCTAAGCAAATCCAAAAAATCGTTTTAGGGCTTAACCTCTTGCGTCCACTACAGCACAGTTGGGTGCTTTATTAAGGAAGTAACTACATCCTACTGAGCCAAGCCTTTGAAAACGTCGGCTTTAAGGCAGAAGACCCTCTCTCTACAAAGGAACAGACCAGAGTTACATGCGCGATCGCCGAATTCTGTCGATTTCTTGTTGTAGCGCTTCTAGCTCTTGACGCAGCGTTTCTACGTCTGCTGCATCGGTCGCTGTGGAATTGGCGGGGTTGGCTGTAGACGACTGAGGTGATGTTGATTCTACATTCACAGCTCCTTTACCTGTACGGCGATAGTTGCCGCTGCGAATAGTACGGTACTCGTCTGACTCTGCCCATTCCTTAAGAAAATGCACGCGCTCCACCGTAAACGGATGGGTCTGAAATAGCCCTGCCGACAGGTTGTTGTACAGCAAAAACTTGTAAACCTGGTTCAGTCCATCTTGGTCTAGTTCTTGATAGCGGGTTGACTGGCGAGAGAACTCGTCCAGGTTTAGTTCGTTGGCGTAGCGGCTGCTTCCGCCTGCCAGCTTCATCATGTTTGTCAACACGGGTTTTACGTCATCCATTACCAATAAGGCGGCTCGATCGGCTGATAGCTCTGCTTTTCGCAGCCATTCATAGAACGCCATCAGCAGCCCCGTGCTGACCAAGCTGCTCAACCCAAAGGTCATGTCTGCCAATCCTGAAGCAATGGTAATCGTCCAGCTTGCCATCTGGTTTAGGGTGGTGTGCCCACATTTGAGATGACCCAGCTCATGAGCCATCACCGATCGCAGCTCGTGTTCATCACTGAGATCTAGCAGGGCTGTACTGAGTACCACACAGGGGCGCTCTTGCCCCAAGGCGTAGGCGTTTACCGCTGGAGACTGGGATACAAATAGGGTTGGTTCTGGTTGAATATCAAGCGATCGCAGACAGTCTCGAAAGATTTGATACACCGTGGAATATTGCCGTGGCCCCACTTCAATGCTGTTGCCCATTAAAAAGACGTGGCGGGGACGCTCGTAGACAAACTCTACAAACCGCCGCGCAATCAGATCAAACCCTGGGACGCTACGTAAGGTCTGTTCGGCTTGGGAGTCGAGTGGATGACGGAAGGCTTCGCTAGAGATTCCGGGGTAGGTAGGCATGGGGAGTAGAGAAGAGGGATGAAGGGGAGGGAGGATGATTGCGTTAGTATAGGCGTTTCGGGAAGCCCAAGGCGCAGTGTCGTGGCTTCTGCATGGTATTAAAAGAGTGGTATTGGTGTAAGGATTTTTTGATGGGCGGGCGAAGCCCGCCCATCAAAAAATCCTTACCAATTATTAGGACTATCAAAAGAGTTAAGGCGTGAATGAATTAGGTCACCGCACGGGCTTGATGCCTGCCAAGTCTAGAATTTTGGGAATTAGATCTTCTCGTTTGACGGCCATCATATGAACGCCGTGGCACAGTTGGCGGGCGAGTTTAACTTGTTCGGCAGCGATCGCTACCCCTTCGTCTAGCGGCTGACTGGCTTGTTCTAGGCGATCGATCAGGTGCTGGGGAATGTGAGCACCAGGGACGTTGTTGTTGATAAAGCGGGCGTTTTTGGCCGATTTCAGTAGAAAAATTCCAGCCAGGATCGGCTTGTTACAGCCTGCTGCAATTTGATTCATGAACTTTTCTAGTCGGTCAAAATCTGTAATTAACTGGCTTTGAAAGAATTGCGCTCCGGCTGCTAGTTTGTGTTCAAAACGCCGCTGAGTGCCCGACCAGCTAGGGCACTGAGGGTCGATTGCGGCTCCAGCAAATAAGTGGGTGGCACCGTCGGTCAGCGGTTTGTCGTTGCAGTCTACGCCTTGGTTAAGCTTACTAATCAGTTTTAACAGCCGCACTGATTCTAGATCAAACACAGGTTTCGCGTCAGGATGGTCACCCGCTTTGACGGGGTCGCCTGTCAAAGCCAAAACGTTGCGAATACCCAGAGCCTCTGCCCCCATTAAGTCTGCCTGTAGGCCAATGCGGTTGCGATCGCGGCAGGCCATCTGGCAAATTGGCTCAATCCCGTGATGCAGCAAGATCACCGACGAGGCTAACGACGACATTCGCAGCACCGCCCGACTGCCGTCGGTAATGTTGACCCCATGCACGCGATCGCTCAGTAATTTTGCCATCTCCACCATGTGGGCTGGGTTCCCGCCTTTGGGCGGCATTACCTCTGCTGTAATGAGAAACTCACCCGCTTGGGCAGCGGTTTGCAGCCGAGAGTTGGGGCCAACGGGTTGAGACGGGAGGGAAGATAAAGAATCTGACATGAAATTGGTTTTTTATTAAATTCGCCATCCTTAGATGTTTAGGATACCAGTTGCCCGGTATCGCTTTGCTCTTGGCACGAGTCGCTGTGAATCGTGTATCTCAGTTTTGCAGTCCTCACGGCAAGTCTAGAACACGACCTGTGCCTAGGTGGGGATAGAAAATCCCAAGGCTCGCTTAACCTTGTGTAACGTGGAATTGGCGATCGCCTCTGCCTTTTCTTTGCCATCGCGCAGCACAGCATCCAAATACCCTGGCTCTGCACGAATCTGGGTATATTTTTCTTGAATTGGCTTTAGAGCGCTAATCACGGTGTCGGTTAGTAGCGGCTTGAACTGCCCCCATCCCATCTCTGCACATTCCTGAGCCACTGTCTCTTTAGTCTGGCTCGAAAGAATCATGTAAAGCGACAGCAGGTTGTGACATTCCGGTCGAGCGGCATCATCAAATTGCAACCCGCGCACGGGGTCAGTTTTACAGCGCTTAATCTTGTGCTGAATCTGATCAGGCGGGTCTAGCAGGCTAATGCGGCTCAGGTCAGATGGGTCAGACTTTGACATTTTCTTAGTCCCATCCGTTAGACTCATCACCCGTGCCCCGGCGACTCGGATCATGGGATCAGGCAGCTTCAAAATGGGCTGATCTTCACTCCCAAACTGGTAATTTAGGCGGGCTGCAATATCTCGTGTTAGCTCCAAATGCTGCTTCTGGTCTTCGCCAACAGGTACTTTGTCTGGCTCATATAGCAAGATATCTGCCGCCTGTAGCACGGGGTAGTTGAGCAACCCAGCACCTACGTTTTCGCCTTGCTTCACCGCCTTTTCCTTAAACTGGATCATATCTTCTAGCCAGTTCAACGGCGTAATGCACATAAAGAGCCACGCCAATTCGCTATGGGCAGACACATGAGACTGGACAAAAATGGTGGCATGGGCTAAATCAATCCCACAGGCTAGGTAGAGCGCTGCCACTTTGTAGGTGTTGTCTGCTAGCAGCTTTGGATCTTGCGGAACCGTAATGGCGTGCAGGTCGGCCATGAATAAAAAACTGTCAAACTCTTGCTGAATTTCGACCCAGTTGTGAATGGCTCCCAGATAATTGCCCAAATGGAGGTCGCCAGTTGGCTGAATGCCTGAAAGAACGCGCTGCTTGCCCATGAACCTTAACGTGATGCTGCTAAAGAATGAAACCGTCTAATCGAGAGCTAGACTGATGTTGCTCAATTTGCCTGGTTAGTTTGACCCGGCGTTCTTACCATAACCCATTTGCCTCAGCGCGTTGAAGCAAATGGCGATGAATCTTCAGCATCGGGACGTGTCATGAATCACGTCAGGCTGGGATAGCTTAACCAGCTCAATACTGCGTGCCTCATGCTGAAGGTTAATGCTGCGATCGCGTCGGCTATGCAATCTATGCAATATGGGGCTAGCTGAGAAAATGGTTGGAACGGATTGTCAATTTAGAACGTATTGCCAATTTAGAACGTATTGCCAACGCGCTTCAAAAAAACATGACATCAATAATTAATAAAAATACTTCTACATAACTAAATAGGGTTCATATAATCTCCAATAAGAAAAGTAAGTGCGGCGATCGCCACAGCGGTTAAAACCATTTGTATAAGAACCCCTGCACCCGGTGCTGAAACAGATGGCGACGACTAGACTAACTGGGCGTAATTCGTTAAGCCTCATTCACAGATCCTCCTACCCCCGGAGTTTTTATGAAAGCCTTATTGTTATGGCCTGTGATGCCCAATTCGTTTTGGTCTTACCAGGAAACGCTCGACTTGGCGGGTTTGCGGTCAACAAATCCTCCTCTCGGTCTGATTACGGTAGCGGCGATGCTGCCTCAAGATTGGGAGATTCGATTTAGGGATCGCAACGTTTGTTACGAAACTGAAGCTGACTGGGATTGGTGCGATCTGGTCATCCTATCGGCAATGGTCATTCAGAAAAAAGATTTTCAAGACTTGATTCGTACGGCGATCGCCCTCGGTAAAAAAGTGGCAGTGGGAGGGCCATATCCAACCTCCTATCCCGATGTCGCCTTAGAGGCTGGTGCTCACTATTTAATTTTGGATGAGGGAGAATGCACCATCCCTTTGTTTCTGGAGGCGATCGCCCAAGGTGCCCAAACGGGTACCTTTCGGTCGGCTGAAAAGCCCGATGTCACTCAAACCCCCATTCCCCGCTTCGACCTGCTAGATTTGAACGCTTACCTGGCAATCACGGTGCAATTTTCTCGGGGCTGCCCCTTCCAGTGTGAGTTTTGCGACATTATTAGCCTCTATGGCCGCAAGCCTCGCACTAAGGCACCGGCTCAAATGCTGGCTGAGTTTGACGCGCTTTACCAGTTAGGATGGCGGCGCTACGTATTTGTGGTAGACGACAATTTCATTGGCAATACGCGCAATGCCAAAGTGTTCCTGCGGGAACTCATTCCTTGGATGGAAGCCCACAACTACCCGTTTATCCTATTAACCGAAGCCTCGCTGAACTTGGCGGATGACGATGAACTAGTTGATCTGATGGTAAAAGCCGGGTTCACGATGGTATTTATGGGAATTGAGACGCCCGATACTGATAGCTTGGTGGGGGTCAAGAAACTCCAAAATACTCGCCAGTCTTTGATGAACTCGTGCCACAAGCTAACTAGGGCTGGGCTACAACTGATGTCAGGGTTTATCATTGGCTTCGACCATGAGCGTCCTGGAGCAGGCGATCGCATTCGTGCCTTCATTCAAGATACTGGTATCCCCCAGGCTCATTTCAGCTTGCTCCAAGCCCTGCGAAATACCGCCATGTGGAACCGCCTCAAGGCTGAAGATCGCTTGATGGAAGGGCTGGCGACGGTGCATCAAGGCTCGATCATGAATTTTGTTCCAACCCGCCCCATAGCCGAGATTACGCAAGAGTACATAGATGCGTTTTGGCAGATTTACGAACCGATGCCATATTTAAAGCGCACCTTTCGACATTTTATGATGATGAATGGCTGGCGGGGGCAGACCGATCGCCCGATTACAGCGGCTGAAATGCGCCTGCTCTGGGCGGTTTGCTGGCGGCAAGGGGTGATACGCTCAACGCGCTTCCGTTTTTGGTGGCAACTGCTGGCGATCGCCATCTTAAAAACCCGCTTACTTTACGACTACGTTCTTGCCCTTGGCGCAGGAGAACACTTCTTTAGCTATCGCCATTTGGTTAAAGCTCAGCTTGAAGAGCAATTAGCCGCTGTAGATCTAGAAAATCAAACCAAGACCGCCGTGTCCGTCCAGAAAACGACTTCGGCCTACGCGACACCTTCCTAGTGGACGATCGTGCTTCCAAAAAAGCGCACAGAGTACTCTGTGCGCTTTTCACTAAACTGGGATTACGGCCTTTAATTAGGCGATTCAGGAGACGGGCTAGGCGGGGCGGCGATCGCCTCTTTTTCTTTCGCCCGCTCTTCCTTCTTTTTACGGCCAGCTTGTAAGATGTCTTCCATCACAGCCTGAGCTTGCACCATTTTCTCTAGGTTGCCACGATACAGCTCTAGATCCTTCTGCACCTTATCTGTGGAAAGCTTCAGGGCTTCGCAGACTTTTTCTAACATCTGATTGCGCTGCGCTTCGTCCTTTAGAGCTTCAGCGTCCATCTGCTCTAATAAGGTATACAAGCCAATCGCAAACAGCCTGCTGTACTTAAAATTTGGAGTCTCAACCACGCTTCGCAGTTTGGCAATCAGGGTTGAGCTTGATTCATTGGTAGGCTCTTTGAGCGTTGCTAAGACTTGATCTACCGACATTTGTGCTGCATCTGCCTGAAGCTGTTCTGCCTCTTGCCGATAGGTTTGTGGGTCGCCGCCTACTGCCTGACAAAGGGCATTGAAAATAGATGACTTATCTTGATCAGGACGATACCCCTGCATAAACCGATCGAAGGTGGTTACAACTCCCAAGGCGTAAATCGGCTCATAGCGGAAGTCTACATTGACTGAGAGCAAATGGGTTTCTACCATCAGCTCTTCCACCACGCGGCGATAGATGGAGTTGATCGGACGGGTATGCGCTGCGTAAAACGCTCGCTTTGTATCTGAAACAGTTCGAACGTCGCTCACGGGAAATTCTTAATTTATTGTGATCCTATTATCCCACAGGACTGGAGCCGACGGATAAAAGGATGAAAATTGAACTGACGGGGGTAAGGTATAGCGGTAGCGATGATCAATAGGACGCCTCCCTGTCATTCCCGCGCAGGCGGGAATCCACCCCCGCACCTATCGAGCAGATGGATTCCCGCCTGCGCGGGAATGACGCTGGCATGTCCTAAGCTTTATGACTATGGCTATAGCTCTAATTTAGTTTACGAACTGAAGAAATTACGGATTGGGAAGCCTTTTGATTGAGGCTTCCCGCTCGACACGTGTGTCCTGACTTCAGTGGCTACTGAAGTGCCCAAGGGTGTTTTGGGTGACGCACCTCTTTAGTTGACGATTCCCCCCGCTATGCTCTCCCCATCTGAGGTTGCTGCTGGCGAGGTTTCTCCTAACGCCTCTGCTTCGGTGTCAAAGATCTCAAATACTGAGTCCATCATTGTAACTTCGAATACTAGCTTGGCTTCAGGGTGAACGCTGCAAATGCGGAAGCTGCCTTTGACTTTATCAGCATCGCGCATTCCAGCGACTAGGGAAGTCAAGCCAGAACTGTCAATAAAATTGACCTGACCTAAATTCACCACAATATGAGAGCTGAGCCGAGAAATACACTCTTGCAATTTCAGGCGAAATTGCCACGCGGTTGTGATATCCAACCGTCCCGTTGGAATCAGAACCATTACTGTTTTGCCATCGCGAGTGGTGTGCGTGCGTTGTTCCATTTAGACGATTGTTCTCCCTTCGGCTTAAAACAGTTAGGATCGTTAGCAAGTTGACACCTAACAGATTTTACAAAAAGCGGCCTAGCCACCTTTGATAAAAACTATTGGATTTAGTTTAATTCCTGATCCTATCCATTCCAATTTGCCCAATCTTGAGGCTTAAGGAACACATCGTAGAGTTCTACTTCGGGGGTATTCGGCTCTGGACTATAGCAATACTCCCAACGTACTAGCGGAGGCAATGACATCAAAATGGATTCAGTACGTCCGTTTGTTTGGAGGCCAAAGATGGTGCCCCGGTCATAAATTAGGTTGAATTCGACGTAGCGACCGCGACGATAGAGTTGAAAATTGCGCTGGCGATCGCCCCATTCCATGCCCTGTCGGCGTTCTACAATCGGCACATAGGCGGGCAAAAAGGCGTTGCCACAGCTCTGTACAAATTCAAAAATCTGCTCCCAGCTTTGGGGTTCAACTCCACCGATTGAATTGCTGTGGGCAGCAGCCAACCCCTGCGGGTCAGGTCCGCCGTAGAGCTTACCGCGTCCATCTTGATAGTCAAAAAATATGCCGCCTACACCGCGAGATTCTTGACGGTGTTTGAGGTAAAAGTATTCGTCGCACCACAGCTTAAAGGTGGGGTAATACTCAGGGTGGTGGCGATCGCACGCCTGTTTCAAAGTCTGGTGAAAATGAGCAGCGTCTTCTCGAAACGGGTAATAGGGGGTAAGGTCAATGCCACCACCAAACCACCACACGGGGCCTGCCTCAAAGTAACGGTAATTCAAATGCACCGTTGGAATGTAAGGATTTTGGGGATGCAACACCATAGAGGTTCCGGTAGCGTAAAAGCCATGCCCTGCTGCTTCAGGACGCTGCACCAACACTGACGGCGGCAAGTCTTTGCCCCATACTTCCGAGAAGTTGACCCCACCCTGTTCAAACACGCTGCCCCCTTTGAGCACACGCGATCGCCCTCCGCCTCCCTCTTCTCGCTGCCAGCTATCTTGCTGAAACTGCTCCACGCCATCGACCTCTTCCAATCGCTGGCAAATTTGATCCTGAAGACCTTTCAAAAACGTACTTACCCGCTCTCGCGAATCAGCCGGGGGAGTCGTAATCGATGCACTTGCCTCAGAGGTTACTTTAGAAGAAGAGAAGGTTGTCATAGATCAACGCGTCTTGAGTAATCGCGGACGTAAATTAGCAAGGTGGACTCAATGCCCCAATCTAGACTATCCCGGATTTGACATCATCGAATCATGATGTCAAGAAATGTAAGGAAAAGAACCGAATTTTTAACCTTTACCTCAAGTTTGCTAAAGGCTAAAGATACCTACAAACTCCTCAGCCCAAGGCTTCAGAATCGATTTGAGGCTTAGGGTTTGAACTAGATATATTAAAACCTCAGACTTTAGAGATAAAGCATTCTCGGAAGATTTAGAGATAGGCTAAGTAGGTGGGCTTAATTAAATATAAGATTCTAAAACCCTGCGCCGCCCGCACAGCGGGCGGCGCAGGGTTTTAGAATTTGGTTTTTATTTAGGTTGAACTACTTAGGAGAATATGTTTAAGGGAAATTCTGCCTGTAGTCGCAGAATTTAACACACAGAGTCCCCGCAAATCATGCTACAAGTTGGGATCAAGTTTCAAGTCGATTTTAGAAGCTATAGCAGATAAATTATTTCGGAATGTTGGCTCTTCAGACGTAAGGCATACCGCGAAGTACATAAACTAACTTTTCAGGTTCACATTTGGAACCTCCCAAGAATATTGTTTAGTGCATCGAAAGGTAGGCTAAATTAGCCCTTCTAATCCCTTCTGAATTGTCTCTTCATAACGTTTTATAAAGTATTGAGTGATTTTATTTTATTAGTTGGCTGGTGGACGAGGAGTATCAGGATGCTGGGCGTTTGGTCTAGATTCACACACTGGCGATCAACGTGGTGGTTTCGCCCTCTGGTTGTAACGTATGAGGCGATTAGTTCCGCCTCTGTAGATACGCTGTGGCAAAAGGTGAGCAATCTAGCTGATGTTTCTTGGCACCCGCTAATTGCCAGTACTAATGTTCCAAAAGGCTTAATTCCTAAGCCCGGTTTAATTTATCAGGCCGTCTCTCGACTATTTCCCATCCCAATCCAAATTTTTGTAGAGCGGGTGCGACCTCGTGAGATGCTTAGCGTTCGCATTCTGGCTATTCCTGGGTTAGAAGAGCGGGTAACGTACAAGGTAGAGTCTACCGTCTGTGGTACCTGCGTTTCTTACTCAGTGACGCTGCGAGGGTGGCTGTCACCATTGGTCTGGTCTCTCATTCGTCCCTACGCTGCCAGGGTAGCAAGGGAACTGGCTCAAGCGGCTGAACAAGAGTTGCGCGAGGGCATCGCCTCTGCAACGCCTACTAAATCTTTCTCACCTGATCTGTTTAGCGCTGTGGTGTTGGCGTGTGGATTAGGGTATTCTCTCGCTGCAGTTAACAGTTAATGGCATTGCTTGCGCTGGGTATAATTTTTTTAAAAGGGGTATTAAGGTAGGTTTTTGAGATGGGCAGACTTCGCCTTGCCCATCTTAAAAACCTTACTTATCTAGGACTACCCTTACTTGAAACTCCTGGCAAGCGGTAAGATTGCATGAAGAAATGCTAAAACGCTGGTGAAATCGCCAGGGTGGAGAACACATGGCCAATATGCTTGATATCCCCTCTGTACTGGATGTGCTGCGTCCGGTACAGGATCCTGAACTCCGCCAGAGTTTAGTAGAGTTGAACATGATCCGAAACGTTGAGGTAGCAGCAGGTACAGTTAGCTTTACGTTGGTGCTCACAACTCCTGCTTGTCCGCTGCGGCAGTTCATTGTAGAAGACTGTGAGCGAGCCGTTAAAACGCTGCCTGGTGTAGATCGGGTATTGGTAGACGTTACAGCAGAAACTCCACAGCAAAAGTCTCTGCCTGGCCGCACGGGAATTGCTGGGGTCAAGAATATCTTGGCTATCTCTAGCGGCAAGGGTGGTGTTGGCAAAAGCACTGTCACTGTGAACGTGGCTGTGGCTCTTGCACTCGCAGGTGCCAAGGTGGGGCTGTTGGATGCAGATATTTATGGACCGAACACGCCGACGATGATGGGGCTAAGTGCCGCTCAGGTGACGGTACAACCCGGTGGGGCAGGTGATGTACTAGAGCCAGCGTTTAACCACGGCGTTAAACTGGTGTCGATGGGTTTTTTAATTGATCCAGATCAGCCTGTGATGTGGCGAGGACCCATGCTGAATGGAATTATTCGCCAGTTTCTGTATCAGGTGCAGTGGGGTGATCTAGATTACCTGCTGGTGGATATGCCCCCTGGTACGGGGGATGCTCAGCTTACGCTGGCTCAAGCGGTGCCCATGGCGGGTGTTGTGATTGTTACGACCCCGCAAACGGTTGCACTTCAAGATGCGCGTCGGGGTTTGCGGATGTTTCAGCAGCTCCAGGTACCTGTACTGGGGATTGTGGAGAATATGAGTTATTTCATTCCGCCGGATTTGCCCGATCGCCACTATGACATTTTTGGTTCGGGTGGCGGTAAGAAAACAGCAGATGAGTTAGAGTTACCGCTGTTGGGCTGCATTCCCCTGGAAATTGCGCTAAGACAAGGGGGCGATCGCGGCATTCCAATTGTGCTAGATGCTCCTGAGTCTGCTTCTGCTAAAGCATTGACGGCGATCGCCCAACAAATTGCCGCCCGTGTGTCGGTAGCTGCCCTGAGTTAAAATCACGGATTTACGTTCAAAACACCGCAGCCGTTGCCATCCGAAGAGGAACTGAAGAAGAACTGACTATGCTACAAAAACCCTTTCTCACTCGCTTTCGGTGGAAAGCTGTTGTGGCCCCCTGGCAAGAGCTTGACTGGATGTTGCTGCTGACGGTCGTGTCGCTGACGATTTTAGGTAGTTTAGCCATTCGTAGTACCGAGCTGAGTCAGGACTTTGACAGTTGGATACAGCACTTGGTTGTGGGTGGCATTGGTTTGGTGCTGGCCTTGGCGATCGCCCGCTGGCGCTACGATATTTTGACCGAGTGCTATTGGTTTATTTACGCCATCACCAATGTCTCGTTGCTAATTGTGATCTTCATTGGTACAACGGCCAATGGTGCTCAGAGTTGGATCACAGTTGGTAGTTTTAATCTTCAGCCCTCAGAATTTGCCAAGGTGGGTGTCATTATTACCTTGGCGGCGCTGCTGCAAGAGCGTACGGCTTCTACGCTGTTGGCTGTGTTCAAAACCATAGCGGTGACGGCGTTGCCCTGGGTTCTGATTATGCTGCAACCCGATCTGGGAACGGGCTTAGTCTTTGGAGCCATTACGCTGGGGATGCTGTATTGGGCAAATGCCAATCCAGGTTGGTTGGTGCTGTTGGTATCGCCTTTAGTCGCGGCTATTTTATATGGCGTGTTTTTGCCCAGTTGGTTTGCCTGGGTGGCGCTAATGGTTTACATTGCTTGGCGCACCCTGCCCTGGCCGCTGTATGGGGCGTTTTTGGCCGCTACTGTAAATTTAATTGCGGGTGGGTTAGGGCATATTTTCTGGGGATTACTCAAAGACTATCAGCGCGATCGCCTCACTCTATTTTTAGATCCTGACAAAGACCCGCTGGGGGGCGGCTACCACCTGATTCAGTCTCGAATTGCCATTGGTGCAGGCGGCTTGTGGGGACGCGGGCTAAACCACGGTACCCAAACTCAACTTAATTTCATCCCTGAACAGCACACGGACTTTATCTTTTCAGCGATTGGCGAAGAGCTAGGTTTTGCCGGTTGTTTATTGGTGCTGGTGCTGTTTTGGTTAGTGTGTCTGCGGCTGGTCATTATTGCTCAAAATGCCAAAGATAATTTTGGTTCACTGTTGGCGATCGGCGTGCTGTCGATGATTGTGTTTCAGGTGCTAGTGAATATTGGTATGACAATCGGACTAGCTCCAGTAACAGGGATTCCACTGCCCTGGCTGAGCTATGGGCGATCGGCTTTACTAACCAATTTTATTGCCTTTGGATTAGTAGAGTCGGTCTACAACAATCGACAGCGATTGCGGTTCTAGGTTTTGTTACTCAGCATTAAACAGCAGGTAGTGGTATTGATGTAAGGATTTTTTGACGGATGGGCTAAGCCCGCCCATCAAAAAATCCTTACCAATTTAGGACTACCAAACAGCAAAATCTGGCTTAGAGTTTACTGCCACCCATTAGGTACAACAGCGCCATTCGGACAGCGACTCCACTTGTGACCTGTTGCGAAATTAGGCTGAAATCGGGGTCATCCATTAAATCTGAACTAATTTCTACGCCTCGATTGACGGGGCCGGGATGCAGCACCTTCACATTAGGATTACAGCATTTGAGGCGATCGCCTGTAATTCCAAAGCGCTGGTGATACTCTCGTAAACTGGGCAGCAAATGGTTCGTCATTCGCTCTTTTTGTAACCGCAGTGTCATCACAAAGTCAGCGTCTCGAAGGGCTGGTTCGAGTTCCCAATGGAGGAAGAGTTTGCGAGGCAGGGGCGAGAACGGGGGAAGGTCAGGAGTTTTAGTCTCTACTTCATGCCAATTTCTGATGCTCGTGCTGGGTTTTGCCCCTTCACGGACAAACTCCTCAAACAGCTTCGGTAGGAGAGTTGGTGGGCCTGCTAGATGCACTTCAGCTCCACTGGCTGTGAGGCTCCAAATGTTAGAGCGCGCCACCCGCGAGTGAAGAATGTCGCCGACGATCGCAATCTTCTTTTCTTTGAGAAGTTCCAGCCGTGGCAGGGTAGGGTCAAGCAAAGTACAGAGCGTAAAGAGGTCGAGTAAGGCCTGGGAGGGATGTTCGTGCAATCCGTCGCCGGCGTTAAGCACACCCACATTTGTATTGAGCCGATCCAGTTCGGCAGCGATCGCTTGGGGTACCCCTGCTTCACTATGGCGAATCACCATCATGTCGGTTCCCATGGCCAAGTAGGTTTTGGCCGTGTCTAAGATTGTTTCACCCTTACTCAGAGACGAGGTGCTGGGGGCAAAATTGAGCGTATCAGCCGAGAGCCGTTTTGCCGCTAGCTCAAAGCTACTGCGGGTGCGAGTAGACGATTCAAAAAATAAGTTAGTGACGACCTGCCCCTGTAACGCTGGCACTTTTTTAGTGCGGGTCGAGAGCACTTCGCTAAAGCTGGCGGCAGTCTGTAGCACTGTGTTGTATTCATCGGGGGTAAAGTCTGCGAGAGAAAGGACGTGATGCCGCGTCCAGGTTGAAGTCACCATGTCGTTACTGTGCAATACGATTTAGAGCGGGGCTATTTAAGCTTCCGCTAGGCTGGGGTCTTAATCCGCAAAATGGCGATCGCCCCTGCTCTAGAACAACTAGAATACAAAGCCTGACGGGTAGTGGTATTGGTGTAAGGATTTTTTGATGGGCGGGCGAAGCCCGCCCATCAAAAAATCCTTACCAATTTAGGACTACCGCCTGACGAAACTATCAAAAATATGTAGGTATTGGGTCAATGCTACCCGGATTTTATCCCCACAAACCAAAGTTGGCTGTTCTATTGCCGCTCAAACGTAAGAACAAATTAACGCCCAGAGGATTTTGGATACAGGAGCAGCCGTGCCCTTCTAATATCCAAAGCCTGTTAGGTGTGATTAAAATTGTCGGCCTTGGCAGCCTGTTACTGGTTGGCCTAACGGGTTGTGATGTCTTCCCTAAACCAGATTCATCCAGCAGTACAGCGTCTCAACCCCTAGTTTCGTCTCCCTCACCTACCGTTTCTACGAGTGCAGGAACACCGAATTCTATGGCGGATACCCCGACTGCTGCCGCAAGCGCAGAAACGGAGGCGATCGCCACCCCCGCTGTAAAAATGGTTGAAGTAACCGTTTATCAGGCAGATGATCAGTGTGTCAACTTTGTGCCGCAGCAGGTGCAAGTCCCTGGCGATCGCTCTATGGAAGCAGCCGTCGGCAAAGTTCTAGAAAACCAAGGAGGCGACGAATTTGACCTATCTGGCTATCGGGTTAGCGTCGATACCGCCACGGGCGAGGCCACCGTTGATCTACGCATGAAACCGGGTTCTCAGCGCCAAATTATCTCTCTTTCGGCTTGTGAACAATATTCCCTCTTTGGCAGCCTCAGCGAAACGCTCACCAAAAACCCTAACTGGAAGATAAAAACAGTCCGCTTTACCGAACGGGGCAGCGACTTGGTGTTGTAAGTAGTTCAACCTAAATATAGCCATAGTCATAAAGCTTAGGACATGCCAGCGTCATTCCCGCGCAGGCGGGAATCCACCCCCGCACCTATCGAGCAGATGGATTCCCGCCGGCGCGGGAATGACAGGGGGGCGTCCTATTGCTCATGGCTACCGCTATAAAAACAAGATTCTAAAAGTCTGTGCCGCCCGCTGCGCGGGCGGCGCAGACTTTTAAGGTTTTATATTTAATTACGCCCATCTACTTAGATACTCTAGATTGGACTAATTGGTTTGCAAAGTTGAGTAAGCAGGATGCCATGAGAAACTTGCTCAACCCCAGCTAGGGATTGAGCCCAATGCACTTGATAGCAACATCCGCGAAGCTAAGCTGCTGTGGGGTTAGCACGCCT
>JBBQFG010000092.1:0-18268 GCA_038321765.1 Elainellales cyanobacterium
AACGAGTGCAAGAAATCAAGCAGCGAGGGGGAATTGCAGCCGTAAGTGCCACTCCGGTCGGGGCAACTCGTTTTGGTGAGGCGGTAGTAAAAGCCGGGGCAGACCTGTTTTTTATTCAAGCTACAGTCGTGTCTACCGCTCATCTGTCGCCCGAGTCGATTACCCCGCTGGATTTAGCAGAATTTTGTCAAACGATGCCAATCCCAGTTGTGTTGGGCAATTGCGTCACCTATGAAGTGGCACTGAATCTCATGAAGGCAGGGGCTGCTGCTGTATTGGTGGGAATTGGCCCAGGGGCTGCCTGTACCTCACGCGGGGTCTTGGGGATTGGCGTCCCTCAAGTGACTGCCGTGGCAGATTGTGCGGCGGCTCGAGATGACTACCATCGCGAAACGGGTAACTATGTGCCGATTATTGCTGACGGTGGCTTAATTACGGGTGGCGATATTTGCAAGTGCATTGCTTGTGGAGCAGATGGGGTGATGATTGGTTCTCCGTTTGCCAGAGCCGCTGAAGCGCCTGGACGAGGCTTCCACTGGGGCATGGCAACTCCTAGCCCTGTACTGCCCCGTGGGACGCGAATCCGGGTGGGTACGACAGGGACTCTACGGCAGATTTTGCGTGGACCGGCTCAATTGGATGACGGCACCCATAATTTTCTCGGAGCGATCCAAACCAGTATGGGCACATTGGGAGCTAAAAACATTCGAGAAATGCAGCAGGTTGAGGTCGTCATTGCGCCTTCACTGCTGACCGAAGGCAAGGTTTACCAAAAAGCTCAGCAGCTTGGCATGGGTAAATAGGCTAATGCTGCCTAGCTACGATGCTCAGCAAATTTCCAGCCGATTCTGGGGATCGGCTGGAAATTTTGAGTTCGTCCTTTACAATTAAGTGAGCGGAGACGACAAGTTTCCGTTCACTCCTCACACCACACTCCGCCTGAACTATTGTTTGGGCGGTTCCTAATTTAGTTGGGTACTGAATAAGTAGATGGGCGTAATTAAACATAAAATCCTAAAAGTCTGTGTCGCCCGCGCAGCGCGCGGCACAGACTTTTAGAAGCTTGTTTTTATTTAGGTCGAACTACTTAGTTGGGTACTGATAGTTGGGTACTGATTGGTTCTAGCTGTCGCGAGGACAGTTAGGGCAACAGTTAGGCAAGGGCATAGTTGCGGGTTTGTCGTGTTTACAGCTATGTCCTTGATCGCTTGGCGATCGCCATCAGCTCTGTATTAGACCTAACCTAGAAATAAGAAGACCTAAACCTAGACATAAGGGTAGCGGTATTGATGTAAGGATTTTTTGATGGGCGGGCTTCCCCGCCCATCAAAAAATTCTTACCAATTTAGGACTACCGAAATAAGAATGGCTGCTCAAGCAAGTCCTTCTTTAACAGGGAACCGATCGATTAGCTGCGCTGCACGAGTAGCATTGTCTTTGATGGCACGAGATAAATAAGGGACGTAGGGAATTTGAGTGAGCAAATCAAGCGTGCGGCGCAGCATGCGAACGATGTCTCCTTCATCAAGGCTTGTGCTTTCACAGAGTTCGACCCAGTCTAAACCTAACGCCCATTGTTCTACCAGGGCGATAAATTCAAATTCCAGCCAAATAGGGAGAACGATCTGATGGTGGCGTTGAAATTGGAATAGTTGTCGGCGAATGCCCCGTAGCCCTTCTAATGCCTCCACAACTTCTCCTGATACATCGAAGCGGCTCCAACTGTCGGGACGAGAAACTTCGGTAGCGAGGGCGGCACAGGCAGCAGCCAGGTGGTGAGGATCTAGACTATCTAACTCGCCTGATGCTATGGCCATGCCCAGCCACAATTCATTATCGCCCCGCAGGGCAGCAGTGGTTTGTCCCAATTCGGTTGGTGTAACCTCATCTAGACAGCCGCAGCGCTGTAAAATCTGAATCAAATTAAGAAATTCTTGCCAGTAACGATGGGCATGGTGGTTCAGCTTTTCTTGGCGATCGCGTAGTTCCTGCTGCATTTGCTCAATCCGTTTTTGGCGTTTTAGCAATTGTCCTGGATTGCCAAAGGCTTGGACGGGATGTTTTTGGAGCTGACTATCGAGCGCAGACACTCGACTTTGCTGCTCTTGAACTTCAACAGGCATAGCGGCTGCGAGGGGAATGTGAGGAATTTGGCGGGCGATCGCCTCGGTCTCTTCATTGCCTGATCTAGTTTGTCCCAGCTTCATGGCCAACTCGATCGGTGGAAGCAGGTGGTCTACTTCAGTTAAGCGAGGCAAGTCGGCGTGCAAGCCAACCACATCGACCAGTGCAACAACGTACCAGCGGTTGTCTTGTCCTAAGCAGACAAAGTAGGGAAGTTGCCCCGATCCAGGTACTTTGGCCACGAGGGTAGCAGATAGCGGAGTCGCAACAGGAACGTGCTTACCCTTAAGGCTGAGAAGAGTGCCAGTAATGGCAAACGGCAGTGCCGTCGTTAGATCTCGTACCTGCATCTCCTGGGACTGCTGCCGCAAAATTTTCAGCAGACGGCGCTCTTCCTTCAGGCGTTCGTGGAGTTTTTCGTAGCTGGCAAGGTGTGCCATATCGACGTGTTCCACTTGGGCAAGCTGCTGCTCTAGCTCGGCTGTGATCCTGGCGATCTCTTCCTGTTGGGGTCGCAGGTACAGCGTCGATAGATATTGTCCAAAGCTACGCTCAATTAGCTCACGGGCTTCTTTGAGAGAGTGCGTTTGCAGCAGATTGAGCACCATGCCATAGCTGGGGCTGAACTGACTGACTAAAGGATCAGCACCCTGCGTTGATAGATAGGCCGCCTCGGTTGCCCCTTCAAACTGAGTTTGAACCGTAACGACATGACCCAGATGATCCATGCCCCGCCGTCCGGCACGCCCCGCCATTTGCAAAAATTCGGAGGCCGTCAGTAATCGATGGCCTCGATCGGTGCGCTTGGAGAGACTAGAGATCACGGTGGTACGAGCTGGCATGTTGATCCCAGCGGCCAAGGTTTCAGTGGCAAACACCACCTTAATCAACCCCTGCTGAAATAGCTCCTCGACCAGCGCTTTCCAGGCTGGCAGAATTCCCGCATGGTGGGCAGCTACCCCGCAATAGAGTGGCTCTACCTGCCCAGACCGAGCGGCTTCGGGGTTACGTTCCAAAAATACATCGATTTGCTGTTTTAGCTTGGCTGCTTCTTCAGCATTCACCAATGAAAAAGCACCCATTTCTTTAATCGCATGGTCACATCCTTTGCGGCTAAAAATGAAATAGATGGCGGGTAGCATATCCCGCTGCTGAAGCTGACTAACCAGATAGGCAATGCTGGGAGTATCTTGTTTGCCCTTGGGCTTGCCTTTGCTGCGTTTGAGCCGGGGGTTGATGGTTTTGTGATCGGGCGCAAGTAGAGGAAACAGGCCTTTGGGCGAGCAGAAGTGAAAATCTAGCGGTACGGGGCGAAAATCCGAGTAAATTAGCTCGGTAGGCCCGTGGACGCGGTTAATCCAGTCGGTGAGTTGGTCACTATTGGCTACGGTGGCAGACAACGCTACTAATTGCACATCCGTAGGGCAGTAAATGATAGATTCTTCCCATACGGTGCCACGTTGGCGATCGTTCATGTAGTGGCATTCATCTAACACCACGGCTTCGACACCTTCCAAGGACGTGCCGACTTCACCAATGGGGGTGCCGTAGAGCATGTTGCGAAAGATTTCCGTAGTCATCACGACGATGGGCGCGTCGCGGTTAATCGATACATCGCCAGTTAGCAGGCCGACCTGATCCTCGCCAAAGCGATCGCGAAAATCTCTTAATTTCTGATTGGACAGGGCTTTCAACGGCGTTGTATAAAATACCCGCCGTTTTTGATCTATGCCTGCCGCAGCGAGCTGTTGGTTGTGTTCTAAGGCTCGAATGATCGTGTATTCTCCAATCAGAGTTTTACCAGAGCCGGTGGGTGCACAGACCACGACCGACTTTTTGGCATCCAGGGCGGCGATCGCCTGCTGCTGGAACTCATCCAGTTCGAACGGAAACAGCGCTCTTAAATCTAGTCCAGGAGAAACATCCACAGCGTCAGCTTTACATCCACGTTACAACTTACTATCATCTCTAGACCTTACGCACTATCTAGACCTTACACACCATAGGACAGTAGTAGTGTTGGTAGTGGTATTGATGTAAGGATTTTATGATGGGCTGGCTTCGCCCGCCCATCATAAAATCCTTACCCATTTAGGACTACCGTAGTTTTGAGGTAAGGATTACCCTAGACTTTAAGTCGAATTGCTGCGAACGGAGGCGAAATCGCCGCTCGCAACAATCTGCAAGAGGTTCTGTCTACTCTGTTGGTGACGCTGACAATTAGACTTTCGACATTAACCTCGACAACGGTTGGCCGTTGGGGGCAATTCTTTGCCCTTGACCGTACGCTATCTAAGTTGCATGAACTCAGCATTGGTGTCTTCAGTTCAACGACGGGCTGGAACCCCTAACGGTTAGGGCATCGTGCTCGTCACTTCACCTAAACTTTACCTAAAGCTACGTATCACTCCATTTATAGTAATTCACAAATCATTGACATCACGTTTCTGTCAAGGTATGTGCTTGGGTATTGCTGATTTTAGGCATAGCTTGTAAAGATGGAAGCAGGTTTATGAAGCATTCAAGAATTAAGAGTAGTCTTGCAAGAATTAAGAGTAGTCTTGGCGATCGCGACTCAGGACACTTGACTCAGGCCATTTGACTAAGGACACTTAGTGCTCTCCCTAAGAACTGTCCTGAACGAGGCATCAAGGCTGAAAAATTACATAAAATGCTTCTGAGTGTGTAGGTTGCTCAAGAAGTTTAGGTCGTCATCTTTTCCTGAGAATTTGGTCAATCCCCCAGGCCTTGTTCAATTTAGATAAGTAGATGGGCGTAATTAAATATAAAACCTTAAAAGTCTGCGCCGCCCGCTGCGCGGGCGGCGCAGACTTTTAGAATCTTGTTTTTATTTAGTTTGAACTACTTAGCTCCTTAGATAGCTCCTGGAAAAACAATTTTCCACCAAGAATCAGGGCAATTGTTTAAGTATTTAAGTTGGGCGAGTGTAAATAGACATAATTAACGTCTAAGCCCTGAGCCGATCGCGCAGCGGACTACACAGGGCTTAGGGTCTTAGGGCTTAGGGTCTTATTTAAACTGCATTATCCAAACGTCTTTGCCACGAGGCCAAGGATGGCAAAGATCTCAAGGGTGGTATGGTTGTTCTGGAAAAACCCAGAAAAGCCCTAGAATTGTGCTCGCTTAGTCAAACTGTCTTTAGAAAACCTGCTTCCACACTATTACTGCGCTCTCAAGCCTTCGCAAGGCCTCGCCTGATTAGTTTTACTGCTAGATCTCACTATTGCCCATGACAACTCGGTTGCCACACCTTCTCTCTGCACCCATTGCTCCTCAGTTAACTCCCTCGATCAATAAACTCTGGCAGCAATTGCTTCCGGGGGCGATCGCTGCTTTGTTGCTCATGGGGCTACTTAGATTGGGCATTGGCCAATCGTTGGAACACCTGGTGTACGACACTCTGTTTCAACTGCGGGGAGCTATTCCCTGGAGTGAAGAAGTGGTGGTGATTGAGATAGATGAGTTGAGTTTGAGGGGGGTAGGGCAGTTTCCTTGGGAGCGCGATCGCTACACTGACCTACTCAGAATTTTAGAACCCGCTGAACCTAGAGTTGTAGCAGTCGATTTACTGCTGTCAGAACCCGATGCAGGCGATCCGGCACTGGCCGTCGCCATTCAAAAACTGGGCTGTGTAGTGCTGGCTCAATCGTGGGATGCAACGGGAGCTACACTCTTGCCTGCCCCGTTACTTCGATCTGCTGCCGCCGCCAGTGGCCATGCTTATCAGCAGGCAGACTTAGATGGGTTGGTACGCCAAATTGGCCTCCGCCGTCAAGGCGTGCCTGCGTTTAGTCTAGCGGTTCTCAATGTCTATGCAGGCGCAAATCCACCCGTGCTGCCCCCCTTAGATCAGCCATTTTGGATTAACTGGTTGGGGGCATCTAGTCAGGCGACGCACTATTCCTATCTGGATGTAGTGAACGGGCAAGTCTCGCTCAGGGCGTTTCGCAACAAAATTGTGTTGTTGGGGGTAACGAATGCTGCTCTTGATTCACTACAAACGCCCTTTGACCGTAACTCTCCTACTGGGAGCGTGTATCTTCAGGCGACGGCCATTAGTAACTTGTTGCAGCAAAATTCGCTGTATCGACCGAGTCGTGGTTGGATGGTACTGCTGTTACTGCTAGGCGGGCCGGGATTGAGTTTTTTTCTGACGCGTTGGCGGTTTGAGCGACGGTTGCTGGCTTGGCTGTTGCTCTGCTTGGGCTGGCTGTTTCTAGGAGTTGGGCTATTCCATTTGCGATTTTGGATTCCCATTGCCACGCCTCTGATGTTATTTAGCTTGACAGGTGCTGTAGTGGCAGTCAGAGAGCAGGCTCGAACCAATTCTTTGTTACGTCAAAGCGAAGAACGTTATGCCTTGGCGGTGAGGGGATCAAATGAAGGGCTATGGGACTGGAACCTAAAAACTGACGAGGTTTATTACTCGCCCCGCTGGAAAGAAATGCTGGGATTACAAGATGAAGCGTTCGGCGATCGCCTCCAGGTTTGGTATGACCGAGTTCATCCCGACGATTTGGAATCACTCAAAGCCACTTTGAATGATCATCTCTACGGTCGAACCTCTCATTTTGAGCATGAACATCGCATGATGCATCACGATGGCACTTATCATTGGATGCTCAGTCGCGGTGTGGCGGTGCAAAATCGCAGTGGCACGGCCTACCGGATGGCAGGGTCTCAAACTAATATTACCAAGCGTAAGGCTGCTGAGGAGAAGCTCTGGCGCAATGCCTATTACGATGAACTAACAGGGTTGCCAAACCGGGCATTTTTTTTGGATCGACTCAGGCAGGCGATCGCCCATGCAGAGGAACAGCCACTCTATTTCTACGCAGTCTTACTGCTGGATCTAGATCGGTTTCAGGTGGTCAACAACAGCCTGGGAAATGCCATCGGCGATCAGCTCTTGATTGCATTTGCCCATCGAATCAAAGGTTTCTTGCCAGCAGAAGCTGTGCTGGCTCGTCTACCAGGAGATGAGTTTGCCATCTTGCTAAAGAACATCAACGATGTCTGCGATGCAACTCGCATGGCCGAGCAGCTTCAGCAAATTTTGGCATTGCCTTTTAACTTAGACGCACACGAAGTCTACATCACAGTCAGCACGGGAATTACGCTAGGTTCGACTCGCTATGCCCAGCCGGAACATCTGCTACAAGATGCAGATACAGCGTTGCACCGAGCCAAGTCGTCTGGCAAAAACCGTCATCAAGTTTTTGAGCCTACTATGCACAATCGCATGTTGGCCAAGCTTAAGTTAGAGAACGATTTGCGTCGCGCCATTAGCTTAGAGCATCGAGCGAACACAGATGATCCGGAAAGCGATCGCCAAGAGCTGCTGCTCTATTACCAACCAATTGTGCAACTGACAACGGGTAAAATTGTCGGGTTTGAAGCCCTATGCCGCTGGCAACATCCGCGCAATGGATTTCTCACCCCAGCCAGATTTATTGCCATGGCCGAAGAAACGGGGCTAATTGTCCAACTGGGCTGGTGGATTCTGCGACAAGCCTGTCGGCAAATGCGGCAATGGCAAACCCAGTTTCCGCACCTGATGCCCCTGACTATGAACGTCAACCTATCCAGTCGGCAGTTCTCTCTGCCAGACCTGACTCAGCAAACCCAGTCGATTTTGCATGAAACTGGGTTAGATGCCTCGCATCTTAAACTGGAGATTACCGAAGGCACCATCATGGAGACGGGCAAGGTGGTGATTGATCTATTGCACCAACTACGCACTCTCGGAATTCAACTGGCGATCGATGACTTTGGCACAGGTTATTCCTCCCTCAACTACCTCTATCGTTTCCCCATCAACACCCTCAAGATCGATCGCTCGTTCATTATCAAAATGCACACCGATAAAGACAGCGCAGAGATTGTTCGCACCATTGTGACGTTGGCGCACAACCTCGGTATGGATGTAACCGCAGAAGGGGTAGAAACCCCTGAACAAGCACTCCAACTGCAAACCTTACACTGTGAATATGGCCAGGGGTATTACTTTGATAAACCCCTCGATGCCCAAGCAGCCGAAATGCGCTTAGCCCAGGAGAGCTTTGGTTCCGAGGCCTCTAATATTGAGTCGGCGTAGCGATTCCCCTCACTTGCATTTGACATAACCATCATTTATGGCATTTATGGTGCTTTGCGCTTGGATAAAATTAGACAGTTGATAAAGAGACTTGCTCAGCGCGGCTCTTTATCAACTGTCTACACTGTATGCCTTTGAAAAGTGGGTAGTGGTATTGATGTAAGGATTTTTTGATGGGCTGGCGAAGCCCGCCCATCAAAAAATCCTTACCAATTTAGGACTACCGAAAAGTGCTATGGGGCTACGGCAATCGGCTGAGGATGATTTCAAGTGAAGTGATGCTGCATCTGGACAGATAAATTGCAAGAAGCAATGAAGAATTCTAAGTTCAGTGAACCGAGTTGAATCATATCTCCATCGCGTAGCGATCGCCGCTCCATCGATGCTAAACGTCGTCGATTTAGCCAAGTACCATTACTGCTGCCCAAGTCAGCAAGGTAAAAACTACTTTCGGCATACTGACCGATCATGGCGTGGCAGCGCGAAATCGAGCGGTGGCGAATGGCGATCGCACAGTTCGAATTTCGTCCGATTGACCACGCCAACGCTACTGGTGTTACCTGAACTGCATTACGATTTAGGTTCGTTGACAAAAATGTTTGCTGGCCAGATGTTAAAGCTTGAATGTAGTGTGAACTCACTTGACATCGGTTGCGGACATCCAAAATAGAATCATCCAGCATCTTGGCCTGATCACAACTAGAAACAGACTCTGCAAGCATTGCCCTTTCCAGCACTGCATTCTGCTCTTGCTGCGCCCAAGGACGCTGTAGAAAGGTATTTTGGTATCTCAGTGTTGACATGATTTCCAGATTAGGGGGTCTAGATTAGAGATTTCCAAGTGAGAAAGTTCAAGGTGAGAAATCTCCTAATTAGGGGGGTTAAGTCAGCTTATAGATGCTATCTAATCCAACCCGTTAAGCCTACTAGGTAGTTCAACCTAAATAAAAACCAAATCCTAAAACCCTGCGCCGCCCGCTGCGCGGGCGGCGCAGGGTTTTAGGATCTTATATTTACTTAAGCCCACCTACTTAAGTCAAAATTGATTCCAAATCGCTGAGAGAATGACCCTCAGTCAAATCTCTGGAGTACCGTCTAAAGCGCTTCCAAATTCGATTGCAGCTCCCTAGAGTGTAGTCATCTCCTATCTCATGGGTCTTTACTGGCTCTTCTCTACTGGCTCTATAGATGAGATGTATCAGCGAAATGTAGCCAGAGTATGACCTATAGCCATCTCTTCAACTAGCTTTTGGTAAAACCCGGTTCTCTACTAATCCGGATAGATTTGGAGGCGATACCTTAAGCATCAGCCTGACTAAAATTGCCTTAGCTTGATCCATGATGAACAGCCTCGCTGCATGACTGTTCACCCTTCTTAAGCTTCAATCACCCTGAAATCTTGGTAGTGGTATTGATGTAAGGATTTTTTGATGGGTGGGCTTCGCCCACCCATCAAAAAATCCTTACCAATTTAGGACTACCGAAATCTTTAATGCACGAGAGACACACCGCTAGCGATACACCCATCTCATTCCGGTAAGGTGCCCATAACGCACCTGCTCTGCAATCATGTATCTGTCTATTGCTAGATATTAAATTCGCTTAAGTTCTGATTGACAACTGTCTGACTATAGAAGTTTATTGATGCTTTACGAATTTATTCAAGAGACCAGGTTATTTAAAACTTTATTAAAGATTTGAGCCATTGAGAGTGCTTGATTCCTACGAGCTTCTAAGTAATGCGGATTAGGCAGTTCTTCCTAGCGAAGCCATGAAACATTTGTACTCCTATGTACCCATGTAAGAATTTAGCGACCCCACTGCTGATTTGATCTTGGGTAGTCCAACCTCGACGCTTCTAATCGATAGAGAATAGACGATTAGAGATAAAATTCTTACATGGTTGGGGCGAAAGTACCTGTTTCACAGCAGTAGTGGATATTTGCTGGGGTGGGTGCAATTGCCCTATTCCTAAGCTGCGGTTAGGGCGATCGCGTCTTGCAATTAGGTGGGCAGTGGAAGGGCATATTAAACTGCGCGCAGATGATTGTGGATGTGGCAAAGCCCTCACTCACAATGACTTGAGCAACTCTATCTGCGAAGGCTTTACAGGATGATTCTATCGATGACTTGTTAGACGTGTTGAAATAATTATTATGAAGTCTTACTTGGCTGCTGCCATACAAATGAATAGTTTGCCTGATCTGGACAAAAACTTGGCTCAGGCAGAAGATTTGATCGACCTTGCCGTGCGCCAAGGTGCCGAACTGGTAAGTTTGCCAGAGAACTTTTCATATCTGGGCGATGAAGTCGCAAAAATGGCGCAGGCAGAAGCGATCGCCTTTGCCAGTGCTAAGTTTCTAAAAACAATGGCTCAGCGGTATCAAGTAACCCTTCTGGGGGGAGGGTTTCCGGTGCCGACTGGCGGTGGGAAGGTTTACAATACAGCGCTGCTGGTTGGGCCGAGTGGCGAAGAACTAGCGCGCTACGAAAAGGTGCATCTGTTTGATGTAAACCTGCCCGATGGCAATACCTATCAAGAATCAGAGACGGTCTTGGCAGGGATGCAGTTGCCGCCCGTTTACCCATCGAAGGAACTGGGTCACTTAGGGCTGTCAGTTTGCTACGACGTTCGCTTCCCTGAGCTATATCGCCATTTGGCTCAAATGGGGGCAGAGGTCTTATTCGTTCCGGCAGCGTTTACAGCCTACACCGGAAAAGACCATTGGCAAATTTTGCTGCAAGCTAGAGCTATCGAAAATACCTGCTACGTGATTGCCCCCGCACAAACGGGTCGGCACAACACACGCCGTCAATCTCACGGACATGCCATGATTATTGACCCGTGGGGCATTATTTTGGCAGAAGTAGAGGAAAAACCGGGTGTGGCGATCGCCTCCATTGAGCCATCACGGTTAGATCAAGTGCGCCGTCAAATGCCCTCATTGCATCACCGGGTCTTTATCTAAGCGCCATCGGTAATGCTAATCAGTCAACGAATTGGTAATGGTATTTAAGGTAGGGATTTTTTGATGGGCGGGCTAAGCCCGCCCATCAAAAAATCCCTACCACTTTAGGACTACCAACGAATTTAAGGAAGAGAGTGGCTCATCGACCCTCTTCCTTAAATTGTTTCTAAGCCAGCAATGCCCCTATTGGTATATCTCTCGCTCCGACGGTTAGGACATATAGCGGTAGCCATGATCAATAGGAAGCCTCCCTGTCATTCCCGCGCAGGCGGGAATCCATCTGCTCGATAGGTGCGGAGGTGGATTCCCGCCTGCGCGGGAATGACGCTGGCATGTCCTAAGCTTTATGACTATGGCTATATTTGTGGATGTGCTCCGCACATCCACAAATATGTCCTAATTTATCTAGCGATCGCTATAGTTCGTAAAAGCTTGGTGGCTCTGCGCTCACGCTACTTTTGGCTAGACAAAGTCAGCGACTGAAACCATTACACAGTTGAAATTTATACCGCATTTCACAAAGAAACCTGTAAAGTGTACAGGACGAATGTTGTTGAATGCATGGCTGCTTTGATAACGGCGATCGCCTTCCCCTCCTCAGCGGTTCAATTATTTTCTGCGCTCAGCAAGGGTTTTCTGCTTGCGACGGAACCTGCCGCAGAAGACGCACCCCTGGTGCTGGCAGGTGTGCTCTTGAGTTTAATTGTGATTTACCTGGCGGCAAAAATCGGCGGAGAATTCTGCGTTCGAATTAATTTGCCTTCCGTATTAGGAGAATTAGTCGGTGGCGTAGTCGTGGGAGTTTCTGCGCTAAATCTGCTTGTTTTTCCAGGAGGAGAAACAACAGCGGCGAATTCTCTGATCATTCAGTTTCTACAGACGACCGCTGGATTAAGTCCCGAATCAACCCTGAACGTTTTTCAGGCTGAAAGTGAAGTCATTTCAGTTTTATCGGAAATTGGCGTTATCATCCTCCTGTTTGAAATTGGGCTAGAGTCAGACTTAAAAGAACTATTGCGGGTTGGGCCGCAGGCTGTTGCCGTGGCCGTTGTGGGTGTAGTTGTCCCCTTCGTAGCTGGAACAGCAGGGCTGATCGGTTTCTTTGGCATTCCCGCTATTCCGGCTGTTTTTGCTGGAGCTGCATTGACGGCCACAAGCATTGGTATTACGGCCAAAGTCTTGGCAGAGCTACAACGTCTCAGCTCTGCTGAAGGGCAAATCATCATTGGAGCGGCTGTGCTTGATGATGTTTTGGGCATTATTGTGCTGGCAGTGGTGGCCAGCTTAGCCAAGACTGGAGAAATAGAGATTAGCAACGTCCTTTATTTAATTGCCAGCGCGGCAGTTTTTTTAGTGGGCGCTATTTTTCTAGGTCGATTGTTGAGTCCCTATTTTGTGGCGTTGGTTAATCGGCTGCAAACGCGCGGTCAAGTCCTGATTTCATCTCTCATTTTTGCCTTCACTTTGGCCTATATTGGCGACGTAATTCACTTAGAGGCCATTTTGGGCGCGTTTGCTGCTGGATTAATCTTGGCAGAAACCGAAAAGCGTAGCGAATTAGAAGAACAGGTACGCCCCGTTGCCGACATGTTAGTACCTATCTTTTTTGTAGTAGTGGGTGCTCGTACTGATGTAAGCGTGCTCAATCCAATTAATCCCGATAATCGGGAAGGATTAATTATTGCAGCATTCCTGATGGTGGTCGCTTTCTTTGGGAAGTTAGTCACAGGTCTAGCGGTGTTTGGCAAGCCCAACATTAACCGACTGGCCATTGGCGTGGGTATGATACCCCGAGGAGAGGTCGGACTGGTATTTGTTGCGGTTGGCTCTGCAACTGGGGTGCTATCTAAGGCACTAGAAGCCGCCATTATTGTCATGGTGATTCTAACCACGTTTGTGGCTCCGGCGTTGCTTCGAGTTGTATTTAAAGATGACTTGGTAGAGGAGTCTGATACACCGGAGTTATCTGCAACAGCATTGGTTGTAACGGAGGCAGTGCCTAATTTAGATAAAGCAGATTTAGACAAGGTTGACAGCTAAACATTAATGCTCAATTAGAAATCAGGTCGTCCTAAACCTGGAATGCTTTTTTGAAATGTAGGCAAAGCCCGCGCTTCAAAAAAGCATTCCATCAATACCACTACCCAAGCCGATGGTTTGAGCAACTACATGGCGTGCAGTTGCTCAAACCTAGACACAATGAATTTCAATTTAAGATGTAAGTAGATGGGCGTAATTAAACATAAAATCCTAAAAGTCTGCGCCGCCCGCGCAGCGGGCGGCACAGACTTTTAGAAGCTTGTTTTTATTTAGGTCGAACTACTTACAGCGATTTCTAATTGAGTAAGCCACAGTTCTGTAATACCTGGCTCATAATGCATGATTCAATAGTGGCGATCGCCACTGTTGACCTACGTGCCGAGCCATCCTACTAGGGTGATGCATCTCGAATGTGCCAGAAACTTCTAATCGGTATTTTGCGTCCAGTTCTTAAAGATATACTGCTGTTGTCAACGGGCAATTTTATAGATGGATTGTTCATGTTTAGGAACAGCGTCCTCAGCGCCCGTTCACAAAATAAAGATCGATTTGCAACGCGATCGCTAAGGCAGTCAGGTTAAGTATGGAGAGGAAGCAGTGCAATTTCTGCAAAATGTCTTCAACTCTAATATTCAACTGTTGCTAGAAGAGAACATGAGGGTGTGAAATGTTACTCTGTGCCTACTGGTATAACCCTAGTCATCAGGTCAAAACCCATTTTTTCTATACGCTGCGTTCCACAAGGTTTACAGGAAAAATTCGCCCTAGCTGGGATGACTATACCCATACAACACAATCTAGACCATCACCTGTGACTAATTAACCATTGCTGGGCTTACTAATTTCGCTACCGATACAGATTAAAGATTGCGGCAGTCCGATCACATCTGGTTTGGTAACGGCAGAGACCTCAATATCAATGATTGGATAAATCAGTGAGTTGCTTGTGGTCTTGGCGTTAAGATTCCAAACCTGTCGTTTTAAGAGGTTCACTGTGAGATTTCATTGGTTGTTGTCCGGTGTTCTGGGCCTTGCAGGTTCTCTGCTGATTGGGGCGATCGCCGAAGCAGGTACACTTCAGTCTTGGCGGTTTAACACTACCGAAAATCGTCTGGTATTTACAACCGATGACGGGGTTCAACCCAGAGCGCAACTGCTGTCAGACCCTACTCGTGTGGTAATCGACCTGCCTGGTATTAGCCTCGGCAGTTCCACCCTGCGACAAGCGGTAGGAGGCGGTGTTCGAGAAGTTCGGGTGGGACAGTTCGACGGGCAAACAACCCGCATTGTGATTGAACTGACCCCAGGGTATACATTAGATCCGCAACAAATTTTGGTACGCGGCGCAACGCCCACGAGTTGGTCAGTGCAATTGCCCACCGCTCAGTTTGTCGCGGGTACACCCTCGCCGCAGCCTACCTCTCCTGACCGTCCTGCCCCGCCCTCCTCAGCAGTGGCGCAGCTCGATAGCGTGCAGGTCACGAGCGATGGCTTTTTCCTTGCTACCAGTGGGGCAACGCCAAGGCTAGAGCTAGAACGTACACGCGATCGCGACCAAATTCGCTTTCGGCTGTCTAATACCCTGCTTTCGCCGCAGCTAACCCAGCGTGACATTTCGATTAACCGCGACGGGGTAGACCGTTTAGAAATTTCTCAAACCCAGTCTTCGCCTCCTGTAGCACGGCTTACGCTACATTTGACCACGGGTCGTCGAGCAGAGCGCGATCGCCGGGGCTGGCAAGCCAGCATCAGTAGTTTTGGTGGTATTGTGCTGCTGCCCAGCCTTAATGCCGACAGTCGCGTCGTCAATACTGTAGCCACCTCACCCACCCAACCCACCCGACCCACCCGACCGACACAACCCACCTCGCCCACTCGCCCCTCTCAGCCGACACCATCCCGCCCCCCCTCAGACGTTTCCAGTATTGAGGCGGTTGAACTCTCTACCGACGGTAGACAACTACTAATTCGGGCTAACCAACCCATCATTTTTACCAGCAATTGGGAGCGTAACGGCGCTTACTATCGCATTACTATTCCCGATGCCCGTTTAGCAGAGCAGGTTGTGGGTCCTCGGCTCACCAACAGTAGTTCCCTTCAACAAGTTCGTTTGCTGCAAGAGGACGAGCGTACCGTGGCCATCTTGGTGCAACCCGCTGCTGGGGTCAGCATTAATGAAGTCATCCAACCAACCGAGCGTCTGTTGGCATTAGAGCTACGCGGTTCTACACGAGCACCCTCAACTCCTCCCGGCACTCGCCCTCCCACTACTACACCGCCCCCCTTTACACCGCCCCCCGCAGACCTACCTCGTATTCCCAACGGTCGCATTGTAGTGACTATCGACCCAGGTCATGGCGGTCGTGATCCAGGAGCTGTAGGAATTGGGGGGCTGCGAGAAAAAGACGTGGTGCTCTCCGTTTCCCAGCAAGTTGCTTCCTTGCTACAGCAGCAAGGGGTACAAGTCGTGCTCACGCGCCAAGACGATCGGGAAGTTGAGTTAGAGCCTCGCGTTCAAATTGCCGAGCGGGCAAATTCTGACCTATTTGTCAGCATTCACGCCAATGCCATTTCGTTAGATCGCCCCGATGTTAACGGTATCGAAACCTACTACGCCTCTGAATCAGGGGCGAGGCTCGGACGCGTTATTCACGCTAGCATGATCCAGCAGACGGGCATGAATGACAGAGGGTTACGAACAGCCCGATTTTACGTGATTAGAAACACCTCTATGCCGGCGGTGTTGTTGGAGATAGGCTTTGTTACGGGGGCACAAGATGCCGCCCGTCTGGCAGATTCACGCTGGCGAACGCAGATGGCAACTGCAATAACTCAGGGTATCCTGCAATATATTCAGCAAAACTTTTAACTATTCTGAGTAGCCTGTGTCTAATTTCTCTGCTTTAGATTCAACCAAACCCCTGCCAAATAGCCAAACTGGACGTACTGCCGCCTATCCCGTTTCCCACTCCCAAGGTTTACAACTGGCCACTTTGCCTGAAGATCTTCAGTGCTCTCAAATCGGCGTGTTTGATAGTGGGGTAGGGGGGCTAACAGTTTTGACGGAATTAGCTCGCCAACTGCCCCACGAATCCATCCTCTACTTTGGCGATACGGCTCGTGTTCCCTATGGCACCCGTTCAGAGTCAGAAATTCTCCGCTTTGTGCGTGAGATTTTGATGTGGATGCAGACGCAGCAGGTCAAGATGGTGGTGATGGCGTGTAATACGAGTTCTGCGTTGGTATTAGAGGCGGTGCGTTCGGAGTTTAATCTACCGATTTTAGGGATTATTTTGCCAGGGGCTAAAGCAGCGGTACAGCATGGTAAGCGGATTGGGGTGATTGCAACGCCTGCAACTGCGGCCAGTTCTGCCTATCATCGTGCCATTCAGGAGATTGATGAGACAGCTCAGGTTTGGCAGGTTGGGTGTCCTGAATTAGTTCCATTGATTGAGCAGGATCGGATTGCTGATCCGTATACTAGCCAAGTCCTGCAAACCTACCTTGTCCCCCTGCTGGCTCAACAGATTGACACGCTTGTCTATGGCTGTACTCACTATCCCCACTTAGCGCCCCTTTTACGACGGATTCTTCCTGCCTCGGTCAGGTTGGTTGACCCAGCCGTTTATTTGGTACAGGCGATCGCCCAAGAACTTGACTTACTAGGGCTGCGTAACACACACCCATCGGCGCTTCCGACTCGCTTCGGGGTCAGCGGTAACCCGGAAGCCTTTGCCAGGGTGTCGATGCAGTGGCTGGGATATTTACCTACTGTGGAACAGGTAGATATCACGACCGTGTTGAGTAATTCTACTAAGTAGTCTAACCCAAATAAAAACCAAATCCTAAAACTCTGCGCCGCCCGCACAGCGGGCGGCGCAGAGTTTTGAGGGCGTGAATCATTTCCTGGCTTCGCCGGGAAACGATTCACGCAGGAGGTCTATTCTGCTAAAAACAGGCGCGTTTTGGATAAAAGACGCGCCTGTTTGCGGTGATTCTAGAATTTGTGACTTTATAGCCATAGTTATAAAGCTTAGGACATGCCAGCGTCATTCCCGCGCAGGCGGGAATCCACCCCCGCACCTATCGAGCAGATGGATTCCCGCCTGCGCGGGAATGACAGGGAGGCGTCCTATTGATCATGGCGATCGCTATAAGTCTGTAACAGCCACAATTGGCCCGCTGTGTTTTGCTGGGTTTGCTGCATCTTCGAGCGTTACTGCAACTTTATCAATCAGGTTACTAGAGCGGTACACTTCAGGCACTGTAACTTTCTGCAAGAGACTCCCTTCAGGGCTAACCCTAAATACCTGCGTCAGAATAGCTCCTTTCGCGTCCGTTGGATAGGCTGTTTCCTTGCCGACTGATGTCTTGGGTTAAGTCTTCTGCCTCCTGGGAATTACCAAGAATTTTGAGAGACACGCCATACACTAAGCCAGCATGGCGATCGTATAAAATGCCAAGCACATTCGCCTGCCCCGATCGCAAGGCTTGGTAAAGCTCTGCATCGGGTTGACTGGGTAACTCTTTTTGTGGGTGACTGGGTTGCTCAGAATACATAGCTACGTGTGCTAATAGCAGTACGGTCTCAAACGCTAATCAGATGAAGTAAAACCAGATGAAGTAAAACCAGATGAAGTGAAATCATTCAGGTTTGAACCCGCAAGTAGGTGGGCGTAATTAAATATAAAACCCTAAAAGTCTGCGCCGCCCGCTGCGCGGGCGGCGCAGACTTTTAGAATCTCGTTTTTATTTAGGTTGAACTACTTACCAGAAGTCTACCTTTGCCGACACAGGCGCTGTCGATAGGGCACTACGCGCTTAAATCCAATTAATATTTTGTCTGAAAGCCTCGCTGAGTGTGGCTCTCAGACAAAACTTGTTAGTCAGATCCCCGAAAGCCCTCACCCTAGCCCTCTCCCGAGGGGAGAGGGAACCGGAAGGGTAGATCAACTCCCCTCGCCCTCTGGGAGAGGGGTTGGGGGTGAGGGCTGTAGACTTTTGTCAGTCAACCAGC
>JBBQFG010000093.1:0-18162 GCA_038321765.1 Elainellales cyanobacterium
CCTTTTCATATATGCCGAAGGCTTTAAGCCCTCTCCCTGGAGAGAGGGACTTTGAAAGCTTTTCCGGCTCCCCTCGCCCTTTGGGAGAGGGGCTGGGGGTGAGGGCTAAAACTACAGTTCTCAACGTGGACTTGGTTTAAATGGCGATCGCTTTGATTGCCATTCCCGTTATTGCTGTTTCAATATGCGTTCCAAAATATCGCTAGCTGGCTCGACGATCGCCCATTTGCCGTCGGGTTGTCGTCGCAGCGTCGCGAATTGTAAATAATCGGCTGAGCCAAGCGTGTCGCCCTGCTGCATTAAGCCGACCTGAGCCGATTTCAAGCCGCAAATCCGAAACAGGTAGGCAGGCAGTTGGGGACTCGAAAAGATGTAGCACCGCTCTACATCGTTGGGCTGCAATTCTCCATCAAATGGGGCATAGACGCGATCGCCACCCATCTCGATTGAAATGTCGCCTAACCCGCCCGCAATGCGATGCCCACCCACAATCTTTCCGGGTTGCAGCTCCCAGTTTTGCTGAATGGGTACCGTACGAACGGAGTTTGATGAATTGCGGCTACAGCCCGTCCCGGCCAACAGCAGTACTGCGAGGAGTGCGATCGCCCTATTGGAAGCTGAACTCAAACCCTGCATACTCCTGGCCTTCGTAGAGAATGACGAGTCGCGTTTGGGGTTTAAACGCCAGCGGATAGACCTGTCGTTCGGCTGTAACCCCGGCTCTAATTTGGAGACTTTGCAGTTGACAGTAGGGAGCGCCCACAATTTGATTCACCTTATCTCGACTGTCTCGTTCAGAAATTGTTAAAAATTGCGCCAGTTGCGTACGAGACAAGTTGACTTGTTCGTTAATGCTGCCCTGACAGGTTTCGTGACGGCTGGCACTGGAATGCACGGGCAACACCTGTCGCATATCAAACGCCAGCCCCACGAATGCAAACACCAGACCCCCAATTAGCAACGGATGCATCGGTGGTAGTTGGCTAGGCGGGATAGGTTCTGGATACGGTTCTGTGTAGCGGGAGCGATCCATCTCAGGACGATTCATAGCAGTCTGCCTCCTACCAATAACCCCATCATCACCAGAAACAAGCGATAGCCCCAGATCATGCTCGACTGCGGCGCAACGGTCGTACGGTAAACCGCGATCGCAGCGGGTGCAACCATTAGCCCCACCACCGGAATCCAAAAGCCGGGATAGGATGCCAGAACTAAATCTGCTGCGATCCGAGCAACAATCGCTCCCCCCAACCAAATGGCCGATGCTTTGTAAGACAGGCTGTCGCTAGTAGGGGATTGGTTTTGGGAGCGGTTCTGAGAATGATTCTGGGATTGGCTTGGGGCGTAGTGGTAAACCTCGGACGAGAACTGACTTGAGGAGTAGTCTGGGGACGGCTCTGGAGCGTAATCGTCCGCGTAGTCTTCGCTGTAGCCTGCTGCATAGCTGGGAGCATACTGCTTTACCTGAGCCATGCGCGCTCGGCGGTTTGACCGAGTTGATGTTTGAGCGGTCATGTCGGTGGCGATCGCCTGGAGCTGTTTCCACAGCGATTGCAGCATTCCGGCTGCCCGAACGGATGCCGAGGGTTGGGTGGCTCGACGGTGGCGAGTTGGGGTGGTGCCGTTGCGATGCCGCAGGGTTTGTGCCATCAACTCGGCATCCCGTTCGGCTTTGAACAGGTCAACGGCACGCGTGGTCATGACGAATGAACCGCTCTGATCGCGCTCAATTGCTGGAACGTTGGTGGCTAAATATTCGCAAATGGTGGATGGCTCCGCAGGTAGGTAGGTGTCTCGCTCGTAAGCGTCGCTGTGCTGTAGTTCTAGTGCTGCTCGGTCGCGTTCTAGTCGGGTAGCGATCGCTTTCAGTTCTAACATGGCCATTTCTTGAGCGGCAGAGAGCTGGTTAATTTGCTGTGCCTTGGCTTCTAACCGCTTAAGGGCTTCTTGGTGCTGCGATCGCTCCGTGACGGTCGATGCAGTGGTTGTTTTGGATGCAGTGGCGCTGGATGGTTTAGACTCAGCCATTCTGGAGTCAGCCATTCTGGAGTCAGCCGTCCAGGCTTGCTCTGACATCTGGGTTGGGGTAGTTTCCCGAACTGGCTCGGCCATGCGGCGTTGACTGGTTTCTGTCGGGGCGGATAGGGCATGGCGCAGGGCTGTAGTGACGGCTGGCGATCGCATTTCTCCCGTGGCTGAGCTAGTGACTACGGCAGCCGACAAGTCAGAACGTGAGCCAGCCCGTGAACCAGAGGGCGATCGTCGCTCGATGTCCGATTCTCGGCCAGGTTTGCTCCGTGTATTCTCGGTCGCTGTTTCTCCCAAACTCGGATTCCCCGCCAGATTAGTAGGCGCAAGCCGATTGGGAAACATTTCTACCATCAGCGACGCAGGTGTCGTACGTGGCGCATGATGTCCTGCCCGCATGGCCTGTAGTCGTTCCTGAATTGCTTTGATTTCTGTTTGTGTTGCTTGCTCGTTCATTTCTTGCTCCTGGGGGGCATCTTAGCCAGAGACAATTCCAGCCGGCATCAAAGCGCCTGTAGCAGATGGGAGGACGGCTAAGAACGAGGCGATCGCTCCCCATCCGCATCCCAAAGCTACAGACCCTATGACCCCTGTCAGAACCATTCATTTGAAAGGGGGAGGGCTGGTCTAATACGCTGTTAGTACAATAGTACTATAAACTATCTTTAGTACAACAGTACTGTAAAACGGATTTGTGTATTAAGTAATCCTATCTACGTAAATCCACAAGTCCGATTTCTGGTAGTCCTAAACTTGTAAGGATTGCGTACAAAATAAAACCTAATCTTTTTTTGAAAGTGCCGCGCTCCGCGCGGCACTTTCAAAAAAAGATTACAGGTTAATTAATTTGCAATCCTAAGGATTTTTTGATGGGCGGGCTTCGCCCGCCCATCAAAAAATCCTTACACCAATCCCACTACCAAGACTGTTAAAATCAGCAGTGATGTTCTTCACAATTTTCTAAGTGACGCTTAAGCAAGGCAAGCCAGACTGGCTACGGGTAAAAGCGCCCCAGTGGGAGCGCGTCGGCAGCGTAAAAGAAGTACTGCGGGATTTGGGGCTAAATACGGTGTGTGAGGAAGCCTCTTGCCCTAACATTGGCGAATGCTTCAGTCAGGGCACGGCCACGTTTTTGATTATGGGGCCAGCCTGCACCCGCGCCTGCCCCTATTGCGACATTGATTTTGAGAAGAAACCCCAACCCCTTGATCCTACGGAGGGCGATCGCCTAGCCGAAGCGGTGCGCCGTATGGGGCTAAACCACGTCGTCATTACGTCGGTAAACCGAGATGACTTGCCTGATGGTGGCGCTTCACAGTTTGTGAGCTGTATCGAAGCGGTGCGGCGGGTGTCGCCTAACACGACTATTGAGGTGCTGATTCCTGACCTGTGCGGCAACTGGGAGGCTTTGGCAGTCATTTTGTCGGCTCGGCCACACGTGCTGAATCACAATACCGAAACCATTCCTCGGCTCTATCGTCGTGTGCGTCCCCAGGGCGATTACGAGCGGACGTTGGAGCTGTTTCGGCGATCGCGGGCGATCGCTCCCCAGGTCTACACCAAGTCTGGCATTATGGTGGGCTTAGGAGAAACGGATGACGAAGTCCAGCAGGTAATGCGTGATTTGCGCCAGGTCGATTGCGACATTCTCACCATTGGGCAGTACCTTCAACCCAGCCCTAAACATTTAGCTGTGCAAGCATTCATCACGCCTGAGCAGTTCGATGCATGGCGAGTTTTTGGCGAACGTATTGGCTTTTTGCAGGTAGTCTCATCGCCGCTTACCCGCAGTTCTTACCATGCCGAACAGGTACGAGACCTAATGCAGCAGCATCCGAAATCAGTTGGCTAGTCCTAAATTGGTAACGATTTTTTGAAGCGTGGGATTTGCTCGCGCTTCAAAAAAGTTCATACCCAGATTAAGCAATGCCGATGTAGATTCACTGAGTTCCTTCGTAGGGCTTGCGTAAACCACCTGCTAATTTGGGCATAATTGAGGATGCTAACGCTGCGAGCTATTCCATGACTGCAACCTTCATCACGATCGACGAGCAACCCATTAATATGGCGCAAGTATTTCGGTACTTGCAGGCGGGGCGCAAGCTGGATGGGTTTATTGGTGAGATTGTGCGGCAGTTTGTTTTAGAAAAAGAGCTGCAAGAACAGTCCGATCTACAGGTTAGCTCTGCCGTGATTGAGCAGGCCGTGATCGACTTTCGATTACAAAATCAATTAACCGATGCCCAAAAATTTCAAGACTGGTTAGCCGCTAACGGCATGACCTATGAGGCGTTTCATCAGCAAGTCAGCGGCAGTTTTAAGCTGCAAAGGCTACGAGAACTAGTGACGGAACCAAAGCTGCAAGAGTATTTCATCAACCGCAAGGTGTTTCTCGATCGCGTCGTGCTATCGCGGATTGTGGTGGCCGACCAGGAACTCGCCGATGAATTAAAGAGTCAACTGGCCGAGGGTGCCAGCTTTGAGCAGTTGGCGCGCGACTACTCCCTGATGGACGATCGCGTCATGAATGGTATGGTAGGGCCTGTTAGCCGAGGCAGTATGCCCGATGTATTACGGGCGGCGGTTGATTTGGCGCAGTCAGGCGATGTAGTAGGCCCGCTGGAACTGGAGTCACGCTGGGGGATATTTCGAGTAGAAGATCTGCTACCGGCCTCGCTGGAAAATCCGCAGGTTAAACAGACGCTACAAAATGAACTGTTTGAACAATGGGTGGCCGAAAAGGTACAAGTGCTGCCAATCAAAATCCAGGTTGCAGAATCATGATGACTCAGGAGTACTTCGCTAGCATTCCGTGGGGCGAGCCGCCGCTCTGCTGGCTGAGTGCAGACGAACAGCTAGCGATCAAAAAGCAGGCAAATCCGCGTCACTACAAGCTGGGCGATGTGATTTGGTCTACGGATGAACCCGATCGCCAGTTTTTGGTGCTGGTGGGAAACGTGCGGCTGGTGCCCGATGAGGGTAAACCCCAGTTGCTGAAGCCGGGAGACTGGTTTGGTCACTTGCCTCAGCTCACAAACCAGTGGAAAGCCCGTGCTGCTGGTAAAGAGGTCGTAGTCCTGGAATGGGATAGTCGCCCCTGGCAGGAGTTTGCGGAGCACTCGACAGAAATGCGGCAGTTTTGGCTGACGGTGCGATCGCGCTATCAGCCAGACTTCTCAGACGCCCCAAAGCCTGTAGCCGGCTATCCCTTTGTGGCCAGCGTCAATTCGGGTGCGGCTTGCCTAACGATGCTGGCACAATTTCTAGAAGCCCCGACCCAACTCGACTGGATGCAGCGGCAGCTCCGGGGGCAACTGCCCAAACACGTTTCAGATGCAGCCGAAAAGCTGGGAATTCAGCTCAAGCGACTGGTAATAACGGATTGGAGTGACCTGCGGCAGACTACGTTTCCTGCCCTGATGCTGTGGCATCGAGAGCATTGGGTAGTGGTCTATGGGGTGAGGGGCGATCGCCTGCTGATTGCCGACCCGCTCGACCCTGAGCAAACCTGCAAGAGTGTACCGCGCCCTGTAGTCGAGTCGGCTTGGGACGGCCAGTTGTGGCAAGCAGAACTGCTACAAAAACAAGAAACCTTTAGCCTTAGGTGGTTTCTGCCCGCCGTCTGGAAATACCGCAGGCTGCTGGGAGAAGTGCTATTTGCCTCTTTGACCCTGCAACTGCTGGGTTTGGGCACTCCTATCATTACCCAGGTGATCATCGATAAGGTGCTGGTGCAAGAGAGCATTGCCACGCTGGATGTGATGGGGGTTGGCCTGCTGGTGATTGCGGTGTTTGAGGCGATGTTGGGCACCCTACGGATGTTCATTTTTACCCACACCACCAATCGGCTAGATCTGGCGCTGTCGGCTCAGTTGTTTCGTCATCTGCTGCGGCTGCCCCTAGCCTACTTTGAGGCGCGTCGCGTTGGCGACACCGTTGCCCGTGTTCAAGAGCTAGAAGAAATCCGGCAATTCCTCACCAGCACGGCGCTCACCGTCATTCTCGACAGCATTTTTTCGGTCGTTTATCTGGTGATGATGGCGTACTACAGCATTAAGCTGACGGGCATTGCTATGGCGGTGATTCCGCTTTACGCCATTCTGACGCTGGTGAGTACGCCCATTCTACGCAACTGGCTAAATGAAACCTTTAACCGCAGCGCCGATAGCCAATCCTTTTTGGTCGAAACGGTAACGGGTATTCACTCCGTCAAGGCGCACGCTGCTGAAAAAACCTCACGCGATCGCTGGGAAGGGCTGTATGCTCGGTTCGTTCGCACGGGTTTTAAAGCTACTACCACCGCCAACGTTAGCAACCACCTGGGCGATTTCCTCACCAGCTTTTCGGCGCTGTTGATTCTCTGGTTTGGTGCTCGGTATGTGATCAATCAGGAACTTACGATTGGTCAACTGGTAGCGTTTCAAATGCTGTCGGGGCGAGTCACCGGGCCGCTGCTGCGGCTGATCCAGCTTTGGCAAAATCTCCAGGAAGTGCTGCTGGCGGTAGATCGAATTGGCGACATTCTCAACGTCGCCCCCGAATCTGAACCCGGCACCGGGTTGACGCTGCCGCCGCTGCGAGGAGAGGTATCCTTTGAGCAGGTTTTCTTTCGGTATCAGGCCGAGCAAGAACCGATTCTTAAAGGCATTTCGTTTCACGTAGAACCTGGCCAATTCGTTGGCATTGTAGGGCGCAGTGGTTCTGGTAAAAGCACGCTGTCAAAGCTGATTCAGCGACTTTACCAGTCTGAGTCAGGCCGCATCTTAATCGACGGGTTTGATATTAAAAGTGCTGATCTGGCATCACTGCGGCCACAAATTGCCGTGGTGCTGCAAGAAGATTTTCTGTTCAACGGTTCTGTGCTAGAAAATATTACCCTGGGCAATGCCGATGTGACGGCAGAACAAGTGGTTGAAGCCGCTCGTCTGGCCGTGGCGCACGACTTTGTCTGCGACCTGCCCAATGGCTACGAAACCAATGTGGGTGAACGCGGTACGGCTCTTTCGGGTGGTCAGCGACAGCGCATTACTCTGGCACGCCTGTTTCTCTCCGACGCGCCTATTTTGATTTTGGATGAAGCCACCAGCAACCTCGATGCCGAAACCGAGCAGCAGGTGCTCGAAAACCTGAAGCGCATTTCCAAAAATCGCACGATGTTCCTGATTGCCCACCGCTTTGCTCCGCTAAAACGCGCCGATTTAATTCTGACGATGGAAAAGGGCGTGATTGTAGAACGCGGCACCCACGATGGCTTGATTGCTCAAAAGGGAGCCTATTGGTCGCTGTATCAGCGTCAGCAGATGTCGGTTTAGAGAAAGGTGCCGTTCAAGCGTTGCTGTGCCCACAGAAAATCCGCTTCCTTGAGGGGTGGCACTGGCTGCTTGGTGTAGTCAATCGCCATTTCCAAAGCAGCCTCTTGGTAAATCTCATTCAAAATCGGCTCCAGATCCAGAATCGGCTCCTCAGCTTCTAGTAAGAGCGGCAGCCGAAACTTGGGAATTGCATCCCGTAGGTTAAATGGGTACAGCTCTGCTTGAAGTCGCTGCTGAGCGCGACTGACTAAGATCCGATAATCAGATTGCACCTGTACTGAGATGGGCTGTGCTTCTCCAGTCCTCAGCAGGTCGATCTCGACGAGATGGGTATGGCTCGTTAAGACCTTCGTGCGTTTGGCATTGTACTTAACTCGACCCACACCCGCTCGCTTATTTTTAGGAGAGAGTAGCTCTATCACCGTTACCACTCGACCTGTACCAGCTTGGCGAATTTCGAGATAGCTCTCCTGCACCTCTTCGCTCATCGGTACGTTTACTTGCATCGGCTGACTGAGTACTTGAGTTGAAGCAGTAGGGCGTGGATCTGTATCAGTTTGGAATACCGAGACATCAGGGATGCCCACCAATACCGCATCGGTGTAGACTCGTTTTTCAACCGCCGCCCGATACCTGGGGGTCAGTAGGGGATTGAGCGATCGCGCCAGCAACACCATCAGCCAAGCATGAACCTCTGTCCATAGCTCAGGATCTTCAAGATACGGATTCATGCCGATAAAGGCGGGCTGCATGGGTGATTTTGAGCGACTTGAGTAGTGGTAGTGGTATTGATGTAAGGATTTTTTGATGGGCGGGCGAAGCCCGCCCATCAAAAAATCCTTACCAATTTTAGGACTACCGAGTAGTCACAATGATACTAGCTCTGCCAGACGCGGATGGTGTTGTCAGAACTGCCACTCGCCAGGATTCTACCGTTGGGGCTAATGGCGATCGCATTCACACTATCAGCATGACCCACCAGGGTATCGCGCAGGGTGCCACTGGCGATTTCCCAGAGCTTGAGGCTGGTGTCGCTGCTGCCGCTAATTAGGTACTTGCCATCGGGCGTAAATACGATGGCGTTTACATCCCGCGTGTGTTCGGTAAAGTTGCGTACCAGCTCGCCCGTTTTTACGTTCCACAATTTAACTGTCTTGTCGCGACTGGCGCTGGCAAGCATTTGACTATCGGGACTAAAGGCCACCGCGTTGACGGCGCTAACGTGCCCTGAAATGAGCCGGACTTGTTCGCCCGTTTGCAGGCTCCATAGCCGTACTTTGTTGTCAAAACCGCCGCTGGCAAAGATTCTACCATCGGGGCTGGCGGCGATCGCCTTAATCATACTCAGCACACCGGGCAGCACCTTCAGCGTTGCCCCATTGGCCATTTGCCACAGGCGGATTGTGCGATCTTCGCCGCCGCTAATCAACACTCGGCCATCGGGGCTAATGGCAACAGCATTGACATCACGAGCATGACCCGGCAAATTCCGTAGCAGTGTCCCCGTGGGTAGATACCACAGCTTAATCAGGCAATCGTCGGCGCCGCTGACCAGCGTTTTGCCATCGGGGCTAATGGCCACGGTATTTACATCGCGGCTGTGACCCGTCAGATTAAACAGTAGCTCTCCGCGTTGGGGATTCCACACTTTGACCGTGTCGTCTAGACTGCTACTGGCCAGCCGACTGGCCGAAGAGTCTAACGCCACACTGGTAATCCAAGACGAGTGTCCTACCAGCGTCTCAATGCACCGCCACCCCGACGATTGAGTCACAACCGCTCGCACAAACGGCGGTTTAAAGCTGGGGGGTATTGATGGACGCGAGGTGGGTTGTGTAGACGCGGGCGGATTGGAGGGATTCACGGGCGGGCTGACCACCGGAGCGATCGCCGCATTGGGTGACGCGGCTGCCCGTGTGCCCTGATTGGGCGATCGCCCTGGAGAGTTATGCGATCGCCCCTGAGAATTGCCCCCCGGTCTAGCGTTAGGAGCAGTAGGTAAGAAATAGTCGGCGTTGAGATCGCGCATCAAATCATCAGCGGCCTGGTATCGCTCTGACACCATATCTTTTAACAGCTTGTCGAGAATTTCGGCCAGTTGGTCACTAACCTGGATACCCTTATCGCTCAAGTGCTTACGCCAGATCCAATTGCCGTCTAACGGGTCGTAAAGGTTGTCGGGGCGGGTTTGGGTCATCAGGTGCAAGCAGGTAGCACCGAGGCTGTATAAATCGCTAGCGGGGTAAGCGCGACCACTGCGAAATTGCTCAATTGGAGCGTAGCCTTCGGTACCAATACGAGTACCTGTTTGGGCAGGGGCATCGCTCAACTGCTTGGCTACGCCAAAGTCAATTAAAATCAGCCGACCGTCGGGCTGTCGCCGCAAAATGTTGGTCGGAGTAATATCACGATGAATGACTTGACGGTTATGCACAAACCGTAAGACGGGCAAAATATCTGCCAGTAAGTCGCGAATTTGGCGCTCGCTAAACGGCCCCTGCTGTCGCATTTCTTGCAGCAAACTGTAGCCTTCGACAAATTGCTGTACCAGGTAGAGGTAATTGTCTTGCTCAAAGTAGGCCAGCAGAGTAGGAATTTGGGGGTGTTCTCCCAACTCGTCTAGCCGCATGGCTTCTTGGTTAAACAGGCGGATGGCCTTTTCTAAGGATTTTGTTCCCTGTACCTGGGGCGAAAATTGCTTGACAACGCAACGAGTACCTAGCCGATCTTCATCCAGTGCCAAGTAAGTTCTACCAAATCCCCCTTGACCAATGGGCTGTACGGGTCGATAGCGTCCCCTTAACATGATGGTTAGGGGCGCGCCACAGCTCGCACAGGCTTCTGAACCGTCTGGGTTCTGAGGATTTTTGCACTTGGGGTTAAGGCAACAGATCATGGGGGTAGTGCACTGAGGCAGATGTCTTTAACAGTTCCCTGGGGTGTTGGAGGTGGCGATCGCGCTGCCAATGAATGGTGCCACCCTCTATATTCAGTATGGCGGACAACGTCACTCCACTTCGCCACGCCAGCCACATAAATGCACAATGTGCAAATTTATAAAGACCTGGTTGACCCGTCACGAGCCGCGTGGCTTACGACAACACAATCCGTCCTCGTGCGATAGAAATCGTCACTAATAACTATCGCTAATGCTAACGCCAAGCCTGCAAAACGAATCAAAGATCGTGCGTAAAAAATAGTTTTTTTAGTGGCGGCGAAATCGGTCTTTAAAGAAAAGGGTAGTCCTAAATTGGTAAGGATTTTTTGATGGGCGGGCGAAGCCTGCCCATCAAAAAATCCTTACATCAATACCACTACCAAGAAAAGAAAGCTGCCAGAGCCTAAGGAAGTTGCTCTCGTTGCTGAATGGCCTGCCGAAATCCCAACACCACCAGCACATTTGCCAAGGTTAAAAAAGACTCTGCACTCCCGTGCAAGAAGTCTACATCGGCCAGAGATTTACCGTAAACCGTTTGAGCGTAGAGAGCGGCTGGAATGGTAACCGCAACGAAAACGAGGGTCATGTAAAACCCAATTAGGGCTAGGCGCGGTGTTTGGCCTGAGCGGGTTAGAAACCAGAGAAACCCTAAGTAGGGAAACAGGGAAATGGCAAAGAGGGATTCTTTGGACATAGAGCGAAAGGCGTTAGGGCTTAGGGGTTGGGGGTTCAGTTTGGGTGGAAAGAGGGGAGGGCAAGTCTTGGTGAGACTGCAACGGCGATCGCCATACCCACCAGGCACCCGCGCAGAGCGTTACATTGCCGACTACCGTCATTGCGGCCTGTAAGGTGACAAGCCACTCTAGATCGGTGGTGTTGTCAAATAGATGCCAGGTACAGGCGCACATGGCACTAATTAAAGCAGGTAGCATTCCTATAGACAGGGCACGCCATGCCGGGTTTTGAATCACGTTGCCATAGCGCCAAATGAGTCCGATGGCGGCAATCCACTCGACGACGCTAGAGATATGAATAATCCAGGTTGGGATAGAGAGGGCGTGCATGAGTGGGATCTGAGAGGTGAAGAGACAGCTTTAGGAGATAGTTCTAACGTGATCGTAAATGATTTCTAGGACTTACGCAGTTGAATGAATTTGTGAGCGTGGAGCACCCGCAAATTCATTCAAATTTCGTTAGTGGTATTGATGTAAGGATTTTTTGATGGACGGGCGAAACCTGTCCGTCCAAAAAAACCTTACCAATTGGGGACTACCGGGTTTGTATAGCCATAGTCATAAAGCTTAGGACATGCCAGCGTCATTCCCGCGCAGGCGGGAATGACGCTGGCACCTATCGAGCAGATGGATTCCCGCCTGCGCGGGAATGACAGGGAGGCGTCCTCTTGATCATGGCTACCGCTATAGTTTGTTCAACCTAAATAAAAACCAGATTCTAAAACCCTGCGCCGCCCGCACAGCGGGCGGCGCAGGGTTTTAGAATCTTATATTTAATTAAGCCCACCTAACTTAATGCCACAATAACGAGTGCTCGGGAAAGAGTGCTCGGGAAGAAGAGTGATCGGGAAACACTATTTGGGCATACGAGTCAGAGTAATTTTTGAGCGATTTTAATTCCTTCAGTCTAATATTTTTAGCTCATGCGCGTTTCGTTGATTCGTTTGTTCTCTCGACTTCCTGTCTCTGGTCGGTTGGTTTGGGTGGCGATCGCCCTCGTAACCCTGGCCACGGGCTGCTCTTTACCTCAGGTAAGTGTAGAAGAGCGCATGTTTTTGAACCTGTCGCTCGATTTTTTAGGAGCATACGAACTACCTAAACAGACGATTGAGGGAGTGCCTTTAGGAGGTCTGTCGGGTATTACCTACGATCGAGAACGCGATCGCTTTTATGCTATTTCCGACGATCGCAGCGACAAAGGCGCAGCCCGCTTTTACACCCTCAAGCTGATGATTAAGGAGACGGCTGCGCCCTCCCCTGACTCAGATACCGCTTCAACTAGCACGCCTGCAAGCAGCGTGCTTACAAGTAGCGCGCCCACAGCGATCGCCATTCACCGCGTTGAGGTTGAAAAAACTACCCCGCTGCTTGCCGAAGACGGTGGGCCTTATCTGGAAGGAACCATCGATGCTGAAGGAATCGCGTTGACTCCTCGCCAAACGGTATTTGTTTCTAGTGAGGGCGTTGCCGATGATGAAATTTTGCCGTTTATTAGCGAATTCGAGTTGGCCACTGGCAAGTGGCTATCTAGCCTGCCCATTCCAGAGCGGTATGTGCCTCGAATCGTAGACAACCAACCGCAAGGCGTGCAAAACAATTTGGGATTCGAAGGGTTGACCCTGGGTGGCTCTGGTACTACTGGCGGCTATCGGGAGCCTTTTCGGATCTTTGTAGGTACGGAGTCGGCCTTGGTTCAGGATCTGAACCCTGCCACACCTGACCAAGCATTACCGATCCGCTTGTTACATTATTTGGTGAGCGAAGGGTTGCCGCTCTTACTGGCTGAACACCTCTATTTTCCGAGTCCTGCGGCTCAGGGAACAGGATACTCTGGTCTCACAGAGATTTTGGCTCTTGATCAAGGCGGCCACTTTTTAAGCTTAGAGCGATCGTTCAATCCCTTAACAGGCTTTAGTATCCGGCTATTTCAACTGGCTATGGGCAGTGCTACCGATATCTCTGGCGTTCTCAGCCTCAAGGGGGATCTCAGTGTGATTCAACCCGTTCGCAAGAATCTATTGCTGGATCTAAATGACTTAGGAATTCGTCTCGATAATCTAGAGGGAATGACGCTAGGTCCCCGTCTGCCAGATGGGACTCAAAGTTTGTTGCTGGTGAGTGACGACAATTTCAATGCAGAGCAGGTGACGCAGTTTTTGCTATTTCGCCTGCGGTAAGTAGGTGAGCGTAAGCAACTGTGGTGTTGCTGATTTCAGGTATGAATTTCTTGGCGACAGCTATACTAATCTTTCGAGACTGATCGTTTGAGTCATATCTTCCGAAATTTGCGCTATTGGTTTGAAGCTGCCTAGTAGCAATCGCTTTAAACCTGACCGTTACAGTTCTGACCGTTCTAATTAGTGTGAATGCTGCTTTAAGCCACCTTTATGCAATCTCCCCTCTCTGCTGGACTTGTTTTACAAAATCGCTACCGATTGCTCAACATTTTGGGGCAAGGCGGATTTGGGCGCACCTATCTGGCAGAAGATCTGGGGCGGTTCAACGAACGATGTGCGCTGAAGGAGTTTATTCCGTCTCAGTCTGGCAATTATGCCCTAGAAAAATCTAAGGAGCTATTTCAGCGAGAGGCAGCGACGCTTTACCAAATTCAGCATCCTCAAATTCCTCAGTTTCGCGCCACATTTGAGGAAAATCAACGGCTGTTTTTGGTGCAAGACTATGTAGAAGGAAAAACCTACCGGGCAATTTTGAACGATCGCATCGCCCAGGGGTTGGCATTTTCTGAAGCCGAAGCGCTGCAATTGCTGCGGCAACTGTTGCCAGTGCTGGCACACATTCACGCTAGGGGAATTATTCATCGCGATATTGCGCCCGACAATATCATGCTGCGTCAGTCTGATTTTTTGCCTGTGTTGATTGATTTTGGGGTTGTTAAGGAAATTGCAACACGGCTTCAAACTGCCACAGCTCCCCAATCCACCACGGTAGGCAAACTGGGCTATGCTCCGAGCGAACAAATGCAAACTGGGCGGGCTTATCCCAGTAGCGATCTCTACGCTCTAGCGGTGACAACGGTTGTGTTGCTTACAGGGCGGGAACCGCAGGATGTGTACGATGATATTAGCCTCACGTGGCACTGGCAGCGCTATGCCAATGTGCATCCCGGATTGGCGCAAGTGTTGAATAAAATGCTGAGCTATCGACCCGGCGATCGCTATCAATCGGTGGCGGAGGTGGCTCAGGCACTACAAGCGCTGACCCATCCGGCGGCGATGCATCCATCTGTAGGGCAACAACCATTGCCAGGGCAACCGCCTGGGATGTACGCTCCAACGCAGCCGCCCATGCCAAACCCAGACCCCTTCTCGCAGGTGCAAACGGTGGCAGTTGGCCGTCGTCCAATCTCCACCAGTGCGGCTGGGGGGACTATAGTTGGGAGTGGTGCAGGTGGCAGCACCCGTCACGCTAATCCGTCAATTCCACTGCCTAGTCAACAATCTTCTTCGGTGTGGGACAACCCACTGGCGGTAATTGGCGTGGGCATCGGGCTAGCCATCGTAGCCGGGATTGCCTCCTGGGCGGTAGTCAGCGCCTTCCTCAACGTCAATAATCCTGCTCCGATGCCGTCTCCTACTCTTACGGTTGCTCCGCCGCTAACGCCTAGCCCTACCCCAACGGTGTCACCGTCATCCTCCCCTACGCCTACACCCTCTCCAGCGCAACCCGTTGAGTTCGACCAGCGGTTGGATGTACGTCCCGGCTCTACAACGAACACTCAAGGCAACTTGCGAGGCAACCAAACGATTAACTATCTCGTGTCCTTAGAGGAGGGGCAACGCCTGACGGCAGCGGTGAATGGTGACGGCGTAACAATGAACGTCTTGACTCCTGATAAACAACCTGTAGATCAGCAATCTGTTCAGGTGTTGAACTGGACTGGGAGCGCCGACGTTACAGGGGACTACATTGTGCAAGTCAAACCTGTGGACGCAACGGCGGGCACTGATTACGCCCTTACTCTTAGTCTGGAGGATCGCCCCAGTCCGTCGCCATCGCCCACGCCACCGCCCGAACCCACTCCGGCTGAACCCGATCCAGGTAATGTAAATATTCAGACTAATTACGTAGATTTCTCGCCCGGTCAAGCGGTGCAGGAAGTGTCTGCACAGGTCAATGCCAATCTAACCCAGCGCTATTTGGTGAATCTGCAACCGGATCAAACGCTGAATGTTGAGGTACTTCAGGGCAATGTTAGGCTGCGGCTGCGCTACCCAGACGGAGGGTTGATCGGCGATGCATCGGGAGGGCAATCTGCTCAGGTTGGCCCCGGTCTACCTCAATCGGGCGATTACCAAATTGATGTTGTGGCTAACCCAACCGTCAATTTTGTGATCCGCATTAGCCTGACCAATTGATCTGACCAATAGACCTCCTGCATGAATGCCTTTTTGGAGGGCGTGAATTGTTTCCCGGCGAAGCCGGGAAACAATTCACGCAGGAGGTCTAATATTAGGACTTACGTACCTGACCCGCAAATTCATTCAACGGCGTAAGTCCTACAATAGTTGATCTGACCAATTGAGAGGAACCATCGGTTTGAGCGCGTTACTGATTGCTAGTACAGATTCGGATACTGGGAAAACGGTTTTAACTTCCGCCTTGGCAGCCTATTGGCAAACCCATTGTGCTGGGCGATCGCTTGGTATTATGAAGCCTGTACAGTCGGGGACGGGCGATCGCGAACTCTACAGTCGTCTGTTTGCGCTGACCCAATCCTTAGCTGAAATTAATCCCATCTACCTTGACCTGCCTCTGGCTCCCCCGATTGCCGCTGAAAAAGAAGGCCGGCGGATTAATCTAGAAACTGCGTGGCAGATGTTTGAAACTCTTTCTCAGCAGAAAGATTGGGTACTGGTAGAAGCATTGGGCAGTCTGGGTTCTCCTATTACTCACGAGAGCACCGTGGCAGATCTGGCGTGGGACTGGCAAATTCCGCTCGTGTTAGTCGTGCCTGTAAAGATAGGAGCCATTGGGCAGGCTGTTGCCAATGTGGCGCTGGCGCGACAATCTCGTGTACACATTAAGGGTATTGTTTTGAACTGTGTGGTGCCCTGTTCCGAACAGGAGATTTTAGATTGGGCACCTGCCGACCTGATGCAATCTCTAACGCAAGTACCCGTGTTAGGTCTAATACCCCATCTGCCTGACCCTACTAATCTGTCTCATTTAACTCAGGCAGCGGCAGGTCTAGATTTAGAGCGGTTGATGCCAATCACCTTTTGAGTTAGGACTTACGCAGTTGAATGAATTTGCGGGCGCGGAGCGCCCCACTTCAAGAAAAAGATTAGGTTTTATTTTGTACGTAACCCTAAGTAAAATGGCTACGGCTACCTGGAGCCTTACAAAGCGGTAGAGAGCATTGGCGGCAACACAAACGACAGAACGATCAGCCCTGCACCCAACAGCAGTGACCAAAATCGGTGATAGCTGTGGATCGTCCACTTATCGGGACAGTCCATCCGAACAAGGTCTACCAACGGCATAATGCCGCGACGGAACCAGCCCGTAACACTGACGGAGCGCTGCACAAAGCTATCGGCTTGGCTCCAGCCAAACAGCAGATTGCCTAGGGGGCCAAAACGAGACGAGTAGCGCAGTAAAATCAACCCAGTAGGGTCTTGCAGTTTTAAGTCTGAGCCAAACTTATTGCCCGTATCGCCCCGTCCAATAATTGTGCCTGCTAACTTTACTGGACGACCACGTAGTGGACTGGCATAGGGGTCAGACATCAGCGTCAGAATGTCCATGTTTGGAGCGCGGTTGAAGTCGGGATACATGACGACGGTTTTGAACAGGATGCCAATACCACCACCCAGTAGTCCTAAGTGTAGAAATACCGTCCAGCTTGCAGCTCCAGTTGAGTAGACGGCTGCTCCAATTAGCAGTCCTAATCCTAAGCCCAACCAATCTGCCCAGTACAGCGCAATATCGAGGACAAACGTGCCATAGAGACGCTTTTTGCTGAGGGTGCGGCCTTCGCGGACAACACTTGCCATGTCAAACTCAACCTCTAGCCCTAGCTGTTCGGCATAGGTGCTAAGAGCACGAACCCGTTTGCCTGTAAGCGGATGGGTAGAGTTGAGTTCCATCCACCCAGCCCACGGGTTGAACATATCCCACAGAAACACGCGACCGACTTTAGCAGGCTCAGAGGCAACGCGGTAGGCGGTTCCTGTAAAGGCGGCAGAGCGGGGATCGGCAATGCCAAGGGCGCGGGTGCCTTGCAGCATTTTGCTAGGTGTGGGGTTTCGATTACCTTCTTCTAAAATGCCGTAGGCAATTTTGACCAATGCGCGCGACAGTCCATTTGGATTGCCTGTGATTTCGGCGGCAAAGTGGTCGGCGTAATATTCGCGGGTGCGCGACAGATAGAGCATCAAATATTCGCCCAAGACGTAGAACACGTAAGCGGCGATCGCAATACTTTTTCCACCTCCCTTAAATCGCCGTGCCAAATCACTATCGCCTAACATATCGGTAACTTCGTCAATGTAGACGTAGAGCAGGTACGTGATTTGCACCAGCATTGCCGCCAGCGTCATCACGGCAAAATCCCAGTGAACGATGTGCCCTAGCTCATGCGCGTAAACTGTTGCCACCTCATCGTCATCCAGATAAGTAAACAGTCCTTTGCTCACGACTAATCGAGCACTGTTGGGTAACGAGCCATAGGTAAACGCGGTGGGGTTTTGGTCGTTAATGATTCCCAGCCGAGGCGTGGTCAGTTTTTTCTCCTGGCAAACGCGGCGAATGACCCGTGCGGCTTCGGGGCTTTGCCGCTCGATATCCGATAACTGTACCCAACGCGTGCCGTACAGCCAGCCTTGGATCAAATCCATAATCAGCGGAGAGAGAAAGAAGGCAATCAGGTTGAAGGCAATCGTAATTGCGATCGCCACCATCAGCCAAAACCCAGGGTTAGTGCTGTCATGCATCCACAAAATCGCCATACAGAGCGTCAAAATCATCCCCGATAGCAGCGACAGAGTGACACCAGAAGCCAGAGCTAAACTAGCGGCAGTGCCTTTCATCGCTAGGGTGACTCCTGCTTTCGCGGCGCGGCCTGCTTTGGAAAAGGCGGGATGGGAAGACGAGGGAGATGAGGAGGAAGCTGGAGAGGAAGAGGAAG
>JBBQFG010000094.1:0-18087 GCA_038321765.1 Elainellales cyanobacterium
GGTTGAACTACTTATTGCCCAAAACTCTTAAAAAATTAAACCGAGAAGTATTGTTCCAAACCCATAGCTTTAGGATAGGCAGGATACGATATGAAAATTGGCTTCATTGGAACGGGGCTAATCGGCTTACCGATGGCACAACGGTTGTTGGCGAATCAGGTGGCGCTGACAGTCTATAATCGCACTGCAAGTAAATTAGAACCGCTGCAACAGGCAGGTGCAGTTGTGGCAAATAATGTCAGTGAATTGCTGCAACAGGTGGAGGTGGTGATTACCATGTTGACCGATGCCCAGGCAATTCAGCAGCTTCTATTTTCGGAGGATGCTCGTCCTCATTTAGAGGGTCGTACCATAATCCAGATGGGTACCATTGCGCCAAGCGAGAGTCGGATGTTTCAGCAAGAGTTAGCAGCGATCGCCGCTAACTACCTTGAAGCACCCGTCTTGGGCAGTATTCCTGAAGCAACGGCGGGTCAACTTCAGATAATGGTGGGGGCATCAGCGGAGCAGTTTGAGCAGTGGCAACCCACGTTCCTATATTTGGGTACGCCAATTTTAATTGGTGCAGTTGGCTCTGCGTCGGCATTAAAGCTGTCGCTTAACCAATTGATTTCATCGCTAACCACATCGTTTGCACTGAGTTTGGGGTTTGTGCAGCGCCAAGGGGTAGACGTTGAAACGTTTATGCAAATTCTGCGGCGAAGTGCCCTATACGCCCCCACGTTTGATAAAAAGCTACAGCGTATGGTGGAAAGAAATTTTGATGCCCCCAATTTTCCAACCAAGCATTTGTTGAAAGATACTAATCTGTTTTTAACCGAGGCGATCGCCGCAGGTTTACAGGTTGATAGTGCAGCAGGTGTGAGCAGAATTTTGGAACTGGCTTGCCAGAGTGGGTTAGCCGATGCTGATTACTCAGCGCTGTTTGCGGCAATTAGTCCAGACTCAATTCCAGATACTTTGTGACGCAGGTTCTATGAAGCATTTATCTAGAACAGTTCTACTGGTGTTGTCGGGAGCGGCGATCGCGGTGGGAGTCGGCGCGGCCTTCGGCTCTTGGTTGGGTCGTCAACAAACTCCACGAGTAGTCGCAGAACTACCTATCGGGGCAAGTGTGCTGCCACAAAACACACTGGGCACCATTTCTGTCTCGACTGATTTAGCCCAGTGGCAGCAACTGAGACAATATGGAACTGTTCAAACACGATCGCTACTCGATGGTGCGCTGGTCAAATGGCGCGATCGCCTGCTGACTGCTAATGGCTACGACTATGGACGAGATATTCAACCTTGGGTGGGTGCTGAGGCCACCCTGGCGTTTTTCCCAGAAGACCGCGACACGGCTGAGTCATCAATTGCGCCTGGGCTATCAACCAGCTTGGTCGAAACGTTACCCGCTGCACTGATTCTACCGATCGCTAACCCTGAAGCAGCTCAGTCTTTGGCAAAACCTAGATCTACTGCTAAGCAAACGATTACCACTCAAACGTACAAAGGTGTGTCTTTACATCAAGTAAAAGGGCAAGGCCAGACCGATTATGCCACCACCTTGCTGGACGATAACTTATTTGTCGCAGCCAGCAATCTAGCTGTGCTTCAAAGCGTGGTTGACACCTATCAGGGTGGAGCAGCACTGGCAGCCTTACCAGGCTACCGAGAGGCATTTCGTCAAACAACAGCCGACAATTTGTTTGGGCGGCTCTATGTCAATGCGCCAGCAGCTAAGGCGATCGCCACTGCCGATGCAAGCCAACCCTCACCCATTTTGGGATTAACACCGTTACAGCACAATCAGGGAATGGCCGCCACTGTGACGCTAGCATCTACTGGATTGCAAGTCCGGGGAGTGAATTGGCTGCCGTCCGACAGTCAGATTCGGTACACGGTAGAAAATAATGCCAAAACCATGCCCGATCGGCTTCCTGCTGATGCCCTGCTGATGCTGTCGGGTGGTAACGTTCGGCAAGTTTGGGATGCTTATAGTCACCCGGGGGCGGCCATTAACCCTCGCAATCCGCTTAATCCCAGCGTGCTGCGGGAAGGCTTGAGTAGTACTACCGGGCTAAACCTAGAGCAAAATTTGCTGAGCTGGATGGATGGGGAATTTGCCCTAGCGCTGCTGCCGACACCCCAAGCGGAAGGGAAACAGGCCCTGTCTTTCATGTTTTTGGTACAAACCAGCGATCGCCCGTCTGCTGATGCAGCTCTGGCCAAGTTAGACGGAGTAATGGCAGACCGCTATCGGTTTCAGGTCAGCGCTAGCCAAGTGAGCGGCCAGCCTACCGTCAAATGGACATCTCCCTATGGCTCTCTCAATGTTACCCATGGCTGGCTAGACGACAAAACTGCGTTTTTGATGTTGGGCACAAACGATGTTTCTAAGATCTTGCCTCAGCCAGCGTCGCCATTAAAGACCAGTAAGGCATTTCAATCTGCTGTATTAGCACCAGATCTGGCCGCTAATAACGGGCACTTTTTTCTAGATATTGAGCGGATATTAAACGCTCAAACCACTTTGCCCATACCCAATTTACCCTTGGGTGGAGAGTCGGTTCTGTCTGCGATCCGCACCATTGGTATTACAGCAGCCATCGCAGGCGATCGCACTAGCCGCTACACCCTCAACTTAAACTTGCAACAAACGAGTACCGCCACACCCCTGCCGTTGCCCTCTGCTCAGGCTGAATCCCCAGACTCGTCCCTTAAACCATCTACCGAACCTTCCTCCACTCCTTAAGCGCCCAGTCATTTTTCGCCCGTGCTAAGTAGTCGGGCGTAATTAAGCATAAAACCCTAAAAGTCTGCGCGGGCGGCGCAGACTTTTAGAGGATGTTTTAAAAGTGATCGGTTGTGATTTTAGGTACATAGTGATCCCCCCTAGCCCCCCTACCCTTCGGGAAGCCGCTTCGCGTCTATAAAAAGGGGGAACTGGATTCAAAGTCCCCCTTTTTTCTAGCGCAGCGGCGCGCCAGCGCGGGGATATAGGGGGATCGATACCGTTTTTATACCAGCGACGGGACTTTTAAAACATCCTCTTAGAATCTTGTTTTTATTTAGGTTGAACTACTTAGCAGAGGGAACCGAGTTTATGTAAGATGGCCTACTTGGTAAGGTCTAGGTGTTATCAACTTCTGCTAGTTCATAAATCCGACCGTCCCAATCCTTTACCAAAAAATTGAGTGGCTTATCGCTACGAACTTTGTACTGCGCGCCGCGTGTTTGAATACGCAGCAGCATTTGTTCTAAACAATCGTGGTCAAAGCAAACATGGCGTTGTCTATTTTTTTGCCCTAAACTAGCCCCCACAATCACATGAAGCTGTGTATTCTTACGCAGTTGGTACCACAGTCCATCGGGATTGTTATATTTCTGCATGGTTGGTGACCCTACGCCAGTACCCGATAGATACAGCGGATCGAATCCAGCAGCGCCAATCGTCTGCTCGTAATTGTAGTAATAGTGCAGTGGCACATCGGCTACCGCCAAATCTAGAACACTTTCATAGAACTGCCGTGCTAGCTGTAAATCAGACACCATAATGGTGTAGACCTTGGGAGCACTGGTCAAAAACATCCACATTGCACCTGCGTAGGCCAGCAGCAACAGCACCATAATGCCTTGTGTGGAAAGCAGACTATCTAAGGGCAACGCAGGCAGAAAAGACGCTAAGGTTTGGGGAAGCAGACTCATGAATCTTAATAAGCTGGGCACTAGGATGGGTTCAAGATACCACTAGTGTATCAATTTCCCCCCATTCCTCAAACTTCTGGTCTGGTGGCTCACGTGCGATCGCCTCAAAAGCTACCAGCGTGGGAAGTCCTGAAGTCAATAGACCTTCTGTGTGAATCGTTTTCAAATCGCCCTTGCTGATTCCAGGTATGAATTTATGCGTGGCAAGCCTGTAGAACACCCTGGCCAACGTTTGCGGAAGAGGTGCATTGACGGGTTGCTAATTCAGGTTCTGAGTAGTACTCAACTCGCGGCGCAACCGTAGGGCATGAGCCAAACTAAGCACATCATGCTGCCAGGAGGGCAAGAGCAGCGTCATAACAATTTCTTCTAGGGTGTGAACAATGCCAACTAAGATGGCAATCCAGAGAGCGATACCGCCGGAGTTAAAGCCAAACAGGGAGAGGGTAGCCGCAACCAGGGTAATGCCCCAGAGTTTGGCTGAGTAGGTGTGATAACTTGCGGGTTTGCCATATTTCACCAAATTAACCAGCCACCAAAGGGCTTGAGCTGCGACAACTACTAGCAAGGGCACGCGGAATGCCAGAACAATATCTTGATGTACCCACCAGGCAGCGGCGGCAACACAGACATACAGGGCAACATCTGCCCAACTATCTGCTTGCCGCAGGTTGGCCGTGCTAACACCCAAGCGGCGGGCAATAATGCCGTCGAAGATATCAGAGAGAACGGCGATAATGTAGCCAACCAAAAACCAGCGTGTGACCTGTCCATCAAGGGCATCCCACAATAAGCAGGGGGCGATCGCAAGTCTCAGGAAAACTAGAGTAATTGGAAGCTGAACCATAGCTATTTACGTTTTAACAGATAATAAAAACACAGACGATCAACTTAAACTACCAGTGCCGCATGAGATAGTGAAGAAATAGGTAGTCCTAAATTGGTAAGGATTTTTTGATGGGCGGGCTTCGCCCGCCCATCAAAAAATCCTTACATCAATACCACTACCAAAATTTATATTGGTTTGGTTTATGAATTCTGGTTTGGTGTCGGCTCAGTCACAGAATATTGCATCCGGGTTCATTTCGCCGGAAATTCAACCAGAGGTTTGGGCGCGACATTTTGCCGGAGAACCTCTGCGATTGGGCATCCTAGCTTCGGGAAGCGGCACCAATTTTGAAGCGATCGCCCAGGCTATTGCTGCTAAAACCCTCCATGCTCAAGTGCAGGTATTGATCTACAATCAGCCCACGGCAAAAGCTGCTGCTCGTGCCGATCGCTGGGGCATTCCCAGCGTCTTGCTCAACCACCGAGACTTTTCTAACCGCGAAGCCTTAGACAAAGCGATTATTACCACGATGCAACAGCATGGGGTGACGTGGATCATCATGGCAGGTTGGATGCGCGTTGTGACGCAGGTTTTAATCGACGCGTTTCCCGATCGAATCTTGAATTTACATCCCAGTCTGTTACCCAGCTTTCCTGGTGCTAACGCGATTGAGCAAGCCTTAACCGCTGGGGTAAAAGTTACGGGCTGCACCGTCCACTTAGTGAGGTTGGCGGTAGATAGTGGCCCCATTCTTATGCAAGCGGCTGTACCTGTTTTGCCAACTGACACTGCCGATACCCTCCATCAGCGCATTCAGGTGCAAGAGCATTTAATTTTTCCAAAGGCGATCGCGATCGCTGCCCACTCCATTCAGCCCTAGTGTCGCTATTTATAGCTATAGTCAGCGCGGTTAGGACAAGGACATTTTTAGTGGCGCGCAAAGCGCGCCACTAAAAATGTCCTAAATAAAGTAGCTACGGCTATATTAGACCTCCTGCATGAATGCTTTTTTGAGAGCGTGACTCGTTTCCCGGCTGACCGGGAAACGAGTCACGCAGGAGATCTATTTTTCTGCAAAGCGCGCCTTGTAGAAAAATGAATAGCACATGCGAAACACGATTCTCTTCGCGAGATTACATCACCCGTCCCGATGCCGATCGCCGCTGAAACTTGCCGCTACCGGGAGCGCCCAGCCATTCATCGCCGTTAACAACTAGTCGCCCCCGTAAAAATACCTTTTCGACTTTGCCAGTGACAGGCCTGCCTTCGTAGAGGGAGTAGTCGGCATTGGAGTGGTGCGTACTGGCGCTCAGGGTGTGAGATTTGAGCGGGTCAAACAATACCAGGTCGGCATCGCTGCCCACGGCGATCGCTCCTTTTTTGGGAAATAAGCCAAACATCTTGGCGGGAGCAGTAGCAGTCAATTGAACAAAGCGGTTGAGGTTAATTCTGCCTGCATTGACACCGCCGTCAAACAATAGAGGAATGCGGAATTCCACACCGGGAGCACCATTGGGAATTTTCTCGAAATCGTCGCGACCCATTTGCTTCGACTTTTGAATGCCGAAGGGCTGCTCGTTAAAGCAAAAGGGGCAGTGGTCGGTGGAGACAATTTGCAGGTCGTCAAACCGCAGGCCGCGCCATAGTTCGTTCTGGCATTTGTGGGTGCGTAGAGGCGGTGTCATGACAAATTTGGCAGCATCAAAACCGGGGCGATCGTACTCCTCCTCGGTCAGAAACAGGTAGTGGGGGCAGGTTTCCGCAAAAGCTAGAATGCCGCGATCGCGCGCTTGCACCACAGACTCTAGAGCCTCTGCGGCAGAGAGGTGAACGAAGTAAACAGGCATCTCCGCTAGTTCTGCCAGTCGAATGCCGCGATGCGTCGCTTCCCCTTCCATAATGCTGGGGCGAGTGAGGGCGTGGTACTTGGGCGACGTGTTGCCCTGCGCCAGTGCCTCTTCGATCAACACCTGAATCACACCGCCATTTTCGGCGTGCAGATTGATCATGCCGCCGTGGCTGCCCACTTTACGCATGGCGCGAAAAATGTCGGCATCTTCGACCATCAGCACGCCGGGGTAGGCCATGAACATTTTGAAACTAGAGATACCCTCGTTGTTAATCAGGTCGGGCAATTCAGCTAGGGTTTCTGGGGTAACGTGCGTCAGAATGATGTGAAAGCTGTAATCGACACAGCACTGGGATTCTGCTTCGGCCAGTCGGCGATCGAGGGTTTGCTTGGGAGTTTCGCCCTGTTTTTGCAGGGCAAAATCGATGATGGTAGTGGTGCCACCAAAGGCCGCTGAGCGAGTACCCGTTTCAAAAGTATCCACGGTTTGAGCCGCACCCAGGTCAAACTGCATGTGGGTATGCACATCTACCCCGCCTGGAAACACCAGTAATCCTGCCGCCTGATGAACTTCAGCCGCATCTGCTGGAATGTCGCGGGCGATCGCCTCAATTTGCCCATCACGCACCAAAATATCGGCGACATAGTCATCTACAGCGGTGACAATCCGCCCACCCTTAATCAACACATCGGTCACGTTGAACTCTCCTCAAACCACAAGAACACCATCGATATTGTCGATCGTCGCCGGGGTTTTGAGTGTGTGCTTTGGTACTGATGGCGATCAGCTTTCGACTGTAAAAGATGTTGGGCTGTGGATCATAAATTCTTACGCGTGAACCATGAGATATTGACCGTTTCCATTGTATTCACCCTCGCACGTAGCAAACATTGTCCCCAACAGTATTAGGTAGAAACGCCACATCCGGCGGAACTTAGGATAGTCCATGCCGTAATCCAAATGTTTGACACTCTCTTGACTTTCATCAAAACGCCGTACCCAATCCATCGCCGTTTTATGATAGTTCATGCCATTGATGTACCAGTGCTGGACGGTTTTTAGATCTTGATTGTGATTGGGGACAGCATCATAATTCCAATAGCGACCGTGCGGGAAAATGTACTTGTGTGTGAAGCCAGACGAAAAGTTATTAGGAATACGAACGGTAATGATATGAATAAATACCCTACCGTCTTGTTTAACAAGGGATGCCAATTTTTGAAAGGCGTTCGTTAGATTGCCCACATGACAAAAAACACCGATCGAGAGAATCTTATCGAACTTTTCTGAGAACTGAGCGTCGTTCAAATCGCCTTCATGCAAAGTGAATCGGCCTGAACTTAAATAGCTTTCAGGATCTTGCATTTTGCGCCGCATGTAATTGCACTGTTCGTGGCTTAAGTTCAGCCCTGTAAAACGCACATTTGGAAATTTAGAGAGGATGTAGTTAGGTACACAGCCCCAACCACAGCCAAAGTCCAAAATGCGATCGCCATCTTGAATGTCTAATCGCTCAATTACCTGGTCAATCATGTGCCGCTGGGATGCTTCTAGATCAACGGCTCCCCTTTCCCACAACCCCATGCTGTACTTGGGGTAAATTAGCGTCCAATCTCCCAACATTTGATTCAGCATGGCTTGTGGCAAGTCATACTGAACTTTCATCAGTTCTGGCGAACTTTCAGCAATGCGATCGCTCTCGTTTAAGACCCATTCATAGGGTGCCAGTAAACCAGGGGCGTACTTGAACAAACCAGGCATTGATGCGTGAATTATCCCCTGAAGGGCTGAATCTGGTATTTCTAAACCGTTGATATAGGCTTCTGCCAACGCCATCTGAGATGCATTGAAAACCCGCGCCATGCCACGCGTAAGCTTATATTCAAGCTGGTTTTTTTGATTGATCTCTGTCGTTAGAGAGATGTTTTTTGAAATTCCTTGTAGCTCAGGAGTCGTCGTCATACTTAATCTCCATTAGCTGTTAGCAATTAGCAATTAGCTTCTAGAACGCTATGACGCTAGTATAAAGAAAAATTTTTAAATTGATCTTTAAGATTTACATCGAGGGTAGTGGTATTGATGTAAGGATTTTTTGATGGGTGGGCGAAGCCCACCCATCAAAAAATCCTTACTAATTGAGGACTACCAAATCGAGGATTAGCCACACTCTTGATGGTAGTTAGGCACTGCCCAGCAGTTAGCTTATTTGATTGGCGATCGCCACCTCTTAGTATTTTCCGGCTACGCTCTTAGTGAATGTTATTGCTAGTCACCACGCGATCGCTCAACCATGTCTCAACAACTGATTCAACTGCTAGTAAATGGAGTAGCTATCGGTAGCATTGTAGCGCTGGGATCTGTCGGGCTAACGTTGACCTATGGCATTTTGCGGTTGGCCAATTTTGCTCACGGCGACCTAATGACGCTGGGAGCCTATCTAACGCTAACCGCCAACCTGAGTGGGCTAAATCTGGGGCTGTCGCTGTTGGTAGGAATTGCGTTAACGATTGCGGCAGCCCTCTTGACTGAAGTACTGCTGTGGTCACGCCTGCGCGATCGCCGCGTTACTGCTACCACATTGATAATTATCTCAATTGGGCTAGCGCTATTTTTACGTAACGGCATCACATTGCTGTGGGGAGCCGACAATCAAAACTATGATTTACCAATTGCCAGTGCTTTAGACTTTGGCGGCATTAAGATTGCTCAAAGTCGTTTGGTTGTGGTGGGTTTGGCAATTCTGGCGATCGCGGCACTGCACTACTTACTCCAACATACGAAGCTGGGAAAAGCCATGCGCGCCGTTGCAGATAATACTGACCTCGCCCGCGTATCCGGTATTAATGTAGAGCGCGTTGTCATTTGGACATGGGTGCTGGCCGCAGGGTTAACGGCATTAGGCGGCGGCATGTATGGCTTAATTACAGTTGTACGGCCTAATATGGGCTGGTTTTTGATCATCCCTATGTTTGCGTCGGTCATTTTGGGCGGCATTGGTAATCCCTATGGGGCGATCGCTGGAGCCTATGTCATCGGGATCAGTCAAGAACTCAGCACTGTTATCATTCCTTCGGAATATAAACTCGGTGTAGCACTAGTGATGATGACTCTAGTACTGCTATTTCGCCCACAAGGAATTTTTAGAGGAATAGTTTAGGAAACGGATAAAACGTACAGCCGTCTGTAAAGATATGACCATTCGAGTCTTTACAGAAATTTACATGGTTTATCCGAGAAGTAGTTGGAAAAAGAACGAGTAGGAAATCAACCTATTTGACTCCCTACTCGCTGACTGAGAATGTTCATAGCCCTATTTTTTAAACGATGCACGCATCGTTCAAAAAATGGTAGTCCTAAATTGGTAAGGTTTTTTTGATGGGCGGGCTTCGCCCGCCCATCAAAAAAACCTTAGAGGATGTTTTTAAAGTCCCGTCGCTGGTATAAAAACGGTATCGATCCCCTTATATCCCCCTTAGAAAGGGGGACTTTGAATCCAGTTCCCTCTTTTTCAAGGGGGGCTAGGGGGGATCACTATGTACCTAAAATCACAACCGATCACTTTTAAAACATCCTCTTACATCAATACCACTACCCAAAAAATAAGGATGGGTCTGAACTTGTGACTAGGCTCTTGAACTTTTTAGTTACTTGAGAATGCCAAAGTAGTAAGCGGCAACCACAAAGTTAATGCCAAGGAGCAAGAGTGCCCAGCCGGCACGGAACGTATAAGGGGGTTTGCTGGCGGGTTTTACTTTAGAAGTCATAGGGTTTCCTACTCAAATGAATGGGTTCAGGACTTAACCGTGTTTATTATCAACCAATCGGGGACGTACTATGGTGGGTTGCTTGGCAAAACTCAACATAGAGGCAATCAGGTAAGTAGGTCAACCTACATAAAAACCAAATTCTAAAACCCTGCGCCGCCCGCTGTGCGGGCGGCGCAGAGTTTTAGGATCTTATATTTAATTAAGCCTATCTACTTAATGGTCTGGACGTGTTGTTTACTTTGGCGTTGCTTAATCCGGATATGAAATTTTTTTGAGAGGGGCGCTCCGCGCCCCTCTCAAAAAAATTTCATACTTCAAATCAGCAATGCCTTTATTCTGATTAGTTAAAACACGACCTTAAACGACCTCCCGCCTTCAAGTCAAAACTGCACGACTGGCCATTCACCTTTTCGGTAATAGCGTGTCATGTCGTCGAACTTGCGGAGTTCGGCGCGCTGCACCCATAAAGGCTGGAGGGTAGTGGTGTCTAGCCAGTGGTCGTTAAGCTGACTCAGGGTGTCGCTGAGCTGCTCGCGATCTAAATCATCGGGCAGGGTGGCGAAGTAGCCTAACGTGACATGCGCCGTCAGGTAATACTGCTGTTCAATGCCAAGGGCGATTAGCCCTAGGTCTTGATAGATAGCGCGACGCAGCAGCAATACTTGCTCATAGGCACTTTCATTTTTGGGCGCAAGAAAAACCCCAAGAGCGCGGGTCATGACTGTTAGCCCTAATGCCTGCCAGTAAACGGGCTTAATCGTTTGTAGGAGGGGCTGATATTCTTGAAAAATGGCGGCAATGCGATCGCGCAACTGTGACTCAAATTCAGGATTCTCGTCAATGGCGTGCTGAAATGCGCTGTCCCAAATCAGATCTGCCACAGTCATGTGAAAACTTTCTGGGGGCAGCGGCACCAATAAGCCCGCTGGCAACTGTCGCTCGATCTGCTGCTGCAACTGTTGCAATTGTTCATAAAACACCCCACTTTCTAATTCATCCACCCAGGGAGGTGTAATCACGGTGTAGCCAGGAAACGGCATGGGGTCAATCTGACCGTTGATCTGTTGCCGAAACTTAGGAGATGACTGGATATGCTGCACCTGCGACTTACGGGCTTCTGGCAGCGTCATCCGGGCAACCCTGTTGATGTAGACCTGAAGTGTTTCGTCCAAATCGCGATTGCCTCTTTTTTACAGAAATACAGGACTTTTTTGGGGTAATTCAGCAAAGCAGGTGCACAGAAAGGATGTACAGAACGGTGCAACATCTACCCTTACGAATATTTCAGACCTTACAGTTATTTCAGAATAGAGCTGACGCACTAAAACAGTGCAAGAGTTACCATTCCAGAATTATGCAGCACGGGGACGTTGTGAGAGCAACTCCACTGCAAGTCTGAGCTATGAACTGATCCCCTTATTTATCCCCTTACTGTAGCGGGAATTAGGGTACAAAATGTTCTGCCTACGGTAGCAAAAAATCAGCTATAGCCCACGGCAACGCTACAGATAGCGGGTAAGCTGCACGCGGTAGCGGTCTTTTTTGGTGATGGCAATCTCTCCTACATCCAGCCGCCCTTTGCCGCGAATCGCCACCAAGTCGCCTGTTTTGAGCGGGTGGCTGGGCTGGGTAATGTCTTTCCAGTTCACCCGCACATCGCCGCCGCTAATCAAGTCCACCATTTTACCGCGCGACATGGCAAACCCAGCCGAGGCGATCGCATCTAGCCTGAGCGATGCTTCTACCGTCGTCAGCTCTTTTTTCTTGGGTTCACGAATTTTTAGTTCGCTGAGGTCAACTCGGCGGGTTTTAACCGGCACCGATCGCACCTGTACTAGGCTCATCTCTAAAAATTCCACCAGCTCTGGCACCACGATCGCCTGCGCCCCCCGTTCACCCAGCACAATAATGTCGCCCACTTTCTCGCGGACAAGCCCCGCACCCAGCAGCGATCCTAAAAAATCTCGGTGAGATGCTGTGTCAAACAAAAAGTTGCCGTTGATGTCGAGGGCGGCGATCGCCACCTGCGAAGCCTCTAGCGGCAAATCGGTACGGGCGATCGCCACCCGCTGCCGCTCGGCCTGCGGGTAGCCACCCCAGGGCAATAGCTGCACATCGGTAAGGCGGCTAAACATCTGCTGCACCTCTGCTAGCTCTGGCGGCGACAGAAAATCGGTGCAGACCACCTCCCAGGTTTTGATCGCTTGATCGGCCTGGTCAATCACTCGTGCCGCTGCTTCGCGGTTTTCAATTCCTTTCAGCAGGTCTTCTCTGGGGAGCATACGAAAAGATTTAGTGTAAACCTCTATTCTATCGGGTCTGTTAGGTAGGGCTATGCTCACAGTTCTACGCCATAGCAGTTCTCATTTTGAAATCTATTGAGGGATCGCTGCCTAAGACATGGCTATTACAAATCTTTTACGCATTGTTAACCTTTGAATGGGTGGCAACGATTCAGTTCCCATCATCCCGTATAATCATTTTTTACCAATGGATGCAGCCCTTTATTCATTTGGAATGGGATTTCTCCATTTTTTTGTGTCGGTTTTTTGGTAGAGGCGCATCTCTTCAAGAAATCAGTCGCCCTTTTCAAGCCCTTGGGCCACTATAACGATCATGCATTGTCGCGCGGGAACCTGGCTCCCAGCTAACAATCGTGATCAACCAGCAACACACGTTCCTTTAGTAGAGACGCTTTGAAATGACTGTATCGACCCAGGTTCCTTACCTGCTCAGAGCTGCCCGTGGTGAAGCATTAGACCGTCCGCCTGTCTGGATGATGCGGCAAGCAGGACGATACATGAAGTCTTACCGAGATTTGCGCGACAAGTATCCCTCGTTTCGGCAGCGGTCAGAGCAGGTCGATATTGCAGTAGAGATTTCGCTTCAGCCCTGGCGCGCCTTTAGACCCGATGGGGTGATCTTGTTTTCGGATATTTTGACACCGCTGCCCGGAATCGGCATTCCGTTTGACATTATTGAAAGCCGTGGCCCAATTATTGACACGCCTCTGCGGACGCAAGATCAGGTAGATCTGCTGCATGACCTCGATCCAGAGCAGCACTTGAGCTTTGTGGGCGAAATTTTGAAGACGCTGCGGCATGAAGTTGGCAATGATGCCACAGTGCTGGGGTTTGTTGGTGCTCCCTGGACACTGGCTGCCTATGCCATTGAGGGCAAAAGCTCAAAAGATTACACCGTCATCAAGGGGATGGCATTTTCAGAGCCTGCCATGCTGCATCAGATTTTGGGTAAGCTAGCCGACGCGATCGCCATCTACGTCCGCTATCAGATTGACGCTGGCGCTCAAGTGGTGCAAATGTTCGACTCGTGGGCGGGTCATCTCAGCCCTCAAGACTACGACACCTTTGCGTTGCCCTACCAACAGCGCGTGGTACAGCAGGTCAAAGCGACCCACCCCAACACCCCGATGATTCTCTACATCAACGGCAGCGCTGGATTGCTAGAGCGAATGGCGCTGTCTGGAGTGGATATTGTCAGCGTTGACTGGACGGTCGATATGGCAGAAGCGCGCCGCCGTCTGGGTGCCGACATTGGCGTTCAGGGCAACATTGACCCCTGCGTGCTGTTCGGCCCCAAGTCTCTGATCCGCGATCGCATCCTCGAAACCATCCGTAAAGCCGGCAATCAGGGGCATATTCTCAACCTGGGGCATGGGATTCTTCCCGGTACCCCCGAAGACAACGCCGCCTTCTTCTTTGAAACGGCAAAGCAGTCCGACCAACTGCTGGCGATCGCCTAGGGTGCTCTCAAAGCGGCCTGGAAGACTTGATTTTTTGTGCGCCAAGCGCACAAAAAATCAAGTCTTAGTTACAGATTCAATCCTTTACACCCTCTCCTCATGACGCCGAAGCGAATTCTAGTCACGGGTGCGAGTGGCTGTGTTGGCCATTACATTGCCGACACGTTAATTCAACAAACCTCCCACGAGCTATTTTTGCTTGTCCGCGATCCTCAGAAACTTCGGGTTAATTGCGAAGCTCGTGATGGGGTACATGTAATTCAGGGCAACATGCACGATATTGAGCGATTCAGCAAATTGCTCAAAACCATCGACGTGGCCGTATTGACCGCAGCGGTCTGGGGCGGTGCCGCTGAAGTGTTTGATGTCAATGTGGTCAAAACCATCCGGCTGATGAATTTGCTCGACCCAGAGGTCTGTGAGCAGGTGATTTATTTCTCAACGGCCAGCATTTTAGACCAGGACAATCAGCCGCTAAAGCAAGCCCGCGAAATTGGCACCGACTACATTCGCTCCAAATACGACTGCCACCAACGCTTAGCAAAACTGGCGATCGCTCCCCAAATTACGACCGTTTTCCCCACTCTGGTGTTTGGAGGAGACGATACCAAACCTTACTCGCATCTGTCAGCCGATTTGCCCAATATTTCTAAGTGGATCAACTTGGCTCGGTTTTTTAAGCTAGAAGGCAGCTTTCACTTTATCCACGGGCAAGATATCGCCCAGGTAATTGCCCACCTAATCGACCATCCACCCGCCGCAGACGAATCCAGAGAGCTAGTCTTGGGGGGGCATCCCGTCACTGCGAACCAGGCGATCGAAGCAGTCTGCGCCTACCTGGGCAAGCGCATCTACCTGCGGTTTCCTCTGTCTCAGCAGTTAACTAAGGTATTTATCGCCCTGTTTAGAATTCAGATGGCTGCTTGGGATCGGTTTTGCCTTAACTATCGGCATTTCACCTATCGCCACGCCGTTAGCCCCGAAACCTACAATCTGCCCATGCGTTGCCCTACCGTTGCCGATTTGCTCAACGAGCGTGGCATTGCGTCTCGTCGCCTACAAAAGTAACCACCCGACAGCGTTAGGGGCGAAGCATCTGGCCAGTATGTTTCGGTCTTGTTTACTGTGCTAAGTAGGTGGGCTTAATTAAATATAAGATTCTAAAACCCTGCGCCGCCCGCTGTGCGGGCGGCGCAGGGTTTTAGAATTTGGTTTTTATTTAGGTTGAACTACTTAGCCAGATGCTTCGCCCGTACACCAGGAATCTGCTCCTTATGCCTCAAGGATCTATTCAGCATCGACCCATACCAGATAGCAATAAGGAAACGATGCACCCAAGAAGTCTACTCCTTAATGATTCAAGGTAGAGTAAGAGGGCAATCGTGTGGTCTGTCGAGTGTTTGAGGTATAAAGTCTATGCGGATTTTGTTGGTTTACCCTCTGTTTCCCAAGACATTTTGGTCCTACGAAAAGATCCTGGAACTGGTTAACCGCAAAGTGTTGCTGCCCCCGCTGGGTCTCGTCACAGTTGCCGCCATTTTGCCCCAAGAGTGGGAATTTAAACTGGTAGACCGCAACGTGCGCCCCGTTACTGAAGACGAGTGGGCATGGGCTGATCTGGTAATCTTTTCCGCCATGATTGTCCAAAAGCAAGACTTGATCGATCAAATTGGCGAGGCCAAACAGCGCGGTAAGCTGGTTGCCGTGGGCGGGCCATATCCCACTTCCGTCCCCGATGTGCCCCACGATGCGGGAGCAGATTTCTTGATTTTGGATGAGGGCGAAATTACCCTGCCCATGTTTGTTGCGGCGGTGCAGCGCGGTGACAAGCAGGGTGTATTCCGCGCAGGCGATGGCGAACGCCCCGATGTAACGACCACACCTGTCCCCCGCTTTGACCTGCTTGAATTTGATGCCTACGACTCCATGTCAGTTCAGTTCTCCCGTGGATGTCCGTTCCAGTGCGAGTTCTGCGACATTATTGTGCTCTACGGACGCAAGCCCCGCACTAAAACTCCTGAGCAGTTGCTTAAGGAGCTGGACTACCTCTACGCACTAGGCTGGCGGCGCAGCGTGTTTATGGTGGATGACAATTTCATTGGCAACAAACGCAATGTGAAGCTGCTGCTAGAACACCTTAAAATCTGGCAGCAAGAGCACAAGTATCCCTTTAGCCTCAACACTGAAGCATCCGTAGACCTGGCTCAAGACCAGGCTCTGATGGATTTGATGGTGGAGTGCAATTTTAACGCGGTGTTCTTGGGCGTTGAAACCCCCGACGAAGACAGCCTATCGATGACGAAGAAGTTTCAGAATACGCGTGGTTCCTTAGAAGAGGCAGTTGAAGCGATTACTCGCACAGGTCTGCGCGTGATGGCAGGGTTCATTATTGGGTTTGATGGCGAGCAAAAGGGAGCAGGCGATCGCATTGTTCGGTTCGTTGAGCAAACCACCATTCCCACCACCACATTCGCCATGCTGCAAGCTCTGCCCAATACGGCTTTGTGGCACCGACTAGAGCGAGAAGGTCGCCTGCGAGATGGGAAAGACGGCAACATCAACCAGACCACATTGATTAACTTCACCCCCACGCGCCCACTTGAAGATATTGCCCACGAATACGTTGACGCGTTCTGGCGGATTTATGAACCCGTCACCTACCTGGATCGGGTACACCGCCACTTTTTGATGCTGGGAGCGCCCAAGTGCAAGCCCCCCGCCAAAATCCCTAGTTTGGTTGACTTGCGGGCACTGGCGATCGTCTGCTGGCGACAGGGCTTTGTTCGCGAGACTAGGTGGATGTTTTGGCGGCATTTGTGGAGCATTTTGCGGAACAACCCCGCTGTATTCGACCACTACCTGGCCGTCTGCGCCCACAACGAGCACTTTATGGAATATCGTCAGATTGTTAAAGACGAAATTGAGGGGCAGCTTCAGGAGTTTTTGGCAAATGAACCTTGCCAGCAGTCTGTGCCAGTAGCGCCGCCCGTAGAGGCAATGGCACAGTCCGTCTAATATCGCCGTCCGATGTGAATTATTTCCCGGCAAGCCAGAAAATAATTCACATCGGTGTTGCTGATTTCATATATGATTTTTTTTGAAAGGGGCGCGGAATGTCCCTTTCAAAAAAAAATCATACCCAGATTAGGCAATGCCACTAATTCACGTCTTCAGTTGGAGGTAGTGGTATTGATGTAAGGATTTTTTGATGGGCGGGCGAAGCCCGCCCATCAAAAAATCCTTACCAATTTAGGACTACCCAGTTGGAATAGAAGATTTTTTGCAATTGCTTAATGGGTACGCCACAGGCGAAACGGATTGAAGTCTGTTTCGCGATCGTAGTAGTCTTCCTGTTCCTGTTGCTTTAGCCAGCCCGTAATCCAGTAGGTGACAGGTGTAAATAAAATTTCTACACCGCACTTGAACAGATAGTTGGAGACAGCGATCGCCATCAGTACATTACTTGGAACTATACCTGCAAAGGCAATCAGCACAAATAAAGCAGTATCCAGCAGTTGCCCCAGGAATGTAGAGCTAATGGTGCGGAGCCAAAGCCGCCGCCCTTGCGTTAACACCTTCAGCCTTGCCAGCGTCACCGAGTTGGAAAACTCCCCAGCAAAGTAGGCAATTAGACTAGCAATGACAATCCGGGGAGTTTGTCCCAAAATCGCGTCGTAAGCAGCTTGATTGCCCCAATCTGCCGCCGGGGGTAGCGCTCCCACGATCGCCAACGTCACCGACATCACCGCCGCTGCCATAAACCCTAGCCAGATTACCTTTCTGGATCGAGCATAGCCATAGACCTCAGTCAAAATATCGCCAAAAATATAGCTCAACGGGAATAAAATGGTGCCGCCATCAAACGTCAGCGGCCCTAAATTCAAAATTTTTGTAGAGGCGATATTGGAGATTAGCAACACGGCGACAAATAACGCCGTAATGCTGTCCAAGTGCTTGAGCGGTTTAGACATGAGAAGAAGCTTTAGATCACGTGGGAAATACAAAGTCCAACAGATTTGGGTGGAAGGACGGTTTCGCTGCTCTTCCACCTATAGCCATAGTCATAAAGCTTAGGACATGCCAGCGTCATTCCCGCCTGCGCGGGAATGACGCTGGCACCTATCGAGCAGATGGATTCCCGCCTGCGCGGGAATGACAGGGAGGCGTCCTATTGATCATGGCTACCGC
>JBBQFG010000095.1:0-17990 GCA_038321765.1 Elainellales cyanobacterium
CGATTCCGCTCTACCGCGGGCGGCTGGCGCAGTTCGGCATCGACGAGGATGCGATCGTAGCGATCGAGGCCGGTGTGAACCGGGAGGTGGACGACGCGACGGAGGCCTGCAAGGCGGCGCCGATGCCGTCGGCCGATATCCTCCACTCCGACGTCTATGCCGATGGAGGCTGGTCATGGCGGAACTGACCTATCGCGAGGCCGTCGCCCGCGGCATCGCCCAGGAAATGGCGCGCGATCCCGATGTCGTCTTTCTCGGCGAGGACGTCGCCAAATCAGGTGGATCTGAGGAAATCTTCTTCATAATACGCCGATCGAGGTGGATCTGAGGAAAATTTCCGCATAGCTTCAGATGTGTACGGTTAGCACCACGAGTATCATCAGACACATACTTTGTTGTGACTGGATGGTTATGGAATCTCGCCCCAAAAAAGCTCTTAGACCAACTGCGTGACGTGATTTGGATTAAGCAATGCCGAATTTTGTAATATCTCAGAATCCCAACTGTAGTGCGGCAGCGCCACACCACAGTTCACGCAAGAGGTCTATTTTTTATGGCAAGCTGTGTAATTTCACAAAATCCGTCTACTTCTGCGGCTGTGGTGACGTAGGTTGGCTGATAGGTCAGGCGATCGCCATAGTGCAGCACATTAGCAACGCCGATGGAGTGAGGAAAGCGATCGCCGTTAAACAAGCTTTCATCATTGGGGCTGTCGCCAATGGTCAAAATCTGCTCAGGTGTGATACCAAGAAAGTGGGTTTGTAACACGCGCAGCAGAGCCGTTGCCTTGTCTTGTTCTAACGATTTGATGTGGCATTGCACGGTGCTGTAAGTGAAGCCCCAGCCTTGGGCAAGACAGCGATCGCCCATCGTCTGCAACTCTTCTAGACATAGCCCTTCCACGCCAAACGTCCAATCTGTCAGCCGAAAACGGTTATCGCTAGCTTCGTGAATCTGTGGAAACTCCTGCTGTAGCGCTCGGAACATCTGCCCTAACTTTTGGCGATGCGTCGCAACGGAGGCGATTGGCACCAGTAGTTCGGGTTCCGTATCACCCGGATAATACAGTCCGCCATTTTCGGCGATCGCCCCCGCTATGGGCAGATAGGACACGACCCCATTCACCCAACCCGCCGAACGTCCCGTCACAATGACTACAGGCACCCCGACCGCTGTGAGAGAGTCAAGCGATCGCAGCAAATCGGCTGTGAATTTACCCCGTCGAGTTAGCGTGCCATCCATATCCGTCGCGATCAACCGAATAGACTGAAGCGTCGTGGAAGAGAGAGTTTGAAGAGAAGCAAAAGACATACGGCAGAAAGGATTAAGGGGTTGATCTTATCTTCGGCTGATTCTGAACTCTATGTAAGTCTTAGGGCAAATGCAGTCGGCCAGAGGAATGGGTTTGGCCAGTACGGAATTGGCGTTGTAAACTGACGGCAAAGCCGAACATCCTTTTTTCTCTCTCTTTCCCAGAACGAAGTATCCTGATTGAGCAGATGGATTGAATTTTGATTGCGTTTCAGGATGGGTATGGGTGAGCTGACAGCAGATCAACGTAATTATTACTATTTGTTTGAAGGAGAACGGGCGGGCATTCACAAGTCAATCTTGGCTGCCCTGTACGAGGTGCATCAAAGCCCCAACTTGACCGATACCGAAGTGGGGTTGGGCATGTCTCCGGCCAACCGGATTCCGTTTGACCAGTTGAGTACCTTTGCCCAACAGGTGCAGTTTGCCGCCAATGCTGTCCGCAGCGTCACCGATCGCCTCACTGCTCAGGGTTGGAAAAGTACCGATATTTGGGATATTGACAGCGGACGCTACAGCGATCGCTTCCTGAAAGTCATTGCAGACGGCTACATACCGCCATCTAAAGATACGACGGCTGCTCGACTAGAACCTGCCGATGAGCTACGGCTCAAAAAGTCTTACATCAAAGACTTGGAGATCGATTACAAAGCTGACGAATTGCCCAGCAACCTGTCGTATTTGGACAAAGCCCTGCTGGGTTTTATTGAGCGGTTGCCTAACTACTACGAAGGGTTAGATTATCAACGTGAGGCATTGTTAGAAGCCGTTCGGGTTTGGCGCAAGCTGGATACTCGGCAGGCGGCGATCGCCTCCTTCAACGCCCAAATTAACGCGCAGACCCCGCAGGGAGCAAATGTAGAGGCGGAGGATGAGGCGTACCTGGATGCTCCCCTACAGGATTTTACCCGGCGGCTGACGCTCAACTATTCTGGCTATCCCAATCAGCGAGAGGCGCTGTTACGCTTGGTGCAACTATGGCGACAGCTCGACTCACGAGAAGCGGCGATCGCCTCTTTAGAAACCAACACGTCTGCTGAAACTAACCTGGATATTATCGATCCTGTACTAATTGCGTTTGTGCAGCGACTGCCCCAGTTTTACCAAGGGAAAGGGGATCAGCGTAATGCCCTCACCGAAGCCTTTCGACTCTGGCGCGGGCTAGATTCGCGTACTGCTGCGGTCAGCAGTTTGGGAGTTGATCCCCAATCACTGGGCAGTGCAGGCTCCGTCGCTCTCGTAGATGCGGCTCGCCAGATGGATCGAGAACTGATTGCCTTTATCAAGCGTATTCCTGGCTCTTACGAAGAAACCGAGGCTCAGCGCGAAGCCATGATTCGCTTGGTGCAACTGTGGCGAGCTGCCCCAGCCCGCGACAAAGCAATCCAGTCGCTGTTTGACGATTTGCGGCGAATGCAAAAAGTGAGTCGGGGCAATCTTGACACAGCACCGCCCCCAGAACCGCCCCCACTACCGCAGCGACCCGCTCGCTGGACTCCTCGTAATATCCAACTTCATGCTGCAATTATTACCAACGGTAACTTCACTTGGGCTGAAGCAACTCACGGCGGCACCCGGATGCCCCCCAATCAAGCCACTGTAGATGCAATGGTTCGAATTGCTCGCCTCGCCCAGCAAGCCCGCGATCGCATTGGTCGGCCTTTTCGGGTCACCAGTTGGTACCGTCCTCCAGAAATTAATGAACGGGTAGGCGGAGCCTCTCGCAGTCGTCACTTGGTCGGAGACGCGATCGACTTTTACTGCGATGGCCTGACGGGCAATCAGGTTTACTGGGCGCTTCACCCCTGGTGGCCTGGTGGGTTGGGGCGCTACAAACGTTACCCCATGCTGGTTCACATTGATGCCCGTGGACGGCGATCGCGATGGACTCATTAGAGACTGGGTAGTCCTAAACTTGTAGTGATTTTTTGAAAAGTACTCTAGAAAGTTGGATTTTCCGTGCGCGAACCACACGAAAAATCAGCCCTTAAACCAACAAACCTCCTGCATGAATGCCTTTCTTAAGGGCGTGGATTGTTTCTCGACTTAGCCGGGAAACAATCCACGCCAGAGATCTAACTTCTTAAATATGCTTGTCAAGATTATGTAAAAATTGTGAGCTATGCTTTTGAACACGTTCTAAAGCAGTCATGATAAAAAGAGGCAGTGCCAAAAGTTAGACAGGTTGGTTGGTACGACGTTAATTCGTCACATCATGACCTCACCACCCACCACCCGACCCCCGTTACTACTAAACTGCACTACTAAACTGCACTACTAAACTGCACTAATAGATGGGCGTAATTAAATATAAAACCTTAAAAGTCTGCGCCGCCCGCGCAGCGGGCGGCGCAGACTTTTAGAATCTTGTTTTTATTTAGGTTGAACTACTTACCAAACTGCAAAGTTTAATTACAAGTGATTACAACGTGAGCCTGTTTGCAGTGAATTATGATGCGAATACCAGATTAAGGGGCATTCTGAAGCCATAGACACCACTACTCTGTAAGTTGCGCCTGGATGCCATGTCAGCCCAAATCTTAATCCACACTACGCTTGCCCAAGCGCCCACAAAGCCAAACCCACCTCAATCGGGGTCGCTTTGGATGTATGCCTCTGGAGGGTTATTTCTGCTGCTGTTGGGGTTGGGTGTGTACACCAAAATTGCCTTTGACAAACTTGCCAAAGAAAAGCGTTTTGAAGAATACAAAAACGGGGAACTTCAGAAAAAGCTGAAGTTGGCACTCCACACCATCAGCAAAATGGAGAAAAACCCTGATCTAATTCACTCACGAGATTTTAATTTAGACTACTTGCGAATGCGAATGGAAGAAGAGAGGTTCCATTTTGCGATCGTCAACCAGATGAAAATCAAGATCAAAGAGAAGATTGCTGTGGCTCTGCGGCCATCACAGGCAGATCAGGGAACTCTGGGCATGGCCAGTGCTCCCCGCCAAGTGGATGAAATTTTTGATGTAGATTACGACTTAACGGAAACTCCCGGTGGCAAGAAGGCAGTGCTGTTTCGGGTACAGATTAAACTGTCTAAACTACCCGCTCAGCCTACCTCTACCACTATCAGCCAGCTCATTCAGTGCATACAAACTTACATGAGCCATAGTACGGATGAAAGTTGGCAGCCCACAATTCAGGGGCGAATTGCTTACATGCACTGGGACCAAAAGGCAAAACCTACCCCTCTGTTGGTGTTGGAGCAATCCAATGAAGGCGTAAACGTCACGTTCCGTACCGCCCGGATGGCCGATAAGGCTTAAGCATTGGGTAGTCCTAAATTGGTAAGGATTTTTTGATGGGTGGATGAAGCCCGCCCATCAAAAAATTCTTACATCAATACCACTACCCCAGTTTTAACCCTTGCAAAGTACAACTTACCCATCGGACTCGTTGACTGACTCACCCTTACTAAAGGTCAGAATATGCTGCTGGGGCAGGGTTTCTTGTGTTTTTTGCCAGGTTAGCCCAAGCGATTGAACTTCCTTCTTAACTTGCTTTTGGGTCATTTTGTGAAGGCTTTTAATAGGAATAAATGGATTTTCGCCTCGATATTCCACCAAAATCAATCGACCACCTGGTTTTAATCCTATGGCGATGTTCTCAATCATTTCTTTAGGAAATTCAAACTCGTGATAGGCATCCACTAATAGCGCCAGATCGACGCTGTTGACAGACAGATGGGGATCGGTGTCGCTGCCCAAAATCGGCTCAACGTTTGCGATCGCATCTTCTTGCTTAAAAAAGTTCAGAATCTCAATCATTTCGGGTTGAATATCAACCGCTAGCACCTTGCCCTGAGGCAATAAGCGGCTAATGCGAAAGCTAAAGTAGCCTGTCCCTGCGCCAATGTCAGCAACAACATCGGTGGGCTGCAAATTTAATGCTTCTAGCAAGCGATCGGGTTGTTCTTCTAAATCTCGGCTGGGTCGCTCTAGCCATGCTGCACCCTGATGCCCCATGATCTGAGCAATTTCTCGACCCATGTAGAATTTGCCAATCCCATCAGGGCTATGGACAACCCGGTACTGATACCCGTTGGCATCGGCAGGAGTAACTACTTGGGCGATCGCTCCACTACCCCAACTTAGCCAGCCCGCTAACGCCAGAAAACACGTCAGCACAAATGCAGCGATCGGGTGACCAAGAGACTTAAGAGCAAACGATTTGCGGCAAAAAGATTGTGGGAAAGGAAGTAAAACCATAGAAGCAACGTAAGACATGAACGTGAGACGGAAGTAGTCCAATAGATCTCTTGCGTGAATCGTTTTCCGGCTTCGCCAGAAAACGATTCACGCTCACGAAAAAACATTCACGCAAGAAGTCTAATCAATGAGCAGTTCAAAACCACTTTAGGGTCTGATTTTTTAGGCGCAACGCGCTTAAAAAATCCTTACCAATTTAGGATTACCAAAAATTCAAGGTCTAAGGTGAGGCTTCTGGTCTCCACAGATATTCTCGCAGATTTACTTTACCTGCAGGGCTAAATGCAATGCCCTCACTTTCTAGTAGCGATCGCTGCAAATAATCCGTTCCATAGCGTAGCGGCGACTCTGAGACTTCCCCCTTAGAATTAATCACCCGGTGCCAAGGCACATCAGAAGTTTGCATATCCACCCGATAAAGCGCATAACCCACTAGACGCGCCTTACCATACAGATTAGCCAGTGCAGCCACTTGGCCATAGGTGGCCACAGTACCGTGAGGAATCTGCCGCACAATATCGTAAATCACGTTGTAAGTACTCATAGTAAAGAGCGTGGTAGTGGTATTGATATAAGGATTTTTTGATGGGCGGGCTTCACCCACCCATCAAAAAATCCTTACCAATTTAAGACTACCAAGAGCGTTAGGAAGCACTTTCCACTGTGGCATGAATAGCTTTGGAGTTAAGGCGTAGGCTTAACGATTTGCTCTAGGGTGTCCCTAAATCGCAAAAGAGCGCCTATGCTGAAAAGTATCCAAGCCCGTAAACCAATTTCTACAACTCAACTTGGAGTGCTGGCAATGACAACAGATTTGGAAATGGCTCTTAAACATAGTGATTTATTAGATCGGCTAGTCTTAGATCCAAAAACGGCTGAGTCGTTAGGACGGGTGGGTCAACTGTGGTTAGATCCAGGGGCACACGAGGTTCTAGGCTTTTCTTGCAAGAGTGGAGTTTTGGGGCTGGGTCGCCATCGCTACACGTGGGCACAAATTGAAAGTATTGGCTCAGAGGGGATCATGGTATCTGTTCCAGTAGCCGATGAACCCCGCAAGCCCAGCACCGTGGAGCATGTAATTGAGGCAGAAGTATGGACAGACACGGGCAATAAAGCGGGTCTGTTGATTGACTACCGCATTCACCGAGCCACGGGAGCGGTAGTTGACTATTTGTTTGCCGCTGATGGTTGGGGTGGGCTAACACATGGCGTGTATGCTCTTCCTCCCAGTGCAATTGTCAGTATGACTAGTAAGCGGGTGGTAGCTCACGCAGCAGCTATTCAACACGCTGACCTATACACAGCAGGAATCACCCAAAAGGTGGCTCAGGCCAAAGATTTTGTTCAAGACGATTACACTCGAACGAAACAAGATATTTCTGGAGTCGTACTGGGTACACAGGCGATCGCTAACCAGCTTAAAGAAAAAATTTCTGGAGTAGCGGGTCAAGTTCAGGGAAACACTCAGAAACTGACCGAACAGGCAAAGGTAAAACTGTCTGACACCGCGAGTCAGGTACAGCAGACCACCCAACAGGCGACGGGACAGGCTAAAGAGAAGCTTGGTCAGTTCCAGGAAACCAGCCAGAGAGTAACCGGACAGGCCAAAGAAAAAATTTCTGATGTTGCCGACCGAGTGCAGCAGACCACGCAACAGGCGACCGGACAAGCCAAGGAAAAATTCAGTCAGCTTCAAGAAACAACCCAAAAAGTGACCGGACAGGCCAAAGAAACGTTCTCAAACGTGGCTAATCAGGTTCAAGAAACGACCGAGAAGCTAAAAAAACCAGCGGTGAAGCCAGAACCGTCAGATGAGGAATCTATATAAATCCTGGTCATGTCCAGACTTAGGTAGTGGTATTGAGGTAAGGATTTTTTGATGGGCGGGCTTTGCCCATCAAAAAATCCTTACCAATTTAGGACTACCCAGACTTATAGTTCTCTTGCTGGAGACGCTCCAGGTTTCCAGCTAGACGGCGGTTCAGGCCTTAATCGCCTGTGCCCTATGCCTGGATCGTAACTGCTCCTAGGGTTATGGTTGCGCGTCCCTGGTCGGTGTTGTCGCCCAGAACCAGGAAATTAGGCAAGGCGTAAGGGTTGAAGGGAAGTCTGGGTTGGCTGGTGGTTGGGTCGAAGTTGTAAGTGCGTAAGGCTCCACTGAGAATCAGCGCGTTATTGGCAAATAGCTGGTAGCCATTGTCTTTAACGGCGATCGCATAATTGACCGAGTTGCTGAGGCTAAACCCAGGGACAACGCTTTCAGCCGCTTCAAAACTACTAGCTTGAGCAAAAATTTCGGTTGACTTAAACCCTAATTCAATCCCAACCGAGTCTTTGCTAAGCAACGTTAGACTAAAGCCTGCCCGATTGGCTGCACTGGTTTCGGTGGTCAGCGCCAGTTGAAAGGATAGGGTAAACCCGTCTGTCCGATCGAGCATGGGAAAGGCGGAATTAACTAGCAGTGGCGTTTGAGTCGTCAAGTTAGCGGTGTAGTTGCCGTAGCCTACATAGCCTTGATTAGCGTTTGGATCAGGAAAAACTTGAGTGTTGAGGGTCACGCCGTTTGAGCCAGTCGTTTGGCTGGCGGTACTAACGCTGGCAGAAAGATAGGGTGGAAGATTAAAGGGAGATGGTAGCGGCAACTGTCCAAAGCCTAGCCAACCTTGGCTAGTTGGCAGCCCTGTGCCGTTATAGAGCGTGGTAGTAGCGGGTGCAGCCGTAATTTGAAACGAACTGGCGCTGAGTGCAGTTTGTTCATCGGCTAGCACAAAACTAAAGGTATCAGTTAGACGGCCGATTTGTTGGTGTTGATACGTGACGAGATTGCTGCCGAGATCCGCCTGGGTAAAGCTTTGCCCAACGCTTAGGGCAACACCATTGCGAAATAAGCTGCCCTGGGTTGGCAGAGTTTGCAGCGTATAGGTAAGGCGATTAGTGGGCGTATCGGCATCGGTTGCAGCTAACAGACCCCCTAAACTGGCAGTGCTTCCTCGCCCTAACCCTAAGCCCGCGTTGACACTCAGCACCGGAGGCGTGTTTGTGGGAGTGCCGGGGATAGGTTGGGGAGTGCCGGGGATAGGTTGGGGAGTGCCGGGAATGGGCTGAGGGACAGCGGAAACGGGCTGAGTCGTTAGATTGAGACGATATTGAGTTTGATTGCCGATAAAGAAAACCCGTAGGTAATAGTCTCCAGCATTAAGAACGGTGCTAAGCGGTGCAGTGCCTTTACTGAGCTTAACTGGACCCGAAAGGCGACTAATAAGCTGACGAACGCGGCGGGTAGGGAGGGTGCTAAAGGCGATCGCCCCAATCTTTTTCAACACGTTAGACTTTTTGCCTTTGAGTTGAAAGATCTCTGCTCCAACCTCAGCTCCCGGCTTGATTTTAAGTACCTGTAGGTTCAATTGGCTGCGATCGCCCAATTTAAAACCATATAGGTCGTCTTGATCTACCTTGCTAATGCCGTCCTTAAGGATCGCGCTGGCTGCCAAGCGCTTAATTTGTGTAGCATTCCGCAACGTATTCCCAGCGCGATCAATCGCCATAACACATTCTCTGACACAACTACCTCCCCAGATTTGGCGATCGTAGGACGGATCACAAGCAGATAGCCGTTGGCTTCATAGAAAATTTATCAAAAGGCTTCCTGTGTGTAGACGTTTCGAACGGGTTCACGGCTTCTCGGCTTCACTAGAAACCTAACTGTCTGACTGGCGTTGATCACCTTTGAATCGAATATATTCCGCGGCAAAGGCCAAGATGCCAGAACCCAAAATCAACACAACGCTAAGGGCGTTAATGTCAGGTTTGACCCCAGTGCGAACTCGGCTAAAGATTTCCATTGGCAGGGTCGTCGTGCCGCCTCCTGCTGTAAAGCTAGAAATCAGCAAGTCATCCATGCTCAACACAAAAGACAGCAAACACCCGGAGATAATAGCGGGCATCAACTGAGGCAATAGTACCTTGATGAATGCCTGCTGAGGTGTTGCGCCCAAATCCAGAGCGGCTTCTTCTAAGTGCGGATTTAAGCCCGTCAGCCGGGTTGAAATCACCAAGGCAATGTAGGAAATGCAAAACACGACATGGGCAGCTACAACCGTCCAGAGACTAAGAGGAATCGCCAACGAGGCTAGAAACACTAACGTAGCAACGGCGATCGCAATGTCAGGAATAATCAGCGGCAGATACGCCATCCCCTGATACAAACCCTTCCCCAGAAACTTGTAGCGCGCTAACCCTACCGCCATCAGCGTGCCCAACACCGCCGAAATTGCCACCGCTAAAAATGCCACCAGCAAACTATCTTGCAAGGCCGAAAGAATTCGCCCATCGCTAAACATTTTTGCGTACCACTGCAACGAAAACCCACCCCATCCCGCAGTAAAGGGCGATGCGTTAAAGCTAAAAAACGCCAGCACCAGCACCGGTAAATACATGAACACAAACATCAGCAGTGTTAATACCAACTGCCAGGACGGGCGGAATCTGGCAAAGGGATGGGAGATAGCCATAGCAAAAAGAGATTAGGGTCAGCGGGTAGGAATTGAGAGTTCTTCTGTAAAAGCTAAGTGCTTATGAGTCCAAGCTGCATATTTAACAAGCTGCATATTTAACAAGCTGCATGTTTAACTAAAAGTCTTCTGCTTTTTGGTCGCCGTACTTTAGCAGCAGGGCGATCGCAATACTAACGCCCAAAATCAGCAGCATACTCAGCCCAGACCCAAAGCCCCAGTTACGCGTAGCGCCTAGAAATTGGTTATAAACCAAACGCGCCATCGTCATACTAGATGCTCCGCCCAGCAATTCAGGCACAACAAAGTCTCCGAGATTGGTAATAAATACCAGCAAACAACCCGCTGCAATTCCAGGCAGCGTTTGGGGCACTGTTACCTTCCAAAATCCCTGCTGCGGTGTCGCACCCAAATCGGAGGCCGCTTCTAGTAAACGCTTGTCTAACTTTTCCAATGAAGAGTAGAGAATTAGCACCATATAAGGCAAATAGTTGTATGCCAATCCAATCATTACCGCTGTTTGAGTGTTGAGAATATCAACCGTTGGTAACTTAAAAAGACCCAGTAAAGAATTCAGCACTCCCGTTGGGCGCAAAATTGTAATCCAGGCATAGGAGCGTAGCAAAGAAGATGTCCACAAAGGCAACACAAAGCTAACCAGTAGCAAATTCTGCCAGCGTTTGGGAGCCATCACCGCAATCCAATACGCCACCGGAAAGCCTAAAAACAGGCAAATCAGCATACTGCCCACTGAAAACAGCACCGATCGCACAATCACCCAGAGGTAAATCGGCTGCCCGTCGATTAACTCAATAATCTTGGTATAGTTGCCCAGCCCGTAAGCTCCTGCTGCTTCCCCTGGGCGAAACCCCGGAATTAGGCTCAGCTCTAAAATCATTAAAGTGGGCACCACTAGCAGTAGAAACAGCCAAATTCCGGCAGGCCCCAAAAGTACCGTGGGCTGAACTAAACTAGCCAGCTTCCGCTTTAGCTTCGCCATAACGGAATCGGCCGGGGAATGAGCACCATGAACCGGGGGAAGGGGTGCTGAAGTTGCCATAGAAGTTAGGGCTAGGGGTATGGTGAACGGTTGGCCATGCTTGCACGTAGCACAAACAGGGCCAACTTAAGCCTTAAGCGCTAGTGAGCTGAGTCCAGTAGCGATCATAGAGTTCAGTGGCAGAATCGACGTTATCCAGCACTTCACACTTCTTGAGCACAGCTTCAGGCGGAATTAAGGCGGGGTTTTCTCGCAACTCTGGGGGCAGTAGTGCCAGGGTTTTCTGGTTAGGTGTGGCAAATTTTAGGCGAGTCAAGGCTGCCGCTGCGGTTTCTGGGTTGACCGTGTACTCAATCCACTTATAGGCTGCGTCAACATTGGGTGCATTTTTAGGAATCACCATGGTGTCAGTCCAAACGGTGGCACCACTGCTTGGGATGATATATTTCAACTTGGAGTTTGATGCCATTGCGCCAATGCCGTCCACCGAGTAGGCATGAGACAATAGCAAATCACCCACCACAATTTGGTCGCGCCAGCCGTCGCTTGTAAAGGAGCTAACCGCTGGCTTGAGTTGAGCCAGTTTTTTGTAGGCAGCGTCAATTTGCTTCGGATCTGTGGTGCTGTTAGAAAAACCTAGGGATTTTAGGGCAAAACCCATCACCTCACGGACATCATTCAGCAGGGTCATTTTTCCCGATAGCTGTTTCTTGTTATCCCACAAGTAGCTCCAGTCTGTAACGGGTTTAGTCAGAACTTCGGTGTTGTAAACCAATCCAGTCGTACCCCACGCATAGGGGATGCTGTTTGTGTTATCGACATCGTAGGAAGGGCTTTTCCACTGCGCGAGTAAATCGGCATAGCCCGGAACTCGCTCTTTGTCGATTGGTGATAGGAGGTTTAGCTCTGTCATCTGCCCCACCATGTAGTCGGAGGGGTAGATAATGCTGTACTGCTTGCCGCCACCGGCCACCATTTTTGCCAGCATCGTCTCATTGGAGTCATAGATATCGGCAACGACTTTAATGCCAGTCTCTTGCTCGAAGCTCTTGAGGAGATCATCGTCGACGTAGGTAGACCACGAGTAAACATGTAAGGTGTTGTCACCGCCACCTGTGCTGCTAGCAGGAGAGGCCGGACTGGCATCGGTGGTGGTGCTGCCAATATTGCGGGCACAGTTGGTCAAAACGGCTCCAGACAAGGCAGCACCTGATAGCTGGAGAAACCGACGACGACTAGACGACAAGCGGGGCGATCGCCCAGAAAAGCGGGAATCAGAGGGGTTAACTGGTGGCATCGCTATACTCCTACTAAGTGAAGACGCTCAGAACAGAATAAATGCGCTTAAAAATAAATACGTTTAAAACAGACAGGTTCACGTGTGCTCGAAACAACCAAACTCGTCCCAAGCCGCTAGCGCTAACAATTGGAGTAAGGCTTAAAGGAAACATCTAAAACTACTGACCAGTGCGCTGTGTAGCCAGCGGTAACCCATCGGTGGCAGCCCAGTGAATGTAAATAGGCACATCGGCGCTGAGAGAGCCGTTGACATGACTAGGTTGCATCACAGTAACGCGATCGCCCGACAACAATTGCACCACATAATCGACATGAGTCCCCAAAAACATTGTGTGCATCAATCGCCCTTCAAAACAATTGATTCGGCTTTCGGGTGCATCCAGCGCCACCTGAATTTTTTCAGGCCGCACACTGACGACCACGGGGTCTGACGTAGACCCGTTGCACGTTTCTGTCGGTGTCACTAAAATACTCAACCCGCTACGAGTTGTTACTTTCATCAAACTGGCATCCACCCATTCCACAGGTCCTTCAAACAAGTTTGTATCGCCAATGAAATCTGCTACAAAGGGCGTTTTAGGAAAATCATAGATTTCGCTAGGCGTTCCAATTTGTTCTACCCTGCCCTCATTCATGACGGCAATTCGATCGGACAGGCTCAGAGCTTCTTCCTGGTCGTGTGTCACCATCACAAACGTAACACCCAACTCTTTGTGCAGATTCGATAGTTCTACCTGCATTTCCTTACGGAGCTTTAAATCCAGCGCCCCTAGTGGCTCGTCTAGCAAAACCACCGTAGGTTGATTAACTAATGCTCTTGCCAACGCTATCCGCTGCTGTTGCCCCCCCGACAGTTGAGCTGGGTAACGCCGTGCAAACGAATCCATTTTCACCAGACTCAGCGCTTCACCAACCATCCGCTGAATGTCAGACTTACTTTTTTGCCTAATTCGCAATCCAAAGGCAATATTGTCCCAAACCGTTAAATGCCCAAATAACGCATAGCTTTGAAACACCGTATTTACAGGCCGACGATAGGGTGGCACTCCCACCATTGATTTGCCCCGTACCAGCACTTCACCCGCACTAGGCTCTTCAAACCCAGCAATCAAGCGCAGGGTAGTCGTTTTGCCACACCCAGAAGGCCCCAAAATACTAAAAAACTCTCCCTGACGTATGCCAAGGTCAATTCCCCGTACGGCCGTTTCGCCGTTATAGACCTTAAATACTTTGTGAAGCTCCACATCATATTTAGTGTTGGTTTCAACGGTCGGCAGATCCTTTGCAATCGTTTGAGCCATGTGGCAATTCCCCGCAGAAATTCCTGCTAAACCTAAGATTTACGGCAATGCTCAGTCGTGCAAGGTAAAAGTTACTCGACCAAGCAGCATCGTGAGGGTGGTACTCAACAAAACAACAGTATTCCCTTTGAGTTGAGAATACGTGAGAAATGTTACGTATCTAATCTTTGGGTAGTTAGGAAAAAGCAACGGTCACCCCTTATACCATTCGATTTCTCTGTGATTAGTCAATTACAGTAACGTAACCGCTCTCGAATCACCAGAGTGAAGTTGAGGAATTGAGCAAGAAGATACAGGGTATTGAGCAAGTAAGCTAGGACTTACGCAGTTGAACGATGTTGCAAGCACAGAGCGTTCGCAACATCGTTCAACTTGATTGACTCCTATTTAGGATGCTTTAGTCCTACCAACAGAAGATTTAGAGCAATCGGAAGAGCCGCTGTAAGGATTCTCAATTCCGACACGTTCAGGTTGTATTGTTGGAAGCTCTGTAGACTACGGCTTGCAACAAAATAATCTAGAGGCTGGTAGCCAGTCTGAGGATATCGTCATGAACCTCCTCAACTAGCGGTAAACTAAATGAGAGATTTTGCCTTAGCTTGGGTCTCGTCGGTCAAATTAACCTATGGCTCTTACTCAACAAACCCCTGTCGTTAAGCAACTGGGCGCTCGGACAGTTGGAAAGCAATACCAATCGGTTTTGCTGATGATGGCTGTGACCTTGGCGCTAGTAGGGGGAATTGGCAGTCGCTTAGTATATCTGCAACTAGTTGAAGGGCAATATAATCGCCAACTAGCAGACAGTAACCGTATTCGTTTGATACCTAGGCAACCCGAACGAGGCCGAATTTTAGATCGAAAGGGCAGAACGTTAGCGGGTAGTCGCTTATCACACGCGGTGTTTTTGTGGCCTATTGCCAACAAAGAAGCAGAGTGGAAGCCGATTGTACAACGTCTAGCAAAGGTCTTAAATATCCCTGTTGTCACTATCCAAAAACGTTTAGAACAAGTTAGCTATACGTCTCCGTCCCTGGTGCGAATTGCTCGAGGCATTAGCCCTGCACAAGTTACGGCTCTGGCAGAATTTAGTCATGAAATGAGAGGAGTGCAGGTTCAAGGGGAGGCCGTTCGCTATTATCCCTATGGGGATTTGGCCGCCCATGTTCTAGGCTACACCGGAGAAATGACAGATGAAGAGCTAGCGACTCGAGAAAAAGATGGCTACCGTCTAGGGGATGTGACGGGACAAATGGGTGTGGAGGCGGCGTTTGAGTCACAGTTACGGGGCGAATGGGGCGGTCAACAGGTTGAAGTAGACAGCATGGGTCGGGTGTTGCGGGTGCTGGGTGAAAAGTCTGCACGCACTGGCAATAATGTGTCGCTAACGTTAGACCTAGATTTACAGCGTTCTGCCGAGACGGTGTTGGGCGATCGCAATGGGGCAATAGTAGCAATTGATCCCCGCAACGGAGCCGTGCTAGCTATGGTTAGCCGTCCAACATTTGACCCTAATCTATTTTCTACACACATTAGCGACGAGCAGTGGCGACAGCTTCAGGGTAAGTCGTTTCCATTTGTCAACCGAGCCTTACAAGGCTATCCCCCTGCCAGCACGTTTAAAATTGTGACCACAACTGCGGCACTGGAGTCTGGAACGTTTTCCCCAAATACCGTATTAATGACCCGTCCCTACATTGAGATGGGTGGCATTCAGTTTTGGGATTGGAACCGACAGGGATTTGGATTGCTCAATTTCACTGGAGCCATGGCATGGAGTAGCGACACTTTTTTCTACCAAACTGCCATTCGCATGGGTGGCGATCCGCTAATTCAGTGGAGTAAGCGGTATGGGTTTGGGCGCAAAACTGGAATTGAGTTGGCGGCAGAAGAGTCATCTGGATTGGTACCTGATCAAGCTTGGAAACGGGAAAATATCGGGGAAGATTGGTATGTCGGCGACAGTATTAATCTGTCGATCGGGCAAGGATTTATGCAGGCGACACCACTTCAAGTGGCAGGGATGTTTGCTGTTCCCGCCAATGGCGGATATCGAATTGCACCCCACCTGCTCAAGGATCGAGAAGAAACTAAAAATTGGCGTGAGTCGCTGAATCTCAAACCTGAGACGCTAAGAATTTTGCAAACTGGTCTAAGACAGGTAATTACAAGTGGTACAGGAAAAGCCATGAATGTATCCACGCTGCCTGCCAATGCGGGGAAGACGGGCACTGCTGAAGACCCACCCCGCAAGTCTCATGCCTGGTATGGGGGCTATGCACCCTTCAACAATCCAGAAGTGGTCGTGGTAGCGTTCGTTGAAAATGCAGATGGCGGCGGGGGTAAGATCGCAGCCCCGATGGTGCGGCAGGTTTTAGAAACCTATTTCAACCAAACCCAGCCGACTGGCGCTACAGGCAAAGAGTCGGTTCAATCTGACTAATGTATGACCCTATATGACGAGAAGTAGATTAACTCAACTATTACAGCGCGCTTACCAAATTGCTCAAACGTCGGCTCAGACTCAGATGCCTTTAGATGAGGTGTCAGGGCTATGGGCTGAACGCCTATCTCGACGGCGAGTGTTGCAGAGGGGTGTGGCGATCGCGGGCATCTTAACCACGCCTTCCCAGGCATTACCCCAGTTGCCTGCTGCTGCTCGGTCTGGTTCAGCAGACACGCCCGTTCTGATTGTGGGGGCTGGAATTGCAGGCTTAACGGCTGCTTATCGACTGCGGCAGGCTGGCGTTGCCGTGCAGGTGATTGAAGCGAGCCATCGGGTAGGGGGTCGGCTGCGGAGCCTCAGCAACTTACCCAATCGCCCCGGTACGGTAGAAATGGGAGGCGAGTTCATTGATACTCACCATACCCATGTCCGCTCGTTGGCCACAGAGCTAGGGTTAGAACTGGCAGACTTACGGGAAGCTGATGTGGGTCTAGAACCCGAAATTCTCTATTTTCAGGGTCAAACCATCAGCAATGCAGCAGTAGTCGAAGCCTTTTCGCCACTGGCAGAGCGCATTAGCCAAGATTTGATGCGGTTGGGCGATCGCGACCTTAGCTACCGCACCCACAATCCCCACGCTTTACAGCTCGATCGGCTGTCGTTGGCAGAGTACTTAGCCTCTGCTCCGATTGACCCAGTCATTGACCAGCTTGTGCGAGTGGCCTACATTACCGAATTTGGCCGCGATGCTGAAGAGCAATCTTGCCTAAACATGCTCTTCTTAATCGGTGCGGAAGTGGGGAAATGGAGCACCTATGGCATTAGCGACGAACGCTGGCATGTGGTGGGTGGCAACGATCGCATTCCTCAAGCGCTAGCCACAGCCGTTGGCGATGCGATCGAGATGGGCACAGCACTAGAGTCGATTCGAGCCACCGCTGATGGACGCTACCGGGTGAGTGTCCGACAGGGATCAACCAGCCGCGATCGCACCTACGATCGAATTTTACTCACCGTTCCGTTTAGCGTGTTGCGACAGGTAAACCTAGATGTCGAGTTGCCCCCTGTCAAACGTCAAGCAATTAGCCAACTGGGCTATGGTACCAGTACTAAATTGGCTGTCCCTTTCCGTGAACGCATCTGGCGTACCCGTTACCACTCCACCATCAGCATCTACACTGACCTAGAGTTCCAAAACACTTGGGAAAGCGCCCGCTATAGAGTGGGAACTAACGGGTGGGTCACTGATTTGCGGGCGGGCAAGCAGGGTTTAGTCTTAGGAGCAGGCAATCCCGAAGCCCATGCCAAAGCCCTCAGCAAGAGTTTGGAACCTCTTTTTCCCGGTATTGGTACGGTACAACAGCCTCAAGCCGTCCGTGCCTTTTGGGCAGCAGAACCCTATGCGCTAGGGTCGTATTCCTGTTATCTGCCAGGTCAATGGACTGCATTGTCAGGGTCTGAAGTAGAACGGGTAGGCAACCTGTGGTTTGCGGGCGAGCATTGCTCAGTCGGGTCTCAAGGCTATATGAATGGTGCGGTAGAAACCGCAGAAGCTGCCGCCCGGAGTATGGTACAGGTCTGAGTACCGAATAAGAATTTTAGGAATGCCATCTGTTGTAAGTAGGTGGGCTTAATTAAATATAAGATTCTAGAACCCTGCGCCCCCCCCCCAACGGGCGGCGGCGGGGTGTAGAATTTTGTTTTTTTTTTTGTTTGAAAAATAAATACGTTTTTGATAGTTCGGGTTTTTTTGGGGTTGTAAATTAGGCATTGCTTAATCCAAAATAAAAACCCTAGAAAAAAACCAAATTCTAAAACCCTGCGCCGCCCGCACTGCGGGGGGCGCAGGGTTTTAGAATTTGGTTTTTGTCTAAACCCACCTACTTAAATGCTCAATCGGGCATTGCT